>NZ_JBOHGA010000032.1:0-41905 GCF_050699915.1 Actinophytocola sp.
GGCACGGACACGGGCATCGCGGGCGGCGGAGCCGGCGTCGGAGCCGCGAGGTCGCCGGTCAGCACGGCAGGCTGACCGGCGAAGAACGCCTGGTCGGCGGCGGCCTGGTCGGCGAACACGGCCTGGTCGGCCGCGGCCGCCTGGTCCACCGGAACTGGCTGCGGCTGCGCCGCGAAGAAGTTGTCTGCTGCCATGGCGCTGATCCCCTAGCTGGGCGTGCTGCGGCTCAGAGGCCGATGACCGGTGGCGAGGCCTTCTGACCCGTGTCGAACGGGTCGTCGGCGTCGTACGGAACCCTTCGGCGGTGCGCCTGCGCGGCCGCGCTCATGCCGCCCATGCCGGCACCCATCGGCGCCGCACCCATCGCGCCACCGTGCGCGGCGTTCGCCCCGCCGATGACCGCACCCGCCGGCGACGTCGGCACGCCACCACGCGCCGGCACGGCGCCGCCGACCGAGTCGGGGCTGGCGCCGCCGATGCCGCCGAGGGACGACGAACCGCCGGAGATCGGACCCAGGTTCATCCCGCCGGAACCGCCGCCGATGCCGCCGACGCCGGTGAAGCTGCCGCTGATCAGGCCCATGTTGCTGCCGGCGAGGTCACCGGCCGCGCGAGCGGCGGACGTGGCGTCGAGGGGCAGCCTGGTGAGCAGGTCCCAACGCATGTCGACGCCGGTGACCGTGGTGACTTCCTTGACCCACTCGCCGGACTCCGGGTCGAGGATCAGGCCGTCCTCGCGCGGCACCAGCTCGTCGTTCTGCCCGAGGAACACCGGGGTGGACCGGTCGATGCCGATCGTGGCGCGCTCGAACCGCTGCATGGTCTCCACCGCGACCCGCTTGGACTCGGCCTGCTCGGCCTGCGCCGCGAACGCGCTGCGCGATCCGGCCGCGGTGGCGCCCAGCGCGGCGCCCATCGGGCTGCCGGTGAGTGCGGCGGCCTGCTCCGCGTTGATCGGCGCCGAGCCCGGCTGGGCGACCGCCGCGGTCGACGGGAGCATGGGCATGGCCTCCTGTGCGGCCTTGAGCGCGCCCGCCGCCTCGTCGATCGGGGCGCCCATGTTCCGGGCGGTGCTACCCAGGTCCGACACCCACTGCGCGTTGAGGGCCACGGTCGTCCTGGCCTTCTCCGCGGACGCGCCCGACCAGTAGTTCATCAGGTCGTCGAGCGCGTCGGCGAGGTAGTCGGCGGTGTCCGCGATGCCGTCGCCGGCGTCGCGCCAGTCCAGCGCCAGGCGCTCCAGCTGCGGCACGCTCGCCTGCTGGGCGACCATGGCCACGAGCTCTTCCAGAGTGAACCCCGGCCAGTTCACCCCACCACTGACGTAGAAGTCAGATGAGCCGGCGTTCGCACCGGTCCCCGCGTTCGGCTGGTCCACCATCCGTGTCAGCTCCCTGCAAGTTCCCCGACATTCGTGTCTGAGGGTAATGGGTTGCACGCAGTGACGGCACTAGCCTGACCGGACGCGTGCGTCCGTACGCTCGGTGGCGTGCCGAAAGTACTGTGCGTCTCCGACGAGGTCGTCGAGCCGCTCTGGACCGACTGGGTCCGCAAGCGTGCCGGAGACGTCGCGCTGGTGATCGGCGCTGGTGACCTGCCGTTCGACTATCTCGAGTACCTGTCGAACGAGCTGGACAGGCCCTGTGTGTACGTGCCCGGCAACCACGACGCGGACCTGTCCGGCCACGAGCGCCGCGGGCTGTGGATCCGCGACGGGCTCCCCGTGGAGTGGCCAGGGCCGACCGGCGGGGTGAACGCGGACGCGCAGGTCGTCGACGTCGCCGGCCTGCGGATCGCCGGGCTCGGCGGGTCGATCCGCTACAACAACGGTCCCAACCAGTGGACCGAGCGCCAGCAGGCGCGCCGGGCGGCGAAGGTGGTGCGGACGGCGGCTCGCCTGGAGCGCCGGGACGGGCGCCCGGTGGACGTGCTGCTCACCCATTCCCCGCCCAAGGACTGCGGTGACCGGGACGACCCGCCGCACCGCGGTTTCGCCTGCCTGCACACGGTCGTCGAGCGCCTGCGACCCAACCTCATGCTGCACGGACACATTCACCCGCACGGGCAGCCGGTGCCGGACCGGGAGATAGGAAAAACACGTATCGTCAACACGGTCGGCTACCGCATCCTGGACGTACCCGATGCGGGGGGTAGTGATGAATCGTGACACGGGCTTCCCGGCGGCGGACGCCGAGAACGACTTTCTCCGGGTGCGCCGGCGACAGGTGATGTCGCGGCTGGCCCAGTGGCTGCGCCGCTCGCCGGACGACGTGAACATCATGCTGCCGTTCGACGAGGTCGTGGCCGCGCTCGGCCGCACCGGCGAGCGGCGGCTGGGCCTGCAGGTGATCACGCTGGACTCGATCGTGGGCACCGTCGACCGGTCCCGCGAGTTCGACCGCCGGTTCCGCCCGACGAGCGGGCAGGTGCGGGAGCGCTGGCAGCGGCTGGCGCTGGCGCAGCGGCGAGGCGAGTCGGTGCCGCCGATCGAGGTGTACCGGGTCGGCGACATGCACTTCGTGGAGGACGGCCACCATCGCGTGTCGGTGGCGCACGCGCTCGGCCTGAAGACAATCGACGCGTATGTCACCGAGGTGACGACGCGGCTCTCGCCGGAGGGTGTGCGGTACCGCGGCGACCTGCTGGTGAAGGACTACCGGCGGATCTTCCTGGACCGGGTGCCGCTGACCGGCGAGGCACGCGGGGCGATCGAGCTGGTCGATCCGTGGGACTACGCGGAGCTGGCCGAGGCCATCGAGGCGTGGGGCTTCCGGCTGATGCAGGACGAGGGCCGGTTCCTCGACCGTTCGGATGTCGCCCGACGCTGGCACGACGACGAGTTCGTGCCGGTGGTGCGCATGCTGCGGCAGGCGGGGATGATCGAGACGCAGACCGAGGCCGAGGCGTACATGTGGGTCGCGTGCGAGCGGTACAAGCTGATGCGCACGCACCGCTGGGACGACGACGTGATCGAAGCGGTCCGCGACAACCGGCGCGGCGCCGCCAGAGCGTGACCTTCGCGACGGCGATTCCGAGGTCTGCTCGGGTGCCGGCGAGGAGTGTCCCGTCCGGGTGTCTGACCGGGCTATGGCCGCTGCCTTCGTTTGGCCCGGTAGGGCCCGCAGTGGTCGGCGAGGGCGACGTACATGCCGTTGTCCCGCGCCCTGTGGGGGGAGATGTCGTCGGGGTCTTCGTCGCGGTCGTAGAAACCGCGGCGCGTTCCTTCTCGGTGACGTGCTGATTGTCGTACCGGGCGGTGGCCGGCCGTCCCCGGCCGAGGACGAGGGCGGAGATGCGGACGTCGTCACCGTGCCGAGTGGGCGCCCCGGCGACGACGGCGGTGCGAGTGTCGGCGCAGGCCCGAGCGAGCATCTCGAGCCGAGGGTCGCCGAATTCGACGGCGTTCTGCCCGACATCTCCGACGATTTCGGAAAGCTCGTAACCCGTTAGAAACAATTCCGGCAGCACAACGACATCAGCCCCGTGACCGGCCGCGGTCCGCACGTTGGCGGAGACATCCAACGGCACACGCGGTCTGCCCGACCGCCACGGTGATCGTCCCAACCGGACCGTCCGCTACACCCAGCTCCGCCCCACAAAAGAACTTCCGCCCGCACCCAACCACACCACGCCACGCCCCGCGCGCCCCGCCCGTCCACGCATGCACGCACGCACATGCGGCCGACAGCCCCCACCCTCTCCGGGGGCACCCCGTGACTCCATTCTATCGGGTGGGGGTGACGGAAATGGGGTGTGCGACGTCGGCTGTGGATAACTCGGTGCCTGTGGATAGCCGTTTTGCCATTCGTTCCTTCCCGGGCATTCTCGACTCATCGCGGTCAGTTCGGCCGCGGCGGGATCGCAGGGAAAGGAATGACGATGAGGAACACGATCGGACGCGTCATCACCGTCGTGGCGGCAGCGGGTGCCGCGGTGGCTACAGGCGCCGGCGTCGCCGGCGCCACCGAGCCGACCGTGTGTGAGCGGGGCGAGTTCTGCATCTGGCCGAACGAGGACTACGGAGGCGCGATCGTCCGGGTGGCGCTCGAGAACACCAACCCCGGCGAGTGCGTACCGCTGCCCGAGGGCGCGGACGGGCGCTCGTTCGCCAACCGCACCACGCGGCCGGTCACCGTCTACCAGGGGCGCGAGTGCGATACCGAAGGCGAGTTCGACACCTACCCGGGCGGCGGCACGTACGTGCCGGAGGCGCCATACCTGGTCCGCGGGGTGCAGATCTGGGACAGCTGACACACGCCGCCGGCAGGCCGGGACCGTCACCCGACCGGGTACATGATCAGCTGAGCTGAGGGCGCTCTCAGTTCACATACGGGAATCTTGAGGGGGAACCATGCGTTGATCACAAGTGAACACAGATGGCGTGGGGAGAGCCATGGACGTGTCCTCCAGATCAGCGGGGAGAACCGACAACTCCACGGGACTAACCGACGGCACACGGGCGACGACCGGGGGATCGCGGGGGCGAGCCAACGGATCGGCGAAGCGAGCCAACCGACCCGCGGCGCGAGCCAACGAACCTGCGGAGCGAGCCGGCGGGCCAGCGGAGCGAGCCGACGGAACGCCGGGCCGGGCCAACGGGCTCTCGGAGCGGGCCAACGAACCTCCGGCACGAGCCGACTTGCCAGTGGAGCCAGTGGACGGACCGCCGGCACGAGCCGACGGGCCCGCTCGAACCAATGGACCGGTGGTGCGAGCCGGCGGACTCTCGAAGCGAGCCAACCGAGCTGCGGCACCAGTCGACGGCCCAGCGGAGCGAATCGACGGGCCGGAGGAGCTAGCCGACGGGCCAACGGAGCGAACCGGCGGAACGCTGGACCGAGCCGACGGACTCTCGATGCGAGCCGGCGGGCTGGAGCGAGCTGGCGGGGCGGTGGAGCGAGGGGCGAGGCGGGGGCCGTGGTTGAGCGGGTTCCTGTTCCTGTCCGCCTGCTTGTCGCTGCTCTCGCTCATCGCGCTGGTGCGGTCGCTGGCGATGATGACCTACCTCAACATCCACTTCGCCCACGAGGTCGATCCGTTCTCCCGGGCGGTCAGCTACTACGTCTTCTACGGCGACGGCCGTGAGGAGTTCGCCACCTCGGCGACGGTGCTGGCCCTCGGCACGGTGCTGATGCTCACCGGCATGTGGGTGCAGGGCATCCGGCTGGGCGGCGCGTCGACGGCGTTCTTCGGGATCTGGTGCGCCAGCCTCACCCTGTGCGCGATCTTCCCGACGGACAACAGCAAGTCGATCGTGAGCACGTCCGGGCTGATCCACCAGGTCGCCGGCGCGTCTCTGTTCGTCAGCCTCCCGCTGGCCGGGCTGAGCCTCGCGCGGCGGCTGGCCACCGACGATCGGTGGGCGCGCACGGCACGGGTGGTGCGGCGGATGGCGATGGTCGCGATGGGCCTCGCGGCCGCTTACCTCGCGACACGCCTGCCGGACATCTTCCCCAGCCTGGCGATTCCTGGTGTGCTGGACGGACGAGGTTTCTCCGGTCTCGTACAGCGAGCGCTGTTCGGGCTTGAGATGCTGATGTTGATGGCACTCGCGGTGCGCCTGTTGCGTGTCGTTGTCAGTTCCGCCCGCGAGCGCAGGGAGCCAGCGAGAGTCGAGGTCGCCGGATGATTCCGCTCGCCATAGCGTTCGCCGTGCTCGGCGCGCTGTGCAGCGCGATCGGTGCCCAGCTGCAGCACCGAGGCGTCCGCAACGAGACCCAGGACAAGGGCCTCGGCCTGCGGGGGATCGCCCGGCTCGTGCACAACCGCTCGTGGCTGCTCGGCGTCGCGGTGCTGACCGCGTGCGCGATGCTGCAGATCCTGGCCCTGGCGCTCGCGCCGGTCACGATCGTCGCGCCGATCGTGGTGCTCGCGTTGCCCGCGGTCGCGGTCCTCAACGCCCGCGCGTCCGGCGAGCGGCTCGACGCGACGGCGATCGTGGCGGTCATCGCGAGCACGCTCGGCGTCGCGGTCTTCGTCGCGCTGGCGTCCGGGCACGCGAGCCCGGTGGTGTTCCCCGAGCCGGCGGTGCTGATGGCGTGCCAGATCATCGCGGGCGTGGTGCTGCTGTTCGGCGGGATCGGCGCGCTGCGCGACGGCATCGTGCGGTGCGTGCTGCTCGCGACGGGCGCCGGCGCGGCGTACGGGCTGGTGTCGGTGCTGGTGCGGGACGTGACGTACACGTTCCAGACGAACGGGTTCGCCGGTGTGTCGCCGCTGTCGGCCACGGCGCTGGTGGCCTCGTTCGCGATCGGCTCCTGGTTCATCCAGCTCGCCTACGCCAGCGGGCCGCCGGACGTCGTCGTCGGCTGCCAGACGGTGCTGAGCCCGCTCGTCGCCGCGGCGATCGCGATGGGGCTGCTCGACGAGACCGCCGACGCGGGCGGGGTCACCGGCCTGGGGATGGCGGCCGGGGCACTGATCGCCATGTTCGGCGTCGTGCTGCTGGCCCGCCACCACCCGGAGGCGACCTCGCGGGCCACTCCCCACTCGGCCGAGCACCGCCTCTTCCGCGCGCTCACCCGGCGCTGATGCGCCGCAGCCGGCCCGATCCACGTTCGAGGCCGGCCGCGGCGGGAAGGACGGGTCAGCTCTCGCAGCCGACACCGTCGTTGTCGTTGCCGTCGAAGCCGTGCGGGTCCGGTGCACGCACCGGGAACCTCTTGTGCGGGATGTCGCCGCAGTCGAGGTCCGGCGGGGCCGACGGGATGCAGACGGTCGGGTAGGACGGGTCGCAGTCGCGCGGTGCGGGCTCCGGCGCGGGCGGCTTGGGCGCCGGCTTCGGCTTCGGGTTGGGTTCGGGAGCCGGCTTCGGTTTGGGTGCCGGCGGCGGGGCGGGGACCGACGTCTCGACCGGGACGGTGGTCGTCGTGGTCGGTGGAGTGGTCGGCAGAGTGGTCGGCGGAGTGGTCGGCGGGGTGGTGGCCGTCGAGTCGGGGACCGCGGTCTCGACGTTCACCGGCTCCTGGGGCGAGGTGTCCGGCGGGCTGCCACAGCCGGCCGCGACCAAGGTCATCACCGCGGCGAGCGCCAGCGTCGAACGGCGTACCGGCCCCACCACGCGCGCGAACAAGAATTCCGCTCGCATTCCGACCTCGGCTCTTTCCGGCATGTTTCCTCGCAATCCAGAAGCCCGAATAGTTTAAAGACGAACTCCACATCGCGACCGCCTGACAAGGCGTTACATCGCGGGAATTCTGGAAGACGGAAACCGGAAACGATCAATGCCGGTTAGCTACCGACGCGCGACATTCGCCGGCGACGTCCGCAGGAGATTTCGGGAGCTGAAATGAAACGGCGCAGCTGCCCGATGGCCGGACAGCTGCGCCGCTTTGGTCTTGCCGGACTTACTCCGAATACGTCAGGTTCTTGCCCGACGACGGGTCGAAAAGCTGGATCTGGTCGTTGTCGAACCAGACGTCGACCTTCTCGCCCTCCTTGGCCACCGACGTCGCCGACAGCCGGGTGACCAGCTGCTGGCCGCTGGCCGGCACGTCGGCCGCGCCGGCGTCCCGGGCCAGCTCCTCGAGCTCCGCGGAGGTAGCCGCCTCACCCTCCACGGTGAAGTAGGCGTACTTGTCCGAGCCCATGGACTCCAGCACGTCGACGGTGCCCTCGAACGTGGTGCCCGCCGACTTCGCGGTGGCGTCCAGCAGGCGCGCGTCCTCGAAGTGCTCCGGCCGGATGCCGGCGATCAAGTCCCGAGGCGCGTCCGCCGCCTCCGCCAGCCGCCGGATCCGGTCGGACAGCGCCACCGAGCCCAGGCCGGTGGAGAGCTGGCCGTTCTCCAGCGTGCCGGGCATGAAGTTCATCGCCGGGGAGCCGATGAACCCGGCGACGAACAGGTTCGCTGGGTTCTCGTAGAGGAACTGCGGCGAGCCGACCTGCTGCACCAGACCGCTGCGCAGCACCACGACGCGGTCCCCGAGGGTCATCGCCTCGGTCTGGTCGTGGGTGACGTACACCGTGGTCGTCGCGAGCTGCTTCTGCAGCTTGGACACCGAGGTGCGCATCTGCACGCGCAGCTTGGCGTCCAGGTTGGACAGCGGCTCGTCCATCAGGAACGCCTTGGGGCTACGCACGATCGCCCGCCCCATCGCGACCCGCTGGCGCTGTCCGCCGGACAGGTTCGCCGGCTTGCGCTCCAGGTGCTGGGTCAGGTCGAGGATCTTCGCCGCCTCGTCCACCTTCGCGTTCACCGTCGCGTCGTCCACCTTCGCCAGCCGCAGGGGGAAGGCCATGTTCTCCCGCACGCTCATGTGCGGGTAGAGCGCGTAGGACTGGAACACCATCGCGATGTCCCGGTCCTTCGGCGCCTTCTCGTTGACCCGCTGCCCGTCGATGCGCAGCTCGCCGGAGCTGATGTCCTCCAGCCCGGCGATCATGTTCAGCATCGTCGACTTCCCACACCCGGAGGGGCCGACCAGGATGATGAACTCGCCGTCGGCGATCTCGATGTCCACCTCGGACACCGCAAGCGCCCCGTCCGGGTAACGCTTGGTCAGCTTGTCCAGCACGATCTCAGCCATAGTTGCCTCAGCCCTTCACGGCACCCGACGTCAGCCCCGCGACGATGCGGCGCTGGAAGAACAACACGAAAAAGATGATCGGGATGGTGATCACCACGGCGGCCGCGGAGATCGTCCCGGTTGGCGCTTCGAACTGCGAGGCGCCGGTGAAGAACGACAACGCCGCCGGCACCGTCCGCGACGACTCCGTCGAGGTCAGCGAGATGGCGAACAGGAAGTCGTTCCAGCAGAAGATGAACACGAGGATCGCGGTGGTGAACACCCCGGGCGCCGCCAGCGGAGCGATCACTCGCCGGAACGCCTGCGCCGGGGTCGCCCCGTCCATCTTCGCCGCCTTCTCCAGCTCCCACGGGATCTCCCGGAAGAACGCGGAGAGGGTGTAGATCGCGAGCGGCAGCGCGAAGGTGATGTAGGGCAGGATCAGCCCGCCCCAGGTGTCGAACAGCCCGAGCTGACGCTCCATCTCGAACAGCGGCGACACCAGCGACACCTGCGGGAACATCGCGATCAACAGCGACACGCCCACCAACGCCTGCTTGCCAGGGAAGTCCAGCCGGGCGATCGCGTACGCGGCCATGGTGCCCAGCACCACCGCGATCAGCGTCGCGATCAGCGCGATGCCGATCGAGTTGACCAACGCGCGGACGAACTCGTTGGTGGTGAAGATGTCCCGGTAGTTCTGGAACGTCCACTCGGACGGGAAGAACTTCTTGTCGGTCTGCGTCTCCACGGTCTTGAACGACAGCGAGAGCGTCCACAGCACCGGGATGAGCGCGTAGACGACGACCACGATGTCCACGATGGCCCATTTGGTCTTGCGGCCGGCGGTGCTTCCTCCGATGACGGCCATCAGCGCTTCCCTCCCGGGTCGTTTCCGGGCGCCGAGGCGCCGAACAGCTTGATGAAGATGAACGCGATGATCGCCACCGCGATGAAGATCAGCACCGACATCGTCGAGCCGATCCCGAGGTTCAGACCCTTGATCAGGTTGTTGTAGGTCTGCATGGACACCGACGAAGTGTCGTTGGCGCCCTTGGTGAGCACGAAGATGTTGTCGAAGATCCGGAACGCGTCCAGCGTGCGGAACAGCAACGCCACCAGGATCGCCGGCTTCATCACCGGCACGATCACCTTGGTGAACCGCTGCCACGCCGACGCACCGTCCATCGACGCCGCCTTCAACAGGTCGTCGGGCACCAGCGCGAGGCCGGCCATCAGCAGCAACGCCATGAACGGCGTGGTCTTCCACACCTCGGCGAGGATGACGATCAGCAGCGACGGGATCTGTTGCGTCAACGGCGCTTCCGCACCGAGCATGTTCGACAGGTACCCCGTGTCGGTGTTCCACGCGTAGAACCACGAGAACGCCGCCACGACGGTCACGATCCCGTACGGGATGAGGGAAACCGTGCGGACGAGCCCGCGGCCCACCAGCGTCCGGTGCATCACCAGCGCCAGCACCATGCCCAACACCAGCTCGATCACCACCGACACCACGGTGAGCAGCGTCGTGATCCCGAACGCCGTCCACCAGTAGCCGTCGGAGAGCACCGCGATGTAGTTGTCCAGCCCCACGAACTCCCGCTGGTCCGGGAACCGCAGGTCGTAGCGCTGCAGCGACAGCCACACCGAGTAGATGATCGGCCAACCGGTCACCGCGACCATCACGAGCGCCGCCGGCGCGCAGAGGAGCCAGCCGAGGCGTCGCTCCGCCCGCTTACCCTCACTCAGCGCCGGCTTCTTCCCCTTCGCCGGCTCTGCCTGCGCTGGCGCCGTGTCGACGGTCTGGCTCATGGCAGAACTCCCTTCGACTCCAACGCCTTCTGCAAGCCGTCACGCAGCTCGGCCGCTGTCGCTTGTGGATCGATGTCCGCCGGTGGCGAGAGCACCTTCGACGTGATCGTGGACAGGTTCTGGTAGACCACGGTCAGCGGCCGGACCGACGGGTCCTGGAGCTCCTCCAGGATCGTGTCCCGCATCGGGTACGCGGTCACCATGCTCGGGTTGTTCGCCGCGTCCTCCGGACTGCCCGGGTCGAGCGGCCGCTCGTCGGTGTAGACCGACTCGATGGTCGGCGGCACGCCGTCCTTGATGGCCGAGAACTTCTGGCTGCTCGGGCTGCGCAGGCACAGCGCCGCCTCGAACGCCTCCGGCTTGTGTTGCGAGTACGAGCTGACCGCGAGGTTGTACCCGCCGACGGTGACCTTGCTCGGCCCGTCGACGCCCGGGTACCGGGCCCACTCGAGGTTCTTCGCGCGGTCCGGGTTCGTCTCCTGGATGGCCGCGTAGACATACGGCCAGTTCAGCTCGAACGCCGAGTTGCTGTCCGGCGCCTCGAACGCCTGCTGGACCTGCTGCTCCTGGGCGTTGGTCAGCGACGGGTCAGTGATGCCGGCGCTCGCGACCTCCTTGAGGATCTCGAGTGCCTCGATCGCGCCCTCGTCCATGACGACCTTCGTGCCGTCCTCGTTGAGGATCTGCCCGCCGGCCGAGGCGACCAGCGTGTTGTACGTGACCACGAGGCCCTCGTACTGCGCACCGGTGAACAGGACCTCGTAGGGCTCACCCTTGGCCTTGAGGTCCTTGGCCATGTCGATCATCTCTTGCCACGTCTCCGGCGGCTGCGGGGTGACCCGCTTGTCGTACCAGAGCAGCTGCACGTTGGTGTTCTTCGTGGCGGCGTAGAGCCTGTCCTTCCACATGGCGGTCGTGAGCGGACCTTCCAGCACGCCCGCCTCGGCGTCCGCCTTGTTCTCGCCGGTCCACTCCTCGAGCCACTGCGCCTCGGCGAACTCCGGGACCCAGGTGACGTCCAGACCCAGGATGTCCAGGTCGGTGTCACCGGCCGCCAGCCGCCGCACCATCTGCTCGCGTTGGCCGTCCGCGTCGCGCGGCAGCTTGCGGTAGACGAGCTCGTAGCGACCGTTTGCCTGCTCGTTGCACGTGTCTATGACGCTCTGGAAGTTCTCCTCCGGCGCGTAGTAGACGTTGATCTGTGTGCCGCCTTCGGACCCGCAGGCCGCGATCGTCGGCGCTGCGACGAGCGCGGCGCAGGCCGCGGCGACGGTACGCGCCCGGGCCACACCCCGGCCGCCCGTCCGGGTACTGCCCATCAAAAACCCTGCCTTCCCTTCCCCGGCACGGGAGGTCCCGGCGGCGAACGAGCCGGCAGCAGCACCTCGACGTGCCTTGAAACGCGTTGTCAGGCCACACCTGATGCGTTGGTGCACTGAACCTAGGCCCGATGATCACGGGCCGCAAGCTACTTGAACAACGATTCCGACAAGGCGTGTAACGCGGTCCGGTCAGTCCGTTCGGGGTCGCATCGCGAGCTTGGCCAACAAGTCGCGGCCCTTCTCGGCGTTGCGCGGCTGGGCGAGCACGTCGTACCGGCCGGCCACGAGCTGGCTGGCGGAGGCGATCTCGCGACCGCTGCTTCGGGTCGTCGCGTAGCCGACGGCGGCGAAGACCAGTCCGAACACGACACCGGCGGACAGTCCCACCAGGATCGGTGCGAAGGACATCGTCTGCGAGCTGAACAGTCCGAGCAGCAGGCCGACGAACAGGCCGAACCAGGCGCCGGACAGGGCACCAGTGCCGAGCACCTTGGGCCAGCTGAGCCGGCCGATGACCCGCTCGACCAACATCAGGTCGACCCCGACGATCGTGACCTCCTGGACCGGGAACTCGTTGCCGGCCAGGTACTCGACCGCCTGATGGGCCTCCTTGTAGGTGTCATAGGACCCGATCGGCCAGCCCGACGGGGGCGTCGGGACCTTGGGAAGACCCTGATTCCCTCGTCCCGAGCCGGAGAACGCACCGGTCACCGTTGCTCACCTCGTTCAGCTGTTGAACACCATCCTGCCAACAAGGGGCATTTGGTGCTAACCCCGCGGGTGCTTCGTGGTGCAAACAGCAGTGCAAATGGCAGCGAAGCGCGCCCGTGTCCACAGGCCGACAGCGTGACCAGCCGGTTTCGTCGGTACCGCTCGCTACGCTGGATTTCGGGGGCCGGAGGCGTCAGCCCCGGCTGCGGTACTCGCGCAGCAGGCCGCGGCTGATGATCGTCTTCTGGATCTCGCTCGTGCCCTCGCCGATCAACAGGAACGGCGCCTCCCGCATCAGGCGCTCGATCTCGTACTCCTTCGAGTACCCGTAGCCGCCATGGATGCGGAAGCTCTCCTGGGTCACCTCGGCGCAGTACTCCGACGCCAGCAGCTTCGCCATCCCCGCCTCGACGTCGTTGCGCTCGCCCGAGTCCTTCAGCCGTGCCGCGTTCACCATCATCAGATGCGCGGCCTCGACCTTCGTGGCCATCTCCGCCAGCTTGAACGCGATCGCCTGGTGCTCGGCGATCGGCTTGCCGAACGTCTGGCGCTGCTGCGCGTAGTCCACGGCCAGCTCGAACGCCCGGATCGCGATGCCGCACGCCCGGGCGGCCACGTTGACCCGGCCCACCTCGACGCCGTCCATCATCTGCGCGAAGCCCCGACCCGGAGCCTCGCCGAGGATCGCCGACGCGGGGATCCGGTAGCCGGAGAACACGGCCTCGGTCGTGTCGACGCCCTTGTAGCCCATCTTGTCGATCTTGCCGGGGATGGTCAGGCCCGGAGCCACCTCACCGAAGCCGGTCGGCTTCTCCACCAGGAACGCGGTCAGGTTCTGGTGCGCCTTCGCGGCACCCTCGTCGGTCTTCACCAGCAGCGCGATCAGGTTCGAGCTGCCGCCGTTGGTGAGCCACATCTTCGCGCCGTCGATGACGTAGTCGGCGCCGTCACCGGAGCCGTCGCGCTTCGCCCGGGTCTTGATCGCCGCCACGTCGGAGCCGAGGTCCGGCTCGGACATCGAGAAGCTGCCGCGCACCTCGCCGGCCGCCATCCGCGGCAGCAGGCTCCGCTTCTGCTCCTCGGTGCCGTGGTGGCGGACCATGTGCGCCACGATGAAGTGAGTGTTGATCACGCCCGACACGCTCATCCAGCCGCGGGCGATCTGCTCCACCACCAGCGCGTAGGTGAGCAGCGACTCGCCGAGTCCGCCGTACTCCTCGGGGATGGTGAGGCCGAACAGCCCCATCTCCTTCATCCCGTCGACGATGTCCTGCGGGTAGGCGTCGTCGTGCTCGAGCTGCTGCGCGTTCGGGATGATCTCCTTGTCCACGAAGTCCCGGACCGTCGCCAGGATCTCCTGCTGCACGTCGGTGAGTCCGGCGGTCTGGGCAAGGCGGGCCATGACGGGCTCCCTCCGGGCGACACTGGGAATTACCGGTCAGTATCGCCCGGTTAACGCTCGTATGCGTCCCGAAGGTGCGCAGGGCCACTCGAACACAGATCAAACTGGTCCGCGGCGTGCCTCTGGCTGCTGAGCAGGAGTGTTTTGATCTGTGTTCGCCTCACGGATCAGAACAGGCGACCGGCGAACTCCAGGCTGGCGCCACAGTCGCGGCAGTCGTCGGCGAGCACGTAGACGTCCTGGCCACAGCGGCGGCAGGAGCGGAAGCTCCGCTCGAACAGGTCGTCGCGGGCGCGGCCCCCGAAGAGCCGACTTCGCCCCTCCTTGCTGACACGGTGCTTTCCCATGGGCACACCCTCACCCGTTGGGGTGGGGTGCGGGCAAGACCTGACCGTGATCTGTGCGTTATCTCACCGCAACCTTCGACGATCCGTCACGGCCGAATTGCCCGCTGTACTGGGACGTTACTTCTCGTCACCGTTATCTTTCGGAGAGTCAACGGCTGGCGGCTTCACCGATTCAGGTGTCCCACGGGCGTGCTCGAGGAAGCGGAGCAGCTCCACCGGGAACGGCAGCACGAGCGTCGAGTTCTTCTCGGCGGCGACCGCGACGACGGTCTCCAGCAGGCGCAGCTGCAGGGCGGCCGGGGTGTCGGCCATGACCCGCGCGGCGTCGGACAGCTTCTGGGAGGCCTGGAACTCGCCGTCGGCGGAGATGATCCGCGCGCGGCGGTCCCGCTCCGCCTCGGCCTGCCGCGACATCGAGCGTTTCATCGCCTCCGGCAGCGCCACGTCCTTGATCTCCACCCGGTCGATGCTGATGCCCCAGTCCAGTGCGGGAGTGTCGATCATCAGCTCGAGGCCCTGGTTGAGCCGCTCGCGGTTGGACAGCAGGTCGTCGAGGTCGCTCTTGCCGATGATCGAACGCAGCGAGGACTGCGCGACCTGGCCGATCGCGAACCGGTAGTCCTCGACGTTGACGATGGCCAGCGTCGGGTCGATGACCTTGAAGTAGACGACCGCGTCGACGCGCACCGTCACGTTGTCCCGGGTGATGCCGTCCTGTGCCGGCACCGGCATCGTGACGACCTGCATGTTGACCTTCTGCAGCTTGTCCGCGAACGGCGCGATCACCGTCAGCCCGGGCCCGCGGATGGCGGGTTGCACGCGCCCCCAACGGAAGACGAGCCCGCGCTCGAACTGCTTGATCACGCGAAGGGAGCTGCTCGCGAAGATCGCGCCGACCAGGAGGACCAGGACGAGGATGTAGAGAACCACGACCATGACGAGCCTCCGATCCCTCGATTCCGATGCTACGCCGGGCTCACTCCCTTACGGCGTCGGCGAGATCGAGGATTCGGCGGGCGTTGTCCACGTGCAGGTTCTCGATCATCCGGCCGTCGACGGTGACCACGCCGCGGCCCTCGCGGCGCGCGGTCTCGAAGGCGTCGATGATCCGGCGCGACAGCTCGACGTCGTCCGCCGACGGGGCGAAGACCCGGTTGCACGGCTCGAGCTGGCTCGGGTGGATCAGCGTCTTGCCGTCGAAGCCGAACTCGCGCCCCTGCCGGCATTCCACCTCGAAGCCCTCGGCGTCGCGAACGTCGTTGTAGACGCCGTCGAGCACGACCTTGCCCGCGGCGCGCGCGGCGAGCACGCACGTCGACAGCGCGGCGAGCAGCGGGCCGCGGCCGGGCACCTGCTCGGCGTGCAGCTCCTTGGCGAGGTCGTTGGTGCCGAGCACGAGGGCGGTGAGCCGGTCGCTCGCGGCGGCGATCTCAGCGCAGCGCAGCACCGCGACCGGTGTCTCGATCATCGCCCAGAGCTCGACCGGTTCGGGCAGCGCCGCGGCGATCGCGCGGACCTGTTCGGCCGAGTCGACCTTGGGCACGACGACGGCGACCGGCCCGGCCTTGCCGGCGGCCGCCAGGTCCTCGGCGTGCCAAGGCGTGTCGACGGCGTTGACCCGGATCGTCACCTCGCGCCGGCCGTACGCGCCGGACGCGGCCGCGGCGCACACCCGCTCGCGGGCGGCGACCTTCGCGTCCGGCGCCACGGCGTCCTCGAGGTCGAGGATCAGCGCGTCGGCCGGCAGGGACTTGGCCTTCTCCAGCGCACGCTCGTTGGCGCCGGGCATGTAGAGGACGGACCGGCGGGGCCTCACGCGAGCGCCTCCTTCGTGGCCTGCTCGTAGGAGGCGGCGAGCTCCGGGTCGCGCCCGGCGAGCTCGTCGGCGAGATCCGCGACCACCTGGCACTGCTTGACCGTCGCGTCGTCCTGCATCTTCCCGTCGAGCATGACCGCACCGGTGCCTGCGTCGCCTGCACTGCCCATCGCCGCGATGACCCGGCGAGCCCAGGCGACCTCGGCGGGCTCGGGCGAGAACACCTTCTTGGCGATCGCGATCTGCGCCGGGTGCAGGCTCCACGCGCCGACGCAGCCGAGCAGGTACGCGTTGCGGAACTGGTCCTCGCAGGCGACCGTGTCGCGGATGTCGCCGAAGGGCCCGTAGTAGGGCAGGATCCCGGCGGCCACGCAGGCGTCGACCATGCGCGCCACCGTGTAGTGCCACAGGTCCTGCTGGTAGGTCGCGCGCCCCTGCACGAGGTCGTCCCCCGTCGGGTCGCTGCGCACGAGGTAGCCGGGGTGTCCGCCGCCGACGCGGGTCGTCTTCATCCGCCGGCTCGCCGCGAGGTCGGCCGGCCCGAGCGAGATGCCCTGCATGCGTGGGCTGGCGGCGGCGATCTCCTCGACGCGGGCGACGCCGCTCGCGGTCTCGAGGATCGCGTGCACGAGCAGCGGCCGGTCGAGCCCGGCGCGGGCCTCGAGCTGGGCGAGGAGTCGGTCGACGTAGTGGATGTCCTCGGGGCCCTCGACCTTCGGGATCATGATCACGTCGAGCCTGTCGCCGATCTCGGTGACCAGGGTGAGCAGGTCGTCCAGCACCCACGGCGAGTCGAGGCTGTTGACCCGCGTCCAGAGCTGCGTGTCGGCGAAGTCGGTCTCCTTCGCGATGCGCACCAGTCCGGCGCGCGCGATCTCCTTGCGGTCCGCGGCGACGGCGTCCTCGAGGTTGCCGAGCAGCACGTCGGTCCTGGGCACCATGTCGGGGACCTTGGCGACCATCTTCTCGTTGCCCGGGTCGAAGAAGTGGATCATCCGCGAGGGACGGAACGGGATCTGCCGCACCGGTTCCGGCGCGCCGACCGCGAGGGGGCGGAAGAAGTCCTTCGGTGAGCGCATTCGTTGCCTCCAGCCCTGTGCACTGCGGCTGACCCTAGGGCGCGACCAGAGCCGGCGCCGCGCACATGTCGCGGACGCCACGGCGGGCGAACCGTCAGGTGGTTCCCGTGCCCAGCGGCTAGCCTGATCACCGTGGGCTCCGTGAGCAGGGTGTTCGTCGCGCAGCTCGCCGGCCTGCCGGTGTTCGGGCCCGACGGCGAGTCCATCGGCAAGATCCGGGACGTGGTGGCCGCTCTGCGGACCGACCACCAGCCGCCGCGCGTGCTCGGCACGGTGGTCGAGCTGGCGACCCGGCGCCGCATCTTCGTGCCGATGCTGCGGGTGACCTCGATCGACGCCAACGCGGTCACGCTCGCCACCGGCTCGGTCAACCTGCGCCGCTTCCACCAGCGTCCCAACGAGGTCCTCGTCGTCGGCCAGCTGCTCGACGCGCGCGTGCTGATCGCCGATACCGAGGCCGTCGCGGTCGTGGTCGACGCCGCGATGGAGCCGACCCGGACCCGCGACTGGGTGCTCGGCCGGGTCGCGATCCAGCAGCGCACCAGCCGGCTCCGCCGCCGCGGGCCGGTCCAGGTGCTGCGCTGGGAGGAGGTCCGCGGGCCGGGCGTCACCGAGCTTTCGTCGATCCCGCAGGGCACCGACAAGCTGCTCGCCGTCTTCGACACGATGCGCGCCGCCGACGTCGCCGCCGCGCTGCACGACCTGCCGGCCAAGCGCCGCTACGAGGTGGCCGACGGGCTGGACGACGAACGGCTCGCGGACGTCTTCGAGGAGCTGTCCGAGAACGACCAGAAGGACCTGCTCGCCCACCTCGACGAGGAGCGCGCGGCCGACATCCTCGAGGTGATGGACCCCGACGACGCCGCCGACCTGCTCGCCGAGCTGCCCGCGACCGACCAGAACCGGCTGCTCGAGCTGATGGAGTCCGAGGAGTCCGACCCCGTCCGCCGACTGCTCGCCTACTCCGCCGACACCGCGGGCGGACTGATGACGCCGGAGCCGATCGTGCTCAGCCCGGACGCCACGATCGCCGAGGCACTCGCCCTGGTGCGCAACCCCGACATCACTCCGGCCTTGGCCAGCATGGTGTTCGTGTGCCGGCCGCCGTCGGCCACGCCCACCGGCCGCTACCTCGGCTGCGTGCACATGCAGCGGCTGCTCCGCGAACCGCCGTACGAGCTGGTCGCCGGCGCCCTGGACACCGAGCTGGCCCGGCTGCCGCCGGACGCCACGCTCACCGACGTCACCCGGTACTTCGCCGCGTACGACCTGGTGTGCGGCCCGGTCGTCGACGACACCGACCACCTCGTCGGCGCGGTAACCGTCGACGACGTGCTGGACCACCTGCTGCCGGAGGACTGGCGCGAGGGCGGCCCGTGGGCACCGGTGGAGTCGGAAGGGGAGACAGCCGATGCCTGAACGGATCGCCCGCCGCCGGCTCGACCAGCCCCGCTCCCGGCGGCGGCTGCGGTTCTCGTTCGACCCGGAGGCGTTCGGCCGGCTCTCCGAGCGGCTCGCCCGGTTCCTCGGCACGGGCAAGTTCCTGTTCTGGCAGACGATGCTCGTGATCACCTGGATCACGCTGAACCTGGTGGCGGTGAGCCTGCGCTGGGACCCGTACCCGTTCATCCTGCTCAACCTGGCCTTCTCGACCCAGGCCGCCTACGCCGCGCCGCTGATCCTGCTCGCCCAGAACCGGCAGGACGACCGGGACCGCATCTCGCTGGAGGAGGACCGGACGCGCGCCGCGCAGACCAAGGAGGACACCGAGTACCTGGCCCGCGAGCTGGCCGCCCTGCGGCTCGCGGTCGGCGAGGTGGCGACCCGCGACTACCTGCGCGGCGAGCTGGAGCGGCTGCGCAAGGACCTCCAGCCGCGCCGGCGCCCGACCGCCGACTCGGTCCGCGAGGACGCCCGCTGGGCCGACGGCTGAGCTACTCGGCGCTACTCGGCGCTACTCGGCCAGCCGGGCGCACATGGCGCCGAACCCGGGCAGCTCCTCGGGGTCGAACTGCTCGACGAAGTGCCGCATCACGCCGGCCAGGTGCGTCCGGGCCGCCTCCCGCAGCGTGTCGAGGCCCTTGGTGGTCAGCACCGCGACGACACCGCGGCCGTCGCTCGCGAAGCGCTCGCGGGTGACCATGCCGGCCACCTCCAGCCGGTCGACCAGCCGGGTCACGCCCGACCGGGACAGCAGCACGGCGTCGGCGAGCTCGGCCATCCGCAGCCGCCGGTCCGGCGCCTCGGCCAGCTGGACCAAGACGTCGTAGCCGCCGAGGGAGACGGGGTGCTTGGCGACCAGCTCGGCCTCCAGCACGCGCACCAACCGCGCGTGGGCTCGCAGAAACGAGCGCCACGCGTCGAGCTCATTGCCCGTCAAACGCCGGGTCACGGCCGCCTCCGCCACGGTCGCGATGTTACGTAACGCGCGCACGCAAGCGCATGCCGGCGGACGCGGAGGTCGTGGCGGAGGTCGTGGCAGAGGTCGTGGCGGAGGTCTCGGCGGCGGCCCGATCGGCGAGGTGAGTGTGCCCGTAGCATGGCTGTGTGACGACCAGCGAGCCAACTCAGGTTCCCGACGTCGAGGCCGTGCGTGCGGCGCTGTCCCGCGTCGAGGACCCGGAGATCCACAAGCCGATCACCGACCTCGGCATGGTCAAGGACGTGACCATCGGTGAGGCCGGCACCGTCCACGTGGAGATCTATCTGACGGTCTCCGGCTGTCCGCTGCGCGACAAGATCACCCGCGACGTGACCGCGGCCGTGTCCGAGGTCGACGGGGTCCGCCACGTCACGGTCGAGCTGGACGTGATGAGCGACCAGCAGCGCACCGACCTGCGCCGCAAGCTCCGCGGCGACGCAGAGGAGCCGCGCATCCCGTTCGCCGAGCCGGGTTCGCTGACCAGGGTGTACTGCGTCGCGTCCGGCAAGGGCGGGGTGGGCAAGTCGAGCCTCACGGTCAACCTCGCGGTCGCGATGGCCGAGCGCGGGCTGTCGGTGGGCGTCGTGGACGCCGACATCTACGGCCACTCCGTGCCGCGCATGCTCGGCGCCGACGGCCGCCCGACCCGGGTGGAGAAGATGATCCTCCCGCCCGAGGCGAACGGCGTGAAGGTCATCTCGATCGCCATGTTCACGCAGGGCAACACGCCGGTCGTGTGGCGCGGCCCGATGCTGCACCGGGCGCTGCAGCAGTTCCTGGCCGACGTGTTCTGGGGCGACCTCGACGTGCTGCTGCTCGACCTCCCGCCGGGCACCGGCGACATCGCGATCTCGGTGGCGCAGCTGATCCCGAACGCGGAGATCCTCGTGGTCACCACCCCGCAGCAGGCCGCGGCCGAGGTGGCCGAGCGCGCCGGCGCGATCGCCATGCAGACCCGTCAGCGGCTGGCCGGCGTGATCGAGAACATGTCGTGGCTGGAGCTGCCCGACGGGTCCCGGATGGAGCTCTTCGGCTCCGGCGGCGGCGCGGTCGTGGCCGAGTCGCTGTCGAAGATGACCGGCTCTGAGGTGCCGCTGCTCGGCAAGGTGCCGCTGGACCCCCGCCTGCGCGAGGCGGGCGACAACGGCAACCCGATGGTCACGTCCGCGCCGGACGCCGAGGCGTCGAAGGTGCTGACGGACATCGCGACCCGGCTGTCGACCCGCGCCCGCGGCCTGTCCGGCCGGATGCTGTCGGTCTCGCCGGCCTGATCAGGTCGCGTCGGGGTCGAACGGGGCCTTCTCACCCGGCGGCGGGGCGGGCTCGCTCTTCGCCGAGGCCGGAGCCGGCGGCGTGTGACCGTTGGCCTTCGTGTGGCCGTTGGGCGTGTCGACGTCGTCGAACAGGTGCTTCGTCACGGCCCGGCGGGGGTCGAAGTTGCGCAGCTGCTGGAGGTCCTCCAGCGGCTTGCGGAGGTCCTCGAAGTCGTCGCCCATCTCCGTGCGCAGCTGCTCACGAGCTCCCGTCGCGTAGTCGCGGACCTTGCGTACGCTGCGCCCGAGCCACGCCGCCGCCTCGGGCAGCCGCTCCGGCCCGAGGATGAACAGCCCCGCGACGACGATGACGAGGATCTCGGCCCAGCCGATGCTGTCGAACACTTGGCCTACCTCCGCCGCGCGAACATCTCTGTTTCCAGAGTAGCCAATCAGTCGGACTGCAGGGTGGCCCGAACCGTCAGCTCACGCCCGTCCCGCGCCAGCACCACCGACACCTGCTCGCCGACCGAGTGCGTACGCACGGCGACGAACAGCTCCGCGACGTCGCCGATGGTCTTGTCGTCGACCTTGGTGATCACGTCGCCCTGCCGGATGCCCGCCTTCTCGGCGGCGCTGCCGTCCTTCACGTTCTGCACCCGGGCGCCGTCGGAGGTCTCCGCGGAGACCGACGCGGCGTTCACCCCGAGGTCGGCGTGGCGCACCTGGCCGTTGCGGATCAGCGTCTCGATGATCGGGCGCGCGTAGTCGATGGAGATCGCGTAGCCGAGGCCGATGTTGCCGGTGCCGCCGTCCGCGCCCTGGAGGTTCGTGTTGATGCCGACCAGCGCGCCGGTGGAGTCGACCAGCGGGCCACCCGAGTTGCCGCGGTTGATCGCCGCATCGGTCTGGATGCCGTCGTAGATCGCGGGTTCGCCGTCGCCGCCGGGCGAGACCACGGCCCGGTGCAGGGCGCTGACGATGCCCTGGGTGACCGTGTCGGCGAAGCCGAGCGGGGAGCCGATCGCGATCACGGTGTCGCCGACGGCCAGATCCTCGGACCGGCCGAGCTGCAGCACCGTCGGGTTGGGCACGTCGATCTTGAGCACGGCCAGGTCGGTCTTCGGGTCGCGGCCGACGATCGCCGCCTTCACGCGGGTGCCGTCGTTGAACACCACGGCGATGTCCTGGCCCTCCTCGACCGAGCCGCCGAGCGTGACGACGTGGTTGTTGGTGAGGATGTAGCCGCCGCTGTCGATCACCGCGCCGGAGCCGGAGCCGCCCGAGTCGCCGACCTTGACCTCGATCGAGACGACCCCGGGGCGCACCCGGTCGGAGATGTCGGCGACCGAGCCGGCCACACGCTCCTTGCCCGGGCTGACGTCCGCCAGCGTGACGTCGCTGTGCAGCGAGTCGCCGCTGCGCGCGAGGTACCAGCCGGCCACCCCGCCGGCGCCGCCGATGAGCAGGGCGACCAGTGCGAGCGTGAGCAGGGCGGTGACCTTCACCCGCCGGCCGAAGATCAGCTCGGGGAGGCTCAGCAGCTGGCCGGCGGGCCGGGACTTGGCCTTCTTGCCGTCGTCGCGCTTGGCGTCCTCCGCGCCGAGCGCGGGCGGGCCGATGACGGCCCCCGCGGCGGGGTCGCGCCACGGATCGCGCGCGGCCTCGTCGTCCCACGGGTCGACGCCGCCGGGCGCGTCCTCGGTGGGCGGGCGCTGCAGCAGCTCGGTCGTGCCGGCCGGGCGGCCGAACGCGGTGGCCAGCGACTCGGGTGGAGGCGGGGCGACCTTCAGCTCGCCGAACGCGGACCGGGCCCCCGCGGGCCCGCCGGGCTGGGGCGAGAACGCACCGTCCACGCCGGCCGGGCGGCCGAACGTCGCCGCGCTGGACGCGTCGACCTCGGGGCGGTGCAACGGTCGTGGCCCGAGGCGGGGACGGTCGGCGCCGTCACCGTTCGGCTCGGGGGTCACCTGGTCGTTCATCGTCGCCAAGCCTGCCCGACCACCGGTGAAGTCGGCGTAGTGGTGGGGTCAGCGGCCGGCGGAGCGCAGCGTCACGAAACCGGCCTGCTGGACGTTGTCCGCGCCGGAGACGGCGGGCCGGTCGGCATCCGGCGCGGTGGTCGGCGGTTCGGGCTCGTCGGGGCTGCTGCCGTATGCGAAGGCGAGCGCGCCGAGCACGAGGCCCGACACGACGACGCCGGCACCCTGCGCGGCCCGGCGGCCGAGGACCGCGCGGCCCTCACCGAGCTTGGCCGACGAACCGAGTGGCGCGCTGGACCCGAAGGGCATCTGGTCCGGCTTCTGCACGACGACCAGCTGGCCGTCGTCGGTCATCGCGAGCCCGTCCGGGGTCGCGGGCATCTCGACCTGCTGGGGAATGGCCCGCAGCGTGGCGAGCAACGCGGCCGGCACGGCGGGGATGTCCGCCTTCTGCACGGCGGACGCGGCCTGCCGCTGCGAGACGACGTCGGCCAGGCACTGCGAGCACCTCGCCATGTGCGACGCGGCCCGGTCGTGAGCGGTCGCGGACAGCTCACCGTCGACGAACGCCACCACGACGTCCGGCAACAGATGCTGTTCGGACAGACCCCAACCGCGCTCGTCGGTCACGACCTACCCTCCGATACCAGTTCGCGGCGCCGCTCCAGCGACGCGCGCAACGCCTGTCGTCCTCGGTGGATCCTGCTTCGCACAGTACCCAACTTGACGCCCAGGGTTGCGCCGATCTCCTCGTACGACAGGCCTTCCACGTCACAGAGCACGACGGCGGCCCGGAACTCGGGCGGCAGCTCGTCCAGCGCCTCCTGCAGGTCGGGGTCCAGGTGCGTCTCGGCGTAGACCTGCTCGGGGCTCGGATCGTCGCCGGCCAGCCGGTCGGTGTCCTCGGGCAGCCCCTCCATGCGCAGCCGCGACCGGCGGCGCGCCATGTCGAGGAACAGGTTCGTGGTGATGCGGTGCAGCCAGCCCTCGAACGTGCCCGGCTTGTAGTTGGCCAGCGAGCGGAACACCCGGATGAACGTCTCCTGGGTGAGGTCCTCCGCGTCGTGCGCGTTGCCCGTGAGTCGGTAGGCGAGCCGGTAGACGCGGTCGGCGTGCTCGCGCACCACCTCGTCCCACGACGGCGGGGTCCAGTTGGACTGCTCGTCCAGCTGCACCGGTTGCGCCTCGGCGATGGAGCCGGTCGACGTGTGCATCGGGCGGGTAGCCACCTCTCCAGGGCCGTCGGCCCCACTGCCCCGGTCAACGTCGACGTCGCTCATCCTGTTCCCGCCCTCGGCATCCCCGTGTCGGCTCACCCTGCGTACCCCCTGTCTCCAACTCTCCACCTGGATAATCGGCGACTCGAATGTGAAGGTAGTGAGAGCTGGCTGAGAGCCTCCTGAGAAATGAACGCGTTGCGCTCTCCGGCGGGTTCACCCGCTGACGGCCGGACAACGCTAACCTCACATTCCGTGGCATCCGATACGCCGACCATCGACTCCGACGCGTTGCACGCGTACGTCGAGGGCTACCTGACCGAGGACGACTCGCTCGCCTCGGCCCGGGCCCGCGGCGTGGAGCTGGGCTGCCCGCCCATCTCCTCCGGTGGCGGCGCGGCCCTGCGGTTCCTGGCCACGGCCCTGCGGGCGAAGGCGGTCGTGGAGATCGGCACCGGCGCCGGCGTGAGCGGGCTCTACCTGCTGCGCGGCATGGCCTCCGACGGCGTGCTGACCTCGATCGACGTGGAGCCCGAGCACCAGAACGCGGCGAAGCGGGCGTTCGCCGACGCCGGCATCGCGCCCGGGCGCAGCCGGTTGATCATGGGCCGGGCGCTGGACGTGCTGCCGCGGCTCACCGACGAGGCCTACGACCTGCTCTACGTCGACGCCGCGAAGGCCGAGTACCCGTCCTACCACGAACAGGGCGTGCGGCTGCTGCGGCCGGGCGGGGTGATCGCGTTCGACAGCGTCCTGTGGTCGGGCCGCGTCGTGAACCCGACCCGCCGCGACGCCGAGACGGTCGCCTTGCGCGAGGTCGCGCGGGCCGTGCGGGAGGACGACCGGCTGGTCCCGGTGCTGCTGCCGCTGGGCGACGGCCTGCTGATCGCCGCCAAGACGCACTGAGAGCGTCAGCTCTCCGACGCCACGAACCCGCCCACCAGCAGTCCGGCGGCGAGGCCGATCAGGACGATCGCCCAGCCGCCGCCGTTGATGTCGGCCTCGCCGGAGAACCAGCCCCACACGGCGGCCGTCGCCACGCCGAACGGCGCGAACGCGACGAACCCGGCGATGATGCCGGCCCCGAGCTTGAGGTTGCCGAACCGCTTGCGCCCGGTCTCCGCGCCGACCTGGCTCATCGGCCGAACCGCCTGGTACGGGTCGTGCTCAGGTGGGGGCTGCGCAGGGTACATACGACGACCGTAAGGGTCCACGCCGCCCACGGACAGAGGGGAAACTACTCGACCCGCTCGCCCTTGCCGAGGACGACGACGCCGCCCGGGCTGATCGTGTACCGCTCCCGGTCGGCGGCGAGGTCGACGCCGATCTGCGCGCCGTCCGCGACCGTGACGTTCTTGTCGAGGATCGCCCGGCGCACGACCGCGCCCTTGCCGATCCGCACGCCCGGCAGCAGCACGCTGCCCTCGACGTTCGCGCCGTCGAAGATCTGCACGTCCGCGCTGATCACCGACTCGCGCACGGCCGCGCCGGAGATGATCGAGCCCGGCCCGACCATCGACTCGACCGCCGAGCCGGAGTTGACGAACTTGGCCGGCGGCAGCGGCGGCGTGGCGGTGCGGATCGGCCAGCGCTGGTTGTACAGGTTGAAGACCGGGTGCACGGACACCAGGTCCTGGTGGGAGTCGTAGTAGGCGTCCAGCGTCCCGACGTCGCGCCAGTAGCCGCGGTCCCGCTCGGTCTCGCCCGGCACCTCGTTGGCGTCGAAGTCGTAGACCATCGCGTCGCCGCTGCCGACGAGCATCGGGATGATGTCGCCGCCCATGTCGTGCATCGACTCGGGGTCGGCCGCGTCCGCGCGCAGCGCCTCGAGCAGCACCTCGGTGCGGAAGACGTAGTTGCCCATCGAGGCGAAGGTCACGTCCGGGTCGTCGGGCACGTGCGGCGGCTCGGCCGGCTTCTCGAGGAACCGGGTGATCCGGCCCTGGGCGTCGGAGTCGATGCAGCCGAACGCCTTGGCCTCGGTGCGCGGCACCCGGATGCCCGCGACGGTCACGCCCGCGCCGGAGTCCACGTGCTGGGCGACCATCTGCGACGGGTCCATCCGGTACACGTGGTCCGCGCCGAACACGACGATCTGGTCGGGCCGCTCGTCGTAGACGAGGTTCAGCGACTGGAAGATCGCGTCCGCGCTGCCGGTGTACCAGCGCGGGCCGAGGCGCTGCTGGGCCGGCACCGGGGTGATGTACTGCCCGAGCACGCTCGAGAGCCGCCAGGTCGTGGAAATGTGCCGGTCCAGCGAGTGCGACTTGTACTGGGTGAGCACGCACAGCTGGTGGAACCCGGCGTTGACCAGGTTGGACAGGACGAAGTCGATCAACCGGTAGTTGCCCCCGAACGGGACCGCGGGCTTGGCGCGGTCCGCGGTCAGCGGCCACAACCGTTTCCCCTCACCACCGGCGAGCACGATCGCGAGAACATGCGGCAGGCCCTTCACGTGCCGACCCTAACCGCGCGGCGAGGTGCGCGGCTACCTTGGCCAGATGCACGTTGGCTTGCTGACCCGTGAATGGCCGCCCGAGGTGTACGGCGGTGCCGGTGTCCACGTGGAGTTCCTGGTCCCCCGGTTGCGCGAGCTCGTCGGCGTCGACGTGCACTGCTTCGGCGCGCCGCGCTCGGTCGAGGGGGTGACCTCGCACAACCCGGCATCGGGCCTGGAACACGCGAACCAGGCGCTGCGGACGCTGTCCGCGGACCTGTCGGTCACCGCCGCGGTCGAGGGCGTGGACCTGGTCCACTCGCACACCTGGTACGCCAACCTCGCCGGCCACCTCGCCAAGGTCCTCTACGGCATCCCGCACGTGATCACCGCGCACTCGCTCGAGCCGCGCCGGCCGTGGAAGGCCGAGCAGCTCGGCGGCGGCTACCGGCTGTCGTCGTGGGTGGAGAAGACCGCGTACGAGGCGGCCGACGCGATCATCGCGGTCAGCTCGGGCATGCGCGACGACGTGCTCGACTGCTACCCGACGCTCGACCCCGCCCGGGTCCGGGTGGTGCGCAACGGCATCGACTCGACCGCCTACCACCCGGTCACCGAGGACGACGCGCTGCGCCGCTACGGCGTGGACCCGGACCGGCCGTCGGTGGTCTTCGTCGGGCGGATCACCCGGCAGAAGGGCGTGGGCCACCTGGTCGCGGCGGCGCACGGGATGGACCCGGAGGCGCAGCTGGTGCTGTGCGCGGGCGCGCCGGACACGCCGGAGATCGCCGAGGAGACCACGGCCGCGGTGGCCGAGCTCGCGGCCGCGCGGCCCGGGGTGATCTGGATCCAGAAGATGCTGCAGCCGGCCGAGGTGCGCCAGCTGCTCAGCCACGCGTCGGTGTTCGTCTGCCCGTCGGTCTACGAGCCGCTCGGGATCGTCAACCTCGAGGCGATGGCGTGCGCCACGGCGGTCGTCGCTTCGGACGTCGGGGGCATCCCCGAGGTGGTCGACGACGGCCGGACCGGCCTGCTGGTGCACTACGACCAGGCGGCCGAGTCGGCCTTCCGGGCGGGGCTCGCGGAGGCGGTCAACGCGCTGCTCGCCGACCCGGAGCGGGCGCGGCGGATGGGTGCGGCCGGCCGAGAGCGGGCCGAGCGGGAGTTCTCGTGGGCGAGCGCGGCGGAGCAGACGGTCGAGGTGTACCGGTCGGTCCAACCCTGAGTCGACGCCAGGGCCAACTCCGGTCGATCTCCGGGGAAATCCTGAGAGCCTGTTCAGCCGGCAGCCGCTAGCTTTGCCGTGTGGCGACAACAACGCTGGTCAGCGGCCCGGTGAGGATCCGGTTGGCACGGTTCACGGTAGCGTCTCTCATCGCGACCGGGATCAGCCAACTGGTCCTGCTGAGCGTCTACTGGGTCGGCTGGTCCGACGCCACCGCGGCCAGCACGCTCGCCTTCCTCGTCGGCTCCGTGCCGCACTTCCTGCTGGTTCGCTACTGGGCCTGGCGCGACACCGACCCGGTGCGCCTGCGCGACCAGCTGAGCACCTACTTCACGGTCACGCTGATCAGCGGCGTCGCCTCGATCGCGCTGACCACGCTCGCCGAGCTCCTACTGGTGCCGCTCGTCTCCGGCCAGGGCTGGCGAGCGGTCGTGCTGACGCTGAGCTACCTCGCCGCGGGCTTGCCGGTGTTCCTGGTCAAGTTCGCGCTGTTCGACCGCGCGTTCGCCAGCCGGACTCAGCGCTCACCGAGGCCGGCTCAACCGAGCGCCGCTGATCACGAGCGTCTTGACTTGGTCTCGTATGCCGACACCAGCTCGATCAGGGTTCGTGCCGCGAACCCGGTCGCGCCGGCGGTCACCTCGTCGTAGGTGCGCTCCGCGCGGGCCGGTCCCGCGATGTCCAGGTGCGCCCAGGGCAGTCCGGCGGTGAACTCCCGCAGGAACAACGCCGCGGCGATCGCGCCCGGGCCGGGCGGATGCTGCCGGACGTCGGCGATGTCGCTGGACACGGCGTCGAGGAACTCGCCGTCGACCGAGCCGGCGTCCGACGTCAGCGGCATGCGCCACCAGCGCTCGCCGGCGCGCTCACCGGCGGCGAGCAGCCGGTCGGCCACGTCGTCGGAGCTGGCGAACAAGCCACCGGTGCGCAGGCCGAGCGAGATCTTCATCGCGCCGGTCAGCGTGGCCACGTCGACGATCAGGTCCGGCGAGAGGTTCGCGACGGCGTAGGCGAGCGCGTCGGCCAGCACCATGCGGCCCTCGGCGTCGGTGTTGGTCACCTCGGTCGTCCGGCCGTCGTAGTGCCGGACGATGTCGCCGGGACGGTAGGCCGACCCGGACATGTGGTTCTCCGCGCAGGGCACCAGTCCGGTCACCCGCACGTCGGGCCCGAGCCGGGCGATCGCCTCGACGGCGGCGATCACGGCGGCGCCGCCGGACATGTCGGTACGCATGAGGTGCATGCCTTCGGCGGGCTTCACCGAGATGCCGCCGGTGTCGAACGTGATGCCCTTGCCGACCAGCACGACATGCGGCGCGCCCCGCCGGCCCCAGCTGAGCTGGATGAACCGGGGCGGCCGGGCCGAGCCGCCGCCGACCGCGAGCACGCCGCCGAAGCCCTGCTCGGCGAGCCAGTGGTGGTCCCGCACGACGGCGTCGACGCCGGGAGCGCGACCCGCGGTGCGGGTGGCCATCCGGGCGAGCCAGGCCGGGTCCTTGATGTTCGACGGGGTGTTGGCGAGGTCGCGGGCAAGCGCGGTGGCCCGCGTCAGCACCGCCGCGCGGGCTGCCGCGGCGGACAGCTCGGCCGAGTCGTCGGCGGTGACGAGCCGGACGGTGCGTGATCGCTGCTGGTCGGGCTCGCCGCTGACGACGAAGGTGTAGCCGCCGAGGCGCAGCCCCCACACCAGCTCGGTGACCTGGTCGCCGGTCGCGTCGGCCGGCAGCTCGAGCTGAAGGTTGCGGTCGGCCGACGGGCCTCCGTCGGCGAGCCGTCCGTTGTGTGCTCTGATCAACGCCGCGCCGGCGGCGCGCCACTGGCCGGGCTCTCCGTCACCGATCCCGGCGACCCATCGCACGGCCGAACCGGCCGGGCCGGGTTGGACCTCGCCGACCTTGCCGGTGAGCGCGACCGCGCCCATCCAGTCGCTGCTGAGCTCGGTGGCCCGCGCGGTCGGCGTCGGCAGCGGGTCCCCGGTGTGGCACAGCACCGCGAGCGGCGCGGCCCGGCGAGGCGCGGTGCCCACCTCGACCTCGGGTAGTGCAGTCGGTATAGCAGGTACCGACATTGCGGGTCCTCCAGACTCGACGATGCGCTACGCCATCTCCTCCACTCTGGACAGCGTGCTCAGCCTGCCGCGACCTTCAGCGCGTCACCGAGGGCGCTGGCCTCCTCCGCCGACATCTCGACGACGAGTCGCCCACCACCCTCTAGTGGGACGCGCATCACGATGCCCCTACCCTCCTTGGTCACCTCGAGGGGACCGTCACCGGTCCGGGGCTTCATGGCCGCCATAGCGTGCTCCCTCCGTCATGCCTGCCCGCTCCGGCCGGGCCGACCGGGCCGAAGTCGGTGACATTCTCCCCTATGGCATCTCGGCGGTGAAATCGAACCGATCAACTGCGTGTCGATGACCGGCCCTTATGCGTTCGGAACCCCCTGGCGCGGGCCCGCTCTCGGCTGGGAGACTCGAAAATCGTGCGAGCCAGGTCCGCGCTGTTCGACGTGTACGGCAGCTACCTCAGAGCCCGAGGTGGCTCTGCCGCCATCGCCGCGTTGGTCCGTCTGCTGGAGCCGCTCGGCTTCGAGGCGCCGGCGATCCGGACCGCGGTGTCCAGAATGGTGCGTCAGGACTGGCTGTGCCCGGTGCGGCTGGCCGACGGCCCCGGCTACGCGCTGACCAGGCGTGCCGAGCGCCGGCTCGACGAGGCCGCCATGCGGATCTACCGCACTCGTCCCTCCACTTGGGATGGTCGGTGGCAGGTGGTCGTGCTGGAGGAGCTGCCCACCCGTAGCGCGCGGGAGCGCCTCGACTCGTCGTTGCGGCTGCTCGGCTACGGCCCGCTGGGGCCGGCGACCTGGGTCACCCCGCGGCCGTCGGCGGAGCTGGCGGAGGTCCTGGCGGCGGAGGGTCTGTCCGGCGAGGTGTTCTACGGCGAGCACGACGGCGACGACGCCGAGCTGGCCGCGCGGGCGTGGGACCTGGAGGCGCTCGGCGCCGACTACGCGAGTTTCGTGACCGAATGGCTACCCACGGTGTCCGCAGTGGACGGATCGGTGCCGGCCGAGGCGTTCGCCGCGTCGCAGCGGCTGCTGCACGCGTGGCGCAAGTTCCTGTTCCGCGATCCCGGCCTACCGGCGACGCTGCTGCCCGAGAACTGGCCGGGGGCGGCGGCGGCGCGGTTCTTCGACCGGGAGACCGCACGGCTCGCGCCGGCCGCGGAGGCTTTCCTGGCCGACTGTCTCAACCGAGGTACGCGCACGAAGTCCAGCGCCTGATCAACTGGAGGTAGAACCGTCTTGGCAGCACTGCTGGTCGACGACCGCGACGGGGTCCGCACGCTGACACTGAACCGGCCGGAGGCGTTCAACTCGCTGACCGTCGAGCTAAAGGAGCTGCTGCTGGCCGCGCTGACCGATGCCGCGGCGTCGCCCGAGGTGCGGGCGGTGGTGCTGACCGGGGCCGGCAAGGCGTTCTGTGCGGGGCAGGATCTCAAGGAGCACGTGGCCGCGCTGCGGGCCGACGACCCGGCGCCGTTCCGGACGGTCGCCGAGCATTACAACCCCATCGTGCGCGCGATCACCGGCATGCCGAAGCCGGTGATCGCCGCCGTGAACGGCATGGCGGCCGGTGCGGGCGCGTCGTTCGCGTTTGCCTGTGACCTGCGCGTCGCCGGCGAGTCGACCAAGTTCCTGATGGCCTTCGCGACCATCGGCCTTACCGCGGACTCCGGCGCGTCGTGGACCCTGCCGAGGCTGATCGGCTACGGCCGCGCGATGGAGATGATGCTCCTGGCGAAGCCGGTGACGGCGGACCGCGCGCTGGACCTGGGCATGGTCACGTCGGTGGTACCGGACGCCGAGGTCCTGACGGCGGCCGTCGAGCTGGCCTCCCGGATGGCGGCCGGCCCCACGACGGGCTACGGCAAGATCAAGGAAGCCCTGCTCACCGCGGCGGGCGCGGACCTGGAGGCAGCGCTTGCCTGCGAAGGCGACGGCCAGACGGTCCTCGGCGCGACGGTCGACCACCGCGAGGCCGTGGACGCCTTCGTGGAGAAGCGAACCCCGACGTTCACTGGCCACTAGCAACTCGCTCCGGCGGCCCGACTCCATCCGCGACACCAGCCCGACCGATGTCGCGCAACGAACCCTCACCCGCCGTGGCCCTCGCCTTCGCCCGCCACCGCTAGGGTGGGGCTTACGTTTCTGGCTTCCTGACCGCGCGGGCGTGCGCGCGGGGGCTTTTGCTTGTGGTGGCACGGGGGCCGGAGGCTACTTTCGGTCCGGGGACTCCACCGCGGCCAGCGCCTTCTCGATGCGTTCGCGGGCGCCGGCCAGGTGTTGGTCGCAAACCTTGGCCAGCGCCTCGCCGCGTTCCCACAGGGCCAGGGAGTCCTCAAGGGACAGTCCGCCGGTCTCCAGCTTCGCGACCACCTCGGCCAGCTGGTCTCGGGCCTGCTCGTAGTCCAGCTCTTCCGTCACTGGGCCGGGGTCTCCAATCGGCTGTGCGAGTTCACCAGTACGGCCGCCACGGCCTGGTCGTAGCCCACGAACGCCTCGGCGAAGTCAGCGCCGTCGCGTTCGTCGATCGCCTCCTCGATGCGGGTCAGCTCGCCGCTCACCCGCTCCCGATGCTGCGCCCCGCGGCCGTACCACCAGCGGGTACCGGCATAGACCGACGTCGCCTCGGTGAGCTCGCGAAGGCGGTGCGGCAGCGCGCGGCGGCCGGGGGCGTCGCAGCCCGCACACAACGCCGCCCAGCACTCGGCGGCCGCGGCGTCGGCCTCGCGCGCGCGGTCACGAACGAGCTCGGCAGACGCGCGTAGCGCCGGGGTGTCGGCCGTCGCCCGCGTGACCGTGTAGGTCGCGTTGACGGTCAGTGGCAGGAAGGTCGGTTCACGCTCCAGTCTCGGCACCGCTACCTCCACTCGCGCTCGTCGGCCCGGACACGGTCGCGTGCACGGCACCGTCCGAGACGCGCACCCGGAGCCGGGTCCCCTCCGGCGCCTCGTCGGTCGAGCGGAGCACCCGCGGGGTTCCGTCCGTGTCCACCCGCTGTACGACCGCATACCCGCGCGCAAGCGTGGCTGCTGGTCCGAGCGTCGTCAAGCGGGCACGGGTGTGGTCGAGGGCGGAACTCTCCGCGGCCACCCGGCCGGAGACCGCCCGGCGAGACCGGTCCACAAGGGCGCTGACCTGCGCGCTCCGCTGCCCGAGCGGTGTCAGCGGGTCGCTCAGGACCGGCCTGGTGCGCAACGCGTCGAGCAAGCGGCGCTCACGATCCACCCAACCGTGCAGCGCGCGTCGTGCCCGATCGCGCAGCTGGTTCACCCGTGCGGACTCCTCGGCGATGTCCGGCACCACCCGCTTGCCCGCGTCGGTCGGCGTCGAGCACCGGACGTCGGCCACGTGGTCGAGCAGTGGAGTGTCCTGCTCGTGCCCGATCGCGGACAGCACCGGCGTGCGGCAGTCGGACACCGCGCGGCACAGCGTCTCGTCGGAGAACGGCAGCAGGTCCTCGACGCTGCCGCCACCCCGGGCGATCACGATCACCTGCACGTTCCGGTCTCTGTCCAAAGCGGACAGTGCGTCGACGATCTGCGGCACCGCGAGCGCGCCTTGGACGGCGACGTTCTCGACCCGGAAGCGGACCGCCGGCCACCGCGCGCGGGCGTTGGTCAGCACGTCCTTCTCCGCGGCCGACGCCCGGCCGGTGATCAGCCCGACCGTGTGCGGCAGGAACGGCGGCCGCCGCTTGCGTCGCGGGTCGAAGATCCCTTCCGCGGCAAGGAGTTTGCGCAGCCGCTCGATGCGGGCCAGCAGCTCGCCCACGCCGACCGCGCGGATCTCGTCGGCGCGCAGGCTCAACGTGCCGCGGCCGAGGAAGAAGGCCGGCCGCGCGTGCAGGATCACCCGGGTGCCATCGGACAGCGGCTGTTCGCGCAACAGCGCGGTGCTGCAGGTGACGGTCATCGAGACGTCGGCGGCCGGGTCGCGCAACGTCAGGAAGGCGGTGCCGGTGCCGGGCCGGTTGGAGATCTGCGTCACCTGGCCCTCGACCCAGATGTCGCCGAGCCGGTTGATCCAGTCCGCGATCTTGCGCGCCACCGTCCGTACTGGCCACGGCCGCTCGGGTGTGGTGCTCGGCTCAGTCACCCTGGTCGCGCACCGTGGCGATCCGGCGGGTCAGCATGCCGACGAACGACGGCCGGTTCGCGTTCGCGCGCTCGTGTTCCAGCAGCTGGGTGAGCTCGGCCACGGAGAAGCGGCGCAGCCGGGCCCGCAGCTGCGGCAGGGACAGCTCCTCGTAGTTCTCGGCCTCCACGACCGACCGCGACACCGGCGGCTCAGGCGGTTCGGGCTCCTCCTGCGCCGCGGACTCCTCGACCAGCGCGCGCTCCTCGGCCACCCACGGGTCGGCCGGCGGGAACCCGTTGCGGCTGCTCAGCTCCGATTCGCTCGTCTCCTCGTCGACCCGGTCGAACGCGGACGGCCGGCTGAAGTCGTAGCGGTCGCCGTCCTGGTCGAGGTCCTCGTCGAAGGTCGCCCACGCCGGGGTCTCCTCGACCGGACGCAGGGTCGAGAGCACCTCGTCGCCGCGGATGGCCAGCTCGGTGACCTGCTGCTGGACGCGCATCGAGACCTGTAAGGCCTGGCTCGCCACGGTGACCGGCAGGCCGGCGATCTTGGCGGGCAGGGTGCGCGCTTGCTCCACTGCGGTGACGGCGAGCCCGGCCGCGACACGCACCGGGAGCGGGAGAGACTTCATGGCGCATAGCCTGCCCCAGACCGGGCGATCTGCCTACCGAGGAGTCCGGTACGTACTGTGGGTGTCATGACCAAGCGAGTTCTGCTGGCCAAACCGCGCGGCTACTGCGCCGGCGTCGACCGGGCGGTCGTGACCGTCGAGAAGGCCCTGGAGACCTACGGCCCACCGGTGTACGTGCGCAAGGAGATCGTGCACAACAAGCACGTCGTCGAGACGCTCACCGAGCGCGGCGCGATCTTCGTCGAGGAGGCCGACGAGGTGCCCGAGGGCGCGCTCGTGGTGTTCTCCGCGCACGGCGTGGCGCCGGCGGTGCACGAACAGGCGGCGGCGCGCGAGCTGCGAACGATCGACGCGACGTGCCCGCTGGTCACCAAGGTGCACCAGGAGGCGAAACGGTTCGCGCGGGACGACTACGACATCCTGCTGATCGGCCACGAGGGACACGAGGAGGTCGAGGGGACCGCCGGTGAGGCGCCCGAGCACATCCAGCTCGTGGACCAGCCGTCCGACGTCGACCAGGTCACCGTGCGCGATCCGTCGAAGGTCGTGTGGCTGTCGCAGACCACGCTTTCCGTGGACGAGACCATGGAGCGCGTCGAGCAACTGCGCTCGCGGTTCCCGGACCTGCAGGACCCGCCGTCGGACGACATCTGTTACGCCACGCAGAACCGGCAGGTCGCGGTGAAGGCGATGGCCGCCGAGTGCGACCTGGTGCTGGTCGTCGGCTCGCGGAACTCGTCGAACTCGAAGCGGCTGGTCGAGGTGGCGCTGCAGGCGGGCGCGTCGGCGTCGTACCTCGTGGACTACGCGCGCGAGGTCGACCCGTCCTGGCTCGACGGCGTGTCGACGGTCGGCGTCACGAGCGGGGCGTCGGTGCCGGACGTGCTGGTGATGGACCTGCTGGCGTGGCTCGCCGACCGCGGCTGGGCGGACGTCCAGGAGGTCACGACCGCCAACGAGAAGGTCGCCTTCGCCCTGCCCCGCGAGCTGCGGAAGGCCCTGAAGGAGAGCGTCCGCTAGCCGACCGACCCCCGCGACCGCGGCACGATCCGCGTCAGCGCACATGTCCTGCGGCGGCAGGACGGATCCCGGGATCGCGGTGCTGGCGCTGCGTCAGCGGCATGGCCCGGCGCCAGCGGGGCGAGTCCGCAACACAGCGCGGGTCGCCACTGGGGCACCGGCCCAGATGCCGGCGCGGGTCTTGGATCGGCAAGACGGTCCCGCGACAGCGGCGCGGCCTGCATCAGCAGCGCGAGACCACCACAGCAGCGCGAGCCCGCGACAGCGGACCGGGCCTGCCAAATGCGGGACGGGTCCGCGAGTAGTGCGGATCCGCGACAGCACGGCGAGTCCGCGACAGTGGGCTGGGCCTGCGTCAACCGTGCGGGTCCGCGAGTAGCGCGAGTCCGCGACAGCACGGCCGGGCCTGCGGCTGCGCGAATCCGAACGAGCCTGCGACGGGCCGCGTCAGTCCTGCGGGTCCGGTCAGCGGTACGGGTCCTGTGGGCGGCGGCGCGGCTGTCGCACCGGGTCGCCGCGGTCTCCCGAGTCCCTGCGGGCCCGGTCCTCCCGGCGTGGGCGGGGCTCCGCCGCCGGATCACGGCGGCGGGGTGGTGGGTCCGCGTCGCGCGTGCGGCCGCGGCCCGCGCGGCCGCCACGTTCCCCGGAGTCCCGGGTGGACTGATCCGGACGGGCGTCCCGGCCCGACCTGCGTCGGAAGCGGCCGGGCTCCGGCGCGTCCTCGTCCGGGTCGGGGCGGCCGCGAGTCGGACGGTCGGGCGTGCCCCGGCCACCCAGATCGGGATCGCCTCGGCGGCTTCCGCGGCGGCCGGCGGCCGGGTCCCGGCGACCGGACTCGCCACGCCGGCCGCGGTCCGAGCCGCGGCGCATCGGGGCGTCGACGTCGTCCGCGCCGTCGAAGTCGAAGGCGTCCGGCTCAGCGCGGCGGCCTCGGGCCGGCGGCACTCGGTCCCGGCTCGGGCGCTCGCGGGGCTCTCGAGGTTCCTTGGGTTCCCGGGCCGGGCGAGGCTCCGCGTCCGGGTCGCGTTCGCGCCACAGGCGGAACGCGCCGATCCCCACGGTGACGCCGGCGGTGAGGGCCATCGTCGGGAAGTTGCTGGTCAGCGGCAGTGCCACGGTGAAGATCAGCGCCTTCAGCCCGCCCGCCCCACCCGTGTCCGGCGCCAGCAGCACGACGGCCGCGACCGCGGTGACCGCGAAGACCAGCGGCGGCTGCACCATCGGGCCGAACAGGCTGCGCCGGCGCACCAGGGCGATTGCGGCAACGCAACCGAGGAAATACGCACCTTGGTAGATGATTCCCAACGTGTCCTGGCGCTGCATGTCGAAGGCTGCGGCGATAGCCGCCAAGCCAAAGGCGAGCAGGACGGCACCCCACCAGGGCAGGCCACGAGACTTGCCAAGGATCGAGCGCTCATCCCACGCCGGCTCGGCGTCTTCGCCAGGATCGCTCCTGCGATCGCGGGTCGCGGTCACGGGTGCACACGTTAGTAGGTCGGAGGACAACGTCGTTCACCGTTCCGTAAACGACGCCCGCGACTACACACCATGATGTGAACCACGCCACAACTCGCCTACTGTCCGCTGCCGGACACCCGAGGTGGCATCGATTGAGTTATCAGTGGTTAGCGGTCGGATGACACCTCCGGTTCGGACAAATCGCCGCACGCCGCCACAGGTGAATGATCACCCCGTGTGTGCGCACGATTAGCAAAATCATTTCGGGTTCGAGGTCCATCGGCTGACGGCGTGGCCGCCGGATCGCCCAACCGACGCGGACCGGTCGGCTCACGACGACCGGCTGACGGGGCACCCCGCCGCCGGGCGGTCGTCGGATCAATCGGCTCAGTACGGCACCTCCGGATCCGACAGCTCCGCCGGCTCGGCCGCCAGCAGGTCGCGCGCCGGCGTCGACCCGTTGAGCACGACCTCGTCGGACCGGCGCACGGCCGCGAGCGCGGTCGGCATGGCCGCCGCCTCGGTGAGCGGCCCCACGGCCGCGGCGAACTGGGTGAGCGCGTCCAGCTCGCGGCGCCTGGCCTGCAGGAACCGCTGCAGGTGAGTGCTCGACACGTTCACCGCGTCGACCGCGCCCTCGGCCGCCCGGTGCGCGGCCGCCGCGTGCCCCCGCAGCGCCGCCACGTCCTCCACCAGCACCCGCTCGCTGGCCGCGAGCAGCGCCGCCGACGCGATCACCGCGAACCCGGTCGGCCCACACACGAACACCCGGCGGTCGAGCAGCCAGCGCAGCAGGTCCGGGTCGGTGTCCAGCGCGGCCACGACCGCGGCGTCGGACGGGACGAACATGACCGTGCCGTAGATCGCGTCCGCCCAGCGCTGGTAGCCCTTGCCCGCCAGCTCCGCCGCCCGCGAGCGGATGTTGCGCACGTGCACGCGCAGCGCGTCCAGCCGCTCGTCCGGGTCCTCGGTCTCCACCGCCTCGATCCAGCAGGCGATCGACATCTTCGCGTCGACCGGCACCCGCCGGCCGTCGCCGACGATCAGCAGCATGTCCGGCCGGACCGAGCCGCCACCGCCGACGTCGGTCTGCACGGTGAAGTGCAGACCGTCGCGCAGGCCCAGCGACCGCGCGGTCTCCACGAGGACCTGCTCACCCAGCTCCCCGCGGCCGTGGATGGACGCGAACGTGACCTCGTAGCGGCGGAGCGCGGCGGCGTGCGCGTCGGTCCGGTCGCGCTCCTGCGCCACGGCTGACGTCGCCGCGTCGAGCCGACGCTGGCTGTCGGCGTAGAGCCGCCGGAACAGCGCCGCCCCGGCGAGGATCAGCAACAGCAGGACGACGGCGACGGTGCCGAACACAGCGGCCACCTTGGTCAACTCCTTGGTTCGAAGATCGGGTCGCGAGCATCATGGGCCAGCCCACCGACAATTCCGGGGAGGACGCTTCCGTTCACCCGCGGTAGTGGCGTGGCTCCCCCAGTTCGGCTGGTGTACGTCCTAACTTGACCGCATGCGGGTGCTGCACACCTCCGACTGGCACGTGGGACGGATGTTCCACGGCCGGGACCTGCTGACCGACCAGGAGGCGGTGCTCGGCGGCCTGGCCGACCTGGTCGTCGACGAGCGGATCGACGTCGTGGTGGTCGCCGGCGACCTCTACGACCGGGCGGTGCCGGCCGGGGAGGCCGTGTCGGCGTGCACTCGCATACTCGACCGGATCAGGGCAGCGGGCGCTCGATTGGTTATCACTCCGGGCAACCACGACTCGGCGCCGCGGCTGGGCGCGTTCGCCGGTTTCGCCGCGGCCGGCGGGCTGCACCTGCGCACACGCGTAGCCGAGCTCGACCGGCCGGTGGTGCTCGCCGACGAGCACGGACCCGTTGCGCTGTACGGGATCCCGTACCTCGAGCCGGAGCCGGCGCGTCAGTCGCTGGGCATCGACGCGGCCGGCCACGCGGGCGTGCTCACCGAGGCGATGCGCCGGGTGCGGGCCGACCTCGCCGGCCGGGACGCGGCGACCAGGTCCGTGGTGCTCGCGCACGCGTTCGTCACCGGCGGCGCGCCGAGCGCGTCGGAGCGGACGATCTCGGTCGGCGGTGTCGAGCAGGTGTCGAGCGCGGTGTTCGAGGGCGTGGACTACGTGGCACTGGGTCACCTGCACGGGCCGCAGCGGCTGGCGGAGCACCTGCGGTACTCGGGCAGCCCGCTCGGGTACTCGTTCTCCGAGGCGCGGCACCGCAAGTCGGTGTGGCTGGTGGACCTGGACGCGCACGGGCTCGCCGGCGTGGAGCGGCGGGAGCTGCCGGTGCCGCGTCCACTCGCGACGGTCAGCGGCACACTTTCCAGCCTGTTGCGCGAACCGGCACACGATGGGCTTGTCGACATGTACCTCTCCGTGGAGCTCACCGACCGGGTCCGGCCGACGGATGCGTTGCGGCGCCTGCAGGAGCGGTTCCCGCACGCGGTGCACCTGGACTGGCGGCCGGCGGGCACGGTGGCGGCGTCGATGCGGTACACGTCGTCGGCGCGAGGGCGGACCGACCACGAGGTGGCGTGCGACTTCGTCGAGGACTGCCGGGGATCGTCGCCGAGCGAGGGCGAGCAGGCGTTGCTGCGTGAGGCTCTGGCCGCGGTGGCCAACGAGGAGAAGGCGGAGCTGGCCCGGCAGCGTGGAAACGCCGCAGCGTGAGCGAGAGCAGAGGTGCGTCCGCCGTCTGGACTGACGAGCGCGCGCAGGCGCGTCAGCGCCGAGCACGCGAGGAGGGAAGACGGCGGGTAGCGCCGCCGCGGAGCGAACGATCGGACACAGCATGAGGTTGCATCGCCTGGAGCTGACGGCGTTCGGGCCGTACCCGGCGCGTGAGGTCGTCGACTTCGACCGGCTCGGCGCGGACGGGTTGTTCCTGCTGCACGGCGACACCGGCGCGGGCAAGACGACGCTGCTGGACGCGGTGGCGTTCGCGCTGTTCGGAGCCGTGCCGGGAGTGCGGGACCAGGCGAAGCGGCTGCGGTGCGACTACGCCGAGCAGGCCGTGGTCACCGAGGTGCGGCTCGAGCTGACCGTGCGCGGACACCGGCTGCGGTTGGTGCGCAGCCCCGAGTACGAGCGGCTCAAGAAGCGTGGCGGCGGGACGACGAAGCAGCCGGCGAAGGCGTCGCTGACCTGGGTGGGCGCGGCGCCGAGCGGGCACGCGCCGGACGGGCTGACGCGGATCGAAGATGTCGCGCGGACCGTGGAACGGCTGCTCGGGATGAGCAAGGAGCAGTTCTTCCAGGTCGTGCTGCTCCCGCAGGGCGAGTTCGCGCGGTTCCTGTGTGCGGACACGGATGAGCGGGAGCGGCTGCTGGAGAAGCTGTTCGGGACGCAGCACTTCGCGTTGGTGGAGGGCTGGTTCCGGGAGCGGCGGGTGACGGCGGGCCGCGTGCTGGAGGAGGCGCGGCGCTCGTCGCGGGAGCTCGTGGCGCGGTTGGCGCAGGTCGTGGGCTCGGAGCCGCCGGACTCCGTCGACTCGGTGTGGCTGTCCGAGCTGACCTCGCGCAGCGATCGGGAGGCGGCGGCGTCGGTGACGCGGGAACTTTCCGCCGCCACGGTGCGGGATCGCTGCGAGCAGGAGTTCTTCAGGGCCAAGGAGTTGGCCGAGCGGGTGCGGCGGGTTCGTTCGGCGCGCTCGGAGCTGGCGTCGTTGTCGGCCCCTTCGGCATCGCGAGCGGAGGTGGCAGCCGCGCGGCGGGCGGCGACGGTGGTTCCGGTCGGCCTGGAGCTGAACCGGGTGGTGAGCCTGGCGCGCCGGGCGGAGGAGCTGGTGACTGCCCGGCTCACGGAGCTGCCGCCCGGGTCCGACCTGGCCGAGACCGACCCCAGCGCGGAGACGGGCTCGACCGCGGGGCGGGCACGGGTCGTGGCGGGGCGGCTGCGCGAGGAGGCCGGGGCGATCTCCGGGCTGCTGGACGAGGCCGCGCAGCAGGAGTCCGACCAGGGCATCCTGCTCGAGCTGGGGAGGCTGCGCGACCGGGCGGAGCGGGAGGTGCGTGCGCTCGACGAGCGGCTTTCCGCGCTGCCGCGAGAGATCGAGGTCGGGCGGGACCGGATCGCCGAGGCGGCCCGAGCCGAGGCCGAGCTTCCCGCGTTGCTGTCCACAAGGGACGAACTCGCGGGACTTGCCCGGCAGGCGGGGCAGCTGCCCGACACCGAGGCGGCATTTCGAGAACTCACCGCGCGACATGTGGAGGCCGTCGACCGGCATCAGCGGACTCGTGAAGACCTGCTCGACGTCCGGCAGCGTCGGCTCGACGGGATGGCCGCCGAGCTGGCCGGCACGCTGACGGACGGCGACCCGTGCCCGGTGTGCGGGTCCGCCGAGCACCCGGCGCCCGCGGCGGACGGCGCGGACCAGGTCGGCGCCGAGGATGAGCAGGCGGCCGTCCAACGAGAGGCGAGGGCCGCCGCTGCGCGAGAGGTCGCCACGACGCGGCTGGGCGAGGCCGACCGACGGCTCGCGGGGCTGCGGGACAGTCTCGGCGACCGCGACGCGGGTGAGCTCGCCGCCGCCCACGCTCGGGCCGAGGCCGGCCATCGCGACGCGGCCGTCCGGGCCGCCGCGCACGGGTCGCTGCTGGCGACCATGCGGGCGCTCGAGGCGGAGGCCGAGCAGCTGCGGGAGAAGCGGCGCGCTATGGAAAAGGAGGCGGGCGGCTACGAGCACGAGCGCGCCACCGTCGCCACCCGGATCGCCGAGCGGGCCGAGCGGCTCGACGAGGCGCGCGGTGACCACGCCGACGTCGGCGCGCGACGTACGCATCTGCTCGACCTCGCCGACCGGCTGGAACGACTCGCCGACGCGGTCACCGAACTCGAGGCCGCCCGTGCGCGGGTCGCCGAGCAGGAGGCCGCGCTCGCCGAGGCGGTGGCCGCGGCCGGCTTCGCCGATGCCCGGGAGGCGACCGACGCCGCGCGCGACTCGCGGACCGTCGAGCGCATGGAACGGCAGCTCGCCGAGGCGCAGGCCCGCGAGGCCGGGCTGCGGCAGGTGCTCGCCGACCCCGAGCTGGCCGGCGTCGATCCCGAGCAGGAGGTCGACGTCGGGGCCGCGGCCGACGCGCTCACCGGCGCCAAGGAGGAG
>NZ_JBOHGA010000033.1:0-41353 GCF_050699915.1 Actinophytocola sp.
CGTCACGCCCGACCGCGGTGCCCGACCGCGACGCGCGCGATGGCGCCACCAGCGATGGCCGACCGCGGTGCCCGGAGCAGGTCGGGCAGCACCCGACGGCCGCCGGCGGCGTGCCCACCGATGGTCGATCAGCGATGCTGGCGATGGGGCTTGGCCGCAGCCGGGCGCCGCCGCCCGGCGACGGTCTTGGTGGCGGCGCCCAGCCACATGCCTGACGGCCATGCTCAGCTGTGGAGCCCGGCGGTTTCCAGCGGCGATGCCCGGCGGCCTCCAAGTGTCCGAGCCGCCGGGCGTCTGGCAGGTTCGCTCGGCTGGGGCTCGTGCTGAACCTTGAGCGCGCGGCCACTGCCTGCCCCTGCCGCCGGAGAGCGAGTGCCGTTGAGTGAGTGTTCGGGCCGGGACATCGAGGCGGGGCAGGTTGGCTCGGATGGTCTGCTCCAGAACTTGTTTGCGCCCGGACAGTTGCGTTGTCACATGGGCGAGCGGGACACATCGGTGGGTGGGTGTCATGGGGACGTGACCGCTGTGGTGGGGAACATCGTGAACAGGGTTGCGGCTGTCAGTAGGCCTGGGCCGTGCGGGATGGGGTCTCGGGAGCGGGACTGTGTCGTCGCGGCCAGCAGGAGGGTCACCAACGCGGCGACGATCGCAGCCAACAGCAGAGCCGGCCAACCGGCGGCGGCCAGAGCCGCGCCCACGCTGCCGGACAGCTTGACGTCGCCCGCTCCCAACGAGTCCGGGCTCGTCAGGTGGACCATCGCGTGCAGGGTCGCGAACACCACCGCCCCGGCCGCCGCTCGAACTGGGATCGACCAGTCCGGGGCCAGGGCGGCGGCCGTCACGGTCGCGGTGGCCATCGCCGGGTAGGCGGGCAGGGTCAGGGCGTTCGGCAGGCGGCTGTGGCGTAGGTCTACCGCGGTCAGGAGAACCGCGAACCAGGTCAGAGCCGCCGGGATGGGGAGCCACCACGCCGGCAGGTGTCCACTCGCGACTCGCCAGGCCAGCACGGCCCAGAGAGCCGCCAACGCGCCGGCTAACCATCCACTGTGGACAGAAGTGCCTCGGCGGAGGCGGGACAGCAGGTGGCGGCCGGTCAGGCCGGCCACGGCGCCGGCGGCGGTTCCCAGGGTGGTGGCCAGGAAGAGGTCCATGACTCCACGGTGGACTCCACGAGTCCGACCCGGCAAGGAGGAACCGGTGCGAGTGGTCCCGTTCGCACGGGTTCGTCCGCCCGGCAACGGAAATCAGCTCGGCAAGCCGGCCTTCTCGTGGATCTCCTTGATGACCTCCGTCTTCGCGTCCGCATAGTTCTGGACGTACTTCCACCGCCGCCGGGCCAGGTCGCGCTTCACCGCCGCGTAGCGATCGCGGTCCTCGTCGTGCGTGCGGAGCCAGTCCCGGAAGCCGAGGATCCGTTCGATCTCCTCGGCGGCGCGCGAACGGCAGAACACGTGCAGGTTCACGTCATGCTGATCGCCGTGCACGACGCGACGGATCAGGCAGCGGTGCTCCAGCCACTCCGGCTGACGAACGCGCAGCCGGTAGCCCACCGACTCCAGCGCGGGCAGGTAGCTCTCCTCGTCGGCGGACTCGGTCACCAGCAACAGCATGTCGATGATCGGCTTCGCCACCAGGCCCGGCACCGACGTGGAACCCGTGTGCTCGACCAGCACCGCCCGCTCCCCCAGCGCCGCCACGATCTCCGCGCGGTCCGCCTCGAACCACGACGGCCAAGCCGGGTCGTAGTCCAACACAACCACCGGAACCGCGTAGGGCTTCAGCTCCCCCACCGTCACCGCGCGCAACGCCTCGTCGTCCACGCCGCCAACCCTAGAGCGGCAACGGCACCTCACCACCGGTCGCCTCGGACAGCGCGTCGCGCATCGCCTCGCGGGGAGCCGGCCGGCCGGTGAACTGCTCGACCTGGCCGAATGCCTGGTGCAGCAACATGTCCAGCCCGGTCACCACCCGGCCACCAGCCCCCTCGACCGCGGCGGCCAGCGGCGTCGGCCACGGGTGATAGATCACGTCCAGCACGCACGGAGCCGACGCCAGCGAGGACACGTGCGGCTCGACGGCGGCCGGGGGCGTGGTGTTCACGACCACGCCGGCGTCGCGGACGAGCGTCTGCCACGAAGCGGACGCCCAGTGGACCACCTCGACCGGCAGGCCCAGCTTCGACCCGCACCGCACGGCCTGCTCGGCGCGGGCCTGCTCGCGGACGACCACGTACGCACTGGCGATCCCGAGGTCGGCGAACGCCGCGAGCGCCGCGCACGCGGTCCCGCCCGCACCCAGCACCAGGCCGTACCCGGAGCCCGCGAACCCGACCGCCCGCAGTGCGCCGACGACGCCGTCGACGTCCGTGCAGTCCGCCCGCCACCCGGAGCCCAGGCGTACCAGCGTGTTCGCCGCGCCCACCGCGACCGAGCGCGCGGTCGCGTCGGTGGCGACCGACAGCGCGGCCTGCTTGCCGGGCATCGTCACCGACAGGCCAACCCACGACTCGTCCAGGGACGACACGAGCGCGGGCAACGCGGCGGCGTCCGCCTCGACGCGCTCGTAGGTCCAGCCGGTCAGGCCCAACGCGCGGTACGCGGCGCCGTGCAGCACCGGCGACAGCGAGTGCGCCACCGGCGAGCCCACTACCGCGGCGCGGCGATCAATAGGCACCGCGCTCCTGGGCTGTGGCGATGTTCTGGTCGTGCTGCGCCTGGTTCGTGGCGAAGCACGAGGTGCCGTCGGTCTGGCAGCGCACGAAGTACAGCCACTTCCCGTTCTCGGGCGCCGCGGCCGCCTTGAACGCCTCCGGACTCGCCGCGGCGATGGGCGTCGGCGGCAGGCCGGTGTTCTTGTACGTGTTGTACGGGCCCGCGCGGTTGCGATCCGAGTCGTTCGTCCGGATCGTCGGCCGGTCCAGCACGTAGTTGATCGTCGAGTCGTACTGCAGCTGCATCCGCTGGGAGAGCCGGTTGTAGGTCACCCGGGACACCTTGCCGAAGTCCTTCTCGATCGCCTCGCGCTCGATCAGCGAGGCCATGACCGTCACCTGGTACGGGGTGAAACCGGTCTCCTGCGCGATGTTCGGCATCCCGACGGCCTGCAGCTGCGTCGTCGAGTCACTCACCAGCTGCTGCCACAGCTCGTCGGGCGACGAGCCCGGCTTCACGTCGTACACGCCGGGCATGACCAGGCCCTCGAGCCGGCGCGCCGGATCGGCCTTCGTCGCGTAGGGCGCGGCCCAATCCGGCACCCCGATCTTGGCCAGGTCAGCCTTCTGCATGCTGGCCCGCAGCTGCTCGGGCGGCACGCAGGTGCTCTTGCCGTTCAGCTCGGCGCACGACGCCTTCGCCAGCAGCGCGATGATGCCGGGCGTCACCTTGCCGCCGGTCTTGATGTCGTCCAGCTGCGTGCCGGCCCGGATCTGCAGGTTGCCGACCTTCGCGTCCTTGGCGACGATCTGGTCCACCGCCGCCGGGCCGGACGACTTCGTCTTCACCACGTAGTAGCCGGGCTGGATGGCCCGGACCCGCTCGTCGGTCTCCGCCGCGGCGATGAACGCCCGCGAGCTCGCCACGACGTCCGCCTCGGCGAGCGTGGCGGCGATGTCGCCGGTCGACTGGCCGTTCTCGACCTGGACCACGACCTGGGACTCGCCCTTGCCGGGGTAGTCGTCGTAGCTGCCGATGTCGAGGATCTGCGTCAGCCCGTAGTAGCCGCCCGCGGCGATCAACCCGAGTACGACCACCATGCTCACCCACAGCACCGCCCGGCGGCGCTTGCGCTTGCGCGGCTTGCGGACCGGCCGATGTCGCTCGGTGCGAGCGTCGGAGAACAGGTCGAGCTCGTCGTTGGTCATGGTTGCGACGCCTCCGGAGGCATGTGCCGAGCCCGGCCGTCCAGCCAGGCCTGCAAGATCTCGACGGCCGCGGCCTGGTCGACCACCGCCCGCTGCTTCTTGCCGCGCACCCCCCGATCACTGAGCATCCTCGTGGCGCTGACCGTGGTGAGCCGTTCGTCGGCCAGCCGAACGGGCACCGGACGCACCTTCCTGGCCAGCCGCCTGGCATACACGACGGCCCCCGCCGCCGCCTTGCCGTGACGGGCCGCGAGCGTTCTCGGTAAACCGACCACCACTTCGACCACCTCGTGCTCGACAACGAGCTCGGCGAGCTGGTCGAGATCGCTTCCCGAGCGTTCGTCGCGAGACAGCGTAACCAGTGGCGTGGCGAGTGTGGGACCGGGATCACTGAGCGCGACCCCGACCCGCACGGATCCGACGTCCACACCAAGCCTGCGGCCGGGTCCCGGATCGTGGAGTCCCGGCCGGTCAGGCTCGGTCATGTAGTGCCGTCCGCCAATGTTCTGCGCAGCGCGACGACCGCGTCGGGCACGCCCGCCGGGTTGCCGCCGCCGCCCTGCGCGAGGTCGGGCTTTCCGCCGCCGCGACCGCCGATGGCCGGGGAGAACGACGGCACCAGCTTGCCCGCCGCGAGCCCCTGGTCGCGGGCCACGGACGTAGTCGCGACCACGAACGAGACCTTCGGGCCGTCCGCCGAGAACAGCGCCACCACGCCCGGCCGCGCACCGAGCCGGTTGCGCACCTCGGCCGCGAGCGCGCGCAGGTCGTTGCCGCCGATGCCGTCCGGCGTGGCTACCGCGACCAGCGCGGTGCCGTTGACGTCCTCGGCCTGGTCGGCGAGGGTGCCCGCGGACGACAGCAGCTGGGCGCCGCGCAGCTTCTCCAGCTCCTTCTCCGCCGCGCGCAGCCGCTCGACGGTCTGCCCGATGCGCTCCGGCAACTCGTCCGCCGGCACCTTGAACTGCTCCGCGAGCTGGGCCACCAGCACGTGCTCGCGCGCGAGGAACCGGAACGCGTCGAGCCCGACCAGCGCCTCGACGCGACGCACACCGGCGCCGATCGACGCCTCGGACAGCAGCTTGACCACACCGATCTCGCCGGAGCGGTGCACGTGCGTGCCGCCGCACAGCTCCTTGGAGTAGTCGCCGATCGTGATGACGCGAACCTTGTCGCCGTACTTCTCGCCGAAGAACGCGATCGCGCCCTGCTTGCGCGCCTCGTCGAGCGTGACGACCTCCGCGCGCACGTCGTAGTCGTTGAGCAGCACGTCGTTGACCTCGTCCTCGACGTCCGCCAGCACGCTCGCCGGCACCGCGCCACCGGGCGAGGTGAAGTCGAACCGCAGCCGGCCCGGAGCGTTGAGTGAGCCCGCTTGCGCCGCCTGGGTGCCGAGCGCGCGTCGGACGCCCGCGTGCACGAGGTGGGTCGCCGAGTGCGACCGGGACACCGCGCGCCGGCGGGTCGGGTCGACCTCCGCGTTGGCCGTGGCGTCGAGGGTGACCTCGCCGGAGACGACCTTGCCGCGGTGCACGTTCAGGCCCGCGACCGGCGACTGCACGTCGTGCACCTCGACCACGAAGCCGTCGCCCACGATCCGCCCGGTGTCGGCGAGCTGGCCGCCGCCCTCCGCGTAGAACGGCGTGCGGTTCAGCACGACCTCGACCTCGGACCCCACACCCGCCGCGACCGCCGGCTCGCCGCCGGAGAGCAGGCCGACCACTGTCGCCTCCGAGGTGAGGTCGCGGTAGCCCAGGAAGTCGGTGACACCGTGCTTGTCCAGCACCGCGCGGTACACACCGCCGTCGCCGTGCCCGACCTTGCGCGACGCCGCGTCCTCCTTGGAGCGCCGGCGCTGCTCGGCCATCAGCCGGCGGAAGCCATCCTCGTCGACGGACAGACCCTGCTCGGACGCCATCTCCAGGGTCAGGTCGATCGGGAACCCGTAGGTGTCGTGCAGCTGGAACGCCTTGTCGCCCGCCAGCACGCGGCCGCCCGAATCCTTGGTCTCCGTCGCCGCCAGGTCGAAGATCTTCGAGCCGCTGGTGAGCGTGGTGAGGAAGGTGTCCTCCTCGTTGCGCACCACGGACTCGATGCGGTCGAACTGGCTGACCAGCTCGGGGTAGGCCGGGCCCATGGTGTCGCGCACGACCGCCGCGAACTCGGGCAGCACCGGCTCGTGGACGCCCAGCAGCCGCACCGAGCGGACGATCCGGCGCAGCAGCCGGCGCAGCACGTAGCCGCGCGCCTCGTTGCCCGGCGTAACGCCGTCGCCGATCAGCATGACGCCGCTGCGCGCGTGGTCGGCGATGACCCGGAACCGCACGTCGTCGACCGGGTCGGTGCCGTAGCGGTGGCCCGACATCTCCTCCGCCTTGGTGATCACCGGGCGGACCAGGTCGGTCTCGTAGACGTTGTGCACGTCCTGCAGCAGGAACGCCACCCGCTCTATCCCGAGCCCGGTGTCGATGTTCTTCGCCGGCAGCTCGCCGATCGGCGGGTGATCCTTCTTCGGGGACAGCTCGCCCCGCTCGTCCTGCATGAAGACGAGGTTCCAGATCTCGAGGTAGCGATCCTCGTCGGCGACGGGGCCGCCTTCCTTGCCGTACTCCGGGCCGCGGTCGTAGTAGATCTCCGAGCACGGGCCGCCGGGGCCGGGCACGCCCATGTCCCAGTAGTTGTCCTCGCCGCCGCGGCGCTGGATGCGCTCGTCGGGCAGGCCGGCGATCTTGCGCCACAGCTCGATGGCCTCGTCGTCGGTCTTGTAGACGGTTACCCAGATGCGCTCGGGGTCGAAGCCGTAGCCGCCGTCGGCCTGACTGCCGGTGACCAGCTGCCAGGCGTGCTCGATCGCGCCCGCCTTGAAGTAGTCGCCGAAGGAGAAGTTCCCGGCCATCTGAAAGAACGTGTTGTGCCGGGTGGTCTTGCCGACCTCGTCGATGTCGCCGGTGCGCACGCACTTCTGCACGCTGGTCGCGCGCGGGTACGGCGGCGGCTCGTCGCCGAGGAAGTACGGCTTGAACTGCACCATTCCCGCGTTGACGAACAGCAGGTTCGGGTCGTCGAGGATGAGCGAGGCGCTCGGCACGAGCGTGTGCCCGGACGCCTTGAAGTGGTCGAGGAATCGGTTGCGGATGTCGTGTGTCTGCACGGTGAGTCCTAGGAGGGTGTGGAGCCGACGGGAGTCCGGGTCACGGCGGACAGCCGCGCGCAACGCAGGCGCGGGTCAGCTGTCCGCCCGGCGAGCTCGCGCGTCGCGAGGCGCGGGCACCCGCCGCGCCGCCCACTCGGTGCTCGTGTCGGAGCGCGTGTCGCGCACGCCCAGCGCGTGGCGAGCCACGGGACTGACGCCCGATCGCTGCTCCACCACTTCGGACAACTCCTCTTCGCGTTCGACCATCCCAGCCCGGATATCGGCGCCGAACGAGCCGATCGCGCCGGCCAGCTCACGCATCGCCTCGCCCAGGTTGCCGGCGATGCCGGCCGGAGTGGCCTGACGGGCCGTCTCCTTGGCCTTGCGGGACAAGGCTACGCCGGTGGCGACACCCACCCCAAGCCAAAAAAGGCGCTTCACGACTTGGCCCCCTTGCGCCTCGAACGCCGCGCGTGCTTGCCGTCGCCGGCCTCCTTGGCCTTGCGCCGGGCCTTGAGCGCCTTGTTGACGCCGTAGGAGAACGCGGCGACCTTGACCAGCGGGCCGCCGAGCGTGGCGGTGAACACCGACGTGAGCGCCGAGACATTGCCGGTGACGGCCTGCGTGTTCGCCGTGATGCCGTCGACCCGCTCGAGCTGGGTGTTCACGTGCGTGAGCGCGGTGTTGGCCTCGTCGAACAGCGGGTCGGTGTTGGTGTGCGCCTTGCGGATCGCGATGGTGGCCTCGTCGAGCGTGCGCCCGAGCTTGATCAACGGGATCGCGAGCAGCAGCACGAGCAGTACGAACGCGCCGGCCGCGATCAACGCGGCGAGCTGCCCTGCCGACACGAGCCCTCCTAGTTGCGATACGTGTGACGTCGTGGAATGCCGGTCAGGTTACCGCGCGGCGCCGACCGTGGCCTGTCCGGATCACCGGGCGGGCACGATCGTCATTTCTCGCCCCGGATTACGCGGCGGAGCTTGGGCAGGCGCTCCGCGATCGGGCGTTCGGCGCCGCGGCCGGTCGGCTCGTAGTAGTCCCGGCCAACGAGCTCGTCGGGCGGATACTGCTGTTCGAGCACGCCTTCGGCGGCGTCGTGCGGGTAGCGGTAGCCGGCGGCGTTGCCGAGCTTCTTCGCACCGGCGTAGTGGCCGTCGCGCAGGTGGGCCGGCACCGTGCCGGCCGCGCCCTCCCGGACGTCGGCCATCGCCTGCGAGATCGCGGTGGTGACGGCGTTGGACTTGGGCGCGGTGGCCAGGTGCACGGTGGCGTGGGCGAGGTTGAGCGCGGCTTCGGGCAGGCCGATCAGCTGCACGGCCTGGGCCGCGGCCGTGGCGGTCTGCAGCGCCATGGGATCGGCCATGCCGACGTCCTCGCTCGCGAAGATCACCAGCCGGCGCGCGAGGAACCGCGGGTCCTCCCCCGCCTCGATCATCCGCGCGAGGTAGTGCAGCGCGGCGTCGACGTCCGAGCCGCGCATGGACTTGATGAACGCGCTGATGACGTCGTAGTGCTGGTCGCCCTGGCGGTCGTAGCGAACCGCCGCTTTGTCCACTGTGGACTCGACGGTGGCGAGGTCGATCGCGCCGTCCCGGGTGGCGAGTGCGGAGTCGGCGGCGGCCTCGAGGGCGGTGAGCGCGCGCCGGGCGTCACCTGCCGCGAGCCGGACGACGTGGTCCTCGGCGTCCTCGGCGAGGGTGGCGGTGCCGTTCAGTCCGCGCTCGTCGGCCAGCGCTCGGCGCACCAGCGTCCGGACGTCGTCGTCGGACAGCGAGCGCAGCTGCAGCACGAGCGAGCGGGACAGCAGCGGCGAGACGACGGAGAAGAAGGGGTTCTCCGTGGTGGCCGCGACGAGCAGGACGATCCGGTCCTCGACGGCACCGAGCAGCGCGTCCTGCTGGGTGCGGGAGAAGCGGTGGACCTCGTCGATGAACAGGACGGTCGACTCGCCGGAGTGGGTGAGCCGGCGGCGCGCGTCCTCGATGACCCCGCGCACCTCCTTGACGCCCGCGGACAGCGCCGACAGCGCCACGAACCGCCGGCCGATCGCGCTCGACACGAGCATGGCGAGCGTCGTCTTGCCGGTGCCGGGCGGCCCGTAGAGAAGCAGTGAGGCCGGGGCGGCGCCCTCGACCAGCCGGCGCAGCGGTGCGCCGGGACCGAGGAGGTGGTCCTGGCCGAGCACCTCGCCGAGGTCGGCCGGCCGCATGCGCACGGCCAGCGGCGCGTTCGCCGCGAGCCGGGTGCGTCCGCCCGGGTGCTCGTCGGGCGGACTGTCGAACAGCTGCAGGTCGTCCACGTCCTGGACGCTACCCGGCTGGTCTGACAACCATTACGATCGGCACGCGCGGTCCCGGAGCCGCGTCCCGTCCGCGGACAGGGCCGAGCCCACCCCGGGTCGTTTTCGACGCACTACCGCACCTTCTGCCCCGCCCGGTGCCAGCGGACCTCGGGCGATTCGGGTAAGGAGGTTGCCGTGTCGCTACCCGTCGCCGTTAGCCTGGAGCAGCTGCGCAAGCAGGCGAAGGATCTGCGCAAGGCCCGCTCGCTGAAGCTTTCCGAGGCGCAATTCGAGATCGCCCGCCGCTACGGGTTCGGCAGCTGGCCGCGCCTGCGTGCCTACGTCGACCGCGTGGCGACCGCCGGGTCGTCGCTGCAGCACGCCTTCGAGAACGACCCCGACTACTACGCAGAGCGGGCCGAGGGTCTGCTCGCCTCCGCCGCCGACGGCACGCAGGAAGCGCTCGCCGCGTTCGAGCGCTGGTCGGCGCCGCTGAGCCCGGCCGGCGCACGACTGGTGGTGGCCCGCAACCACGGGTTCACGTCGTGGACGGCGCTGCGCCGCCACGTCGCCGACCTGCGGGCCGAGCCGTTCGCGCGGGCCTTCCAGGCGATCCTCGCCCGTGACTTCGACGGGCTGCGGGAGCTGCTGGAGCGGTTCCCGGAGCTGGTCACCGCCGACGGTACGAACGGCAACGACCTGCTCGGCCTGGCGGCGTCGACCTGCGACGAGCGACTCGTGGCGGTGCTGCTCGAGGCCGGCGCGGACGTGGCGCACGCGAACACGCACGGCTGGACGGCGCTGCATCAGGCCGGGTACTCGAACCTGCCGCACATGGCGCGGCTGCTGCTCGCCGCCGGCGCGCCGGTGCACCGGTCCGCACGTGGCGACGGCGGCACGCCGCTCGCGGTGGCGCTGTTCTGGGGCAACCGCGAGGTGGCGGCGATGCTGGCCGAGCACGGGGTGGTGCCGCGCAACCTGCGGACCGCCGCCGGGCTCGACGACATCGCGCTCGTCGAGGAGCTCTGGTCGTCCCCGGAGGCCGGCGCGCACCGCGGGTTCTACCGTCCGCACGGCGGCTTCCCGGCCTGGCGACCGTCGTCGTCGGCGACCGAGATCGGCGACGAGGCGATGAGCTGGGCCGCACGGGCGGACGCCGTCGGCGCGATCTCGGCGCTGCACCGGCTCGGCGCGTCCCTGGACGCGGACGTGTACCGCGGCACCCCGCTGACGTGGGCGGCCGCCTGCGGTCGGGTGCGGGCGGTCCGCCGGCTGCTGGAGCTGGGCGCGGCGCCGTCCGCGGTGGGCACGTTCGGCGGGCCGCGGCACGGAGTGGGGACGACGGCGCTGCACCACGCGGCCGAGGACGGCCACCTCGAGGTGATCGAGGTGCTGCTGGACGCCGGCGCGGACCCGACGATCACCGACGAGCTGTACGGCGGCACGCCGGCGAACTGGGCGTCGCACGGCGGTCACGAGGATGCCCGCGCGCTGCTCCTCGCCCGGGGCGGCACCGAGCGGGCCTGAGACCGCTCGGTCGCGGGGATACGCTGCCGGCGTGGAGCGGGCTGCGCGGATCCCGCGTGAGGTCAAGGTGGTGGTGGCGCCGAGCCGGTCGGGCGTCGTGCGCGAGCACCTGCCCTCGCTCGCGGTGTTGGCGCTGGCCGTGGTGGCCGCCGGGTTCGGGGTGGCCGCGACGGAAACGGTGTTCGGCGGCTGGGCGGTCATCGGGCTGGCGTGCGTGCTGGGCGTGTCGCTGGAGCTGCTGGTCGTGCGCTCGGAGCTCGAGCCGGTCCTCGCGGCCGACGCGGACCACGTGTGGGTGCGGATAGGCGGGTTCCCGCGGTCGGAGTCGGTGCGGCTCGACTGGTCGGAGATCACCGAGGTCGGCCTGCGTTCGTGGCAGGGCCGGCGCCGGACCTCGGCCCGCTACCTGACGCTGGTTCCGACGGAGCCCGCACTGGCGGAGCTGGCGAGGGTGCCGAGTCGCCGCCAGCTCCGTCAGCACCGCCGGCTGGCCGCGGAGTTCGGCTCGCCGCTGGCGATCTCCGGACAGCACAAGGCGCCGTCGCTCGACGAGACGGTCCGCGGGCTGCGCGCGCTCGCGCCGGACGGGGTGCGGTTCACCGAGAGCTAGGCGGTGCGCAGCTCCAGCACGGCGATCTCGCCCTCGGTGTGCAGGGCCGCCTCGGCGAGACCCGCGCTCTCGGCGAGCGCGGTGAGCTCGGGGACATCGCGGACCTTGCCGCCGAACCACGCCAGGTTGCGCAGGTCCGCGTGCGTGCGCGTCGGCTTCGCGACCCGCTCGATGACGAACACCGCGCCGTCCGCACCCGCGGCCTCGGCGCAGTGGGCCAGGATCCGGCGGGCGTCCGCGTCGCCCCAGTTGTGGACGACCGCCGACAGCAGATAGCCCTCGGCACCGGGCGGCACCCGGTCGAAGAAGTCGCCCGCCACCGCGTCCGCGCGGTCGGCCAGGCCCGCCGCATCGATCAGCTTGCGAGCCGACTCCGCCGCGCCGGGCAGGTCGAACACGGTGCCGCGCAGCGCCGGGAACTCGTTGAGCAGCGTGATCAGCAGCGACCCGTTGCCGCCGCCCACGTCCACCACGTCGCCGAGCGCACCCCAGTCGTAGGCCGCCACGATGCTCGGCGCCTCGATGCCTGCGGCCACGCCTCGCGCGTCGTCGAACGCCGCGGCCCGGGCCGGGTCGGCGGCGAGGTCGGTCCAGCACGACGTGCCGTACTTCGCCGCGAAGGCCGACTCTCCGGTGCGGATGCTGTGCAGCAACGCCGTCGCCGACAGGTCGCCGCGGCCGACCACGCCCTCGACGTCCCAGTCGGCGCGCAGCCCCGCCGGATGGCCGTCGCACAGGAGCTCGCCGCGCTCGGTCCGCGTGTAGCCGCCGGCGTCGTCGCGGCGCAGCAGGCCGATCGTGGCGAGGTGGCGCATGAGCCGGTCCAACGCGTCCGGGTCGGCGCCGACCGCGGCGGCCAGCTCGTCCGGGGTTCTCGCCTGGTCCAGGCTGTCCGCGAGGCGCAGCGTCGCGGCCACCCGGATCGCCATGGGCGTCACCAGGTCCGCCTGCTCGATGAGCTCGTCGACCTCCTTGTCGCGCATCGCCTCACGCTATCGCCGGGCCGCACGCGACGCAGATCGCCCGCGGCCAAACTCCGTCCGCTCACGGCGAATCAGCTGGCCCGCGCCCGCGTCCGGCGTCGAGACTTGGCCGCATGCCTGACACGGTCGCGATCCTGTCCGACATCCACGGCGTCCTGCCGGTGCTCGAGGCGGTGCTGGCCGAGCCCGACGTGCGCGACGCGGACGTGGTCGTGCTGAACGGCGACGTCGCCACCGGCCCGCAGCCCGTGCCGACGCTCGACCGGCTCGTGTCGCTCGGCGACCGGGCCAGGTGGGTGAAGGGCAACTGCGAGCGCGAGCTGGTCGCCCTGGCCCGGGGCGCGGAGTCCGACGGGTCGTTCCCGGTCGGCGACTGGGCGGCCGGGCAGCTGCGACCGGACCAGGTCGAGCTGCTCGACGGACTGCGGCCGGCGATCACCCTCGACGTGCGCGGCTTCGGCGAGGTGCTGTGCTGCCACGCGACTCCCCGCGACGACGAGGAGATGGTGTTCGTCGACAGCGACCTGCCGCGCTGGGCCGAGGTGCTCGCCGGCGTGCCCGCCAGCGTCGGCACGATCGTCTGCGGGCACACCCACATGCAGTTCGCGCGCCTCGTCGACCGGCGCATGATCGTGAACGCCGGCAGCGTCGGCATGCCGTACGGCACGACCGGTGCGCAGTGGGCGCTGCTCGCGAACGGCGCGGTTCAGTTGCGCCGCACAGAGTTCGACCGCGAGGCGGCGTGCGCGGCCATCGAGGCGAGCAGCGACTACCCCGACGTCGCCGAGTGGACCGACTTCTTCGTCCGCAACCCGCCGTCCGACGCCGAGGCGTTGGCGACGTTCAAGGCGCAGGCGTCCTAGCGTCAGCGGAATGCGGGGTACAGCGCCAGCGGCTCGTCCCGGCCGAAGTGGGCGCGCAGCGCGTCGGCGACCCGCGCCGAGTGCGCGGCGACCTCGTGGACGCCCGCCGCCTCCGCGGACTCGGCGAGCCGGCGCCACCGCTCGATCAGCACCAGCGTGTCCGGCGGTGTGTCGGCCAGGCTCGAGGAGTGCGACTGCGCCGCCTCGGGACGGGTGAAGAACTGCCAGGTGGTCAGCCACACCCAGAACAGCTGCGCGTCCAGCAGCCGCGGCAGCAGCACGGAGTCGTCGTCCAGGTCCGGCCACACGACCCGCACCTCGGCCCGCCAGCCGGCGACCATCGCGTCGGTCATGCCCGCGGGCAGGCCGAACGGGCACCAGCACGACGGGAACGGCACCCGCAGGTAGGCCGCGTCGAAGATCGCGTTGCGTACGCAGCCGCCCTCGAAGTCGAGGAACCGCACTCCCCTGTTGGTGATCAGGTTGTTGTCCGGGCACGAGTCCGACGGGCTGAACGCGCGGTGCCGCCCGGTCTCCAGGAGCGAACGGCTGGTCCGCGCGTGCTCGACGGCCTCCGCCGGGGTCGGCACGTCGAGCTGCGCCTCGAGCAGCGCGGGCAGCTCGAGGAGCGCCTTGGCGCCGTCGACGGCCAGGGGGTCCTTGAGCTCGGGCGGGGTCAGTCGCCGCTCGAGCGCGTCGAAGTCGGCCTCGCGCCCCGCGGTCGTGGCGTGCAGCCGACCGAGCGAGCGCGACCACGACAGCAGCGCGCGTTCGGCGGACCGCGCGTCGTCGCCGAGCAGCTTGTCGGCGAGGGTCGGCGCGCCGCCGAGGTCCTCGAGCACCACGAGCCTGGCGTCCGCGCCGTGCGCGAAGAGCTCGGGGCACATCCGGTCCTCGGACGCCAGCGCGGTGAACAGCTGGTAGCTCGCCGCTTCGCGGACGAAGCTGTCGCAGGGCTGGTCTGGTGGTTCGAGGTAGCGTTTCAGCACGAGCGTGCGGGGCAGCGAGAAGGGGCTCGCCGCCACCCGGACCCGCAGTACGACCGATCTCTCGCTGCCGCCTAGGTCCTCGGGTCCGGACAACCGGATCTTCGACCCGAACCGCCGGCTGAGCACGGACTCTGCCGCCACCACCGTCGCCAACACCTCGGGATCCGCCTCGCCACCAACTGCAGGTGGGTCGGCGGCGGTTTCCACACTCATCTCCTCAGACCCTACTCCCGTCGCTACACCGACCGTAGTCGTGTCCATCGATCAAGTAGCCAGCATTTCGGGGAGAAATAACGAAACCAGGTGGATATCGAGCACATTGCGGCCTGTTTCAGCCAGTCGAAAGCGGCCGCCCGGCGTCGCGCGTCGTCCAGGTCTCCCGGCGCAGGACCAGGACGAGGACGGCCGCCACGACGATCCCCACCAGGTTGACCGCCAGCTGGCCGACCGACTCGCCGAAGCGCGCCCAGTCGCCGAGGATCGCCGCGACGCTCGCGTAGCCGGCGGCCGGCACGGTGGTGACCGAGATGAACACGCCGACCAGCACCGCCGACTTGGCCGACGTCATCGACAGCATCCCCGCGGCGCCGGCGAGCAGCGCGACGATCAGCGACCACGGTCCGACCTGGTAGACGAAGTCGACCTGGTGCTCACCGCGTAGCGCGCCCGCGTCGAACAGACCCACGCCGCTGCCCGCGACCGTGCCGAGCGCCGTGACCACCATGGCGACCGGGAAGCCGACCGCGAGCGCGAGCGACGCCCGGCGCACGAGGTCCCATCGACGCCGCACCAGCCCGACCGCGATCGCGGCCAGCGGCCCGAACTCCGGGCCGACGACCATGGCGCCGACGATCGTCACCGGCGAGTTGGTGATCACACCGACCGCGGCGAGCAGGCACGCGATCGACAGCAGCGAGACGAACGTGGCGTTGAGCCGCGACTCCTCACCGGACCGGCCGAGCAGCTCGTCCCACACCACCGCGTCGGCCGGGTCCCCGGGCGCATCCTGCTCGGCCCGGTCCGCGTGGTCGGACAGGGCGGTGTCGATCTGCTCGAGCGTGATGCCGCCGGTGTGGTCGATGCCGAGCTCGCAGAGCGCGGAGATGATCTCGTCGGCGGACTCGCGGGCGACGTCGGCCTCGATCACGTCGCCCGGCGGCACCACGGCGGCGCTGTGCAACCGCACGATGTGCGCGGTGCCCGGGTGTTCGCTGAGCAGGCCGACGACGTCGTCGGTGACCTCCCGAGGACAGATGACCCGGAGGTGCAGCACGCGTTATTCCTTGCCGGGCGCCGGCTTCGCCGGTTTCGTGTCGACCCCGGCCTCCTTGCGCTGAGCGGCGGTGATCGGCGCGGGCGCGTTGGTCAGCGGGTCGAACCCGCCGCCGGTCTTGGGGAACGCGATCACGTCACGCAGCGACCGCTCGTCGGCGAGCAGCATCACGATGCGGTCCCAGCCGAACGCGATGCCGCCGTGCGGAGGCGGGCCGTACTTGAAGGCCTCGAGCAGGAAGCCGAACTTCTCCTCGGCGTCCTCGGCGGAGATGCCCATGACCTCGAAGACGCGCCTCTGTACGTCGGCGCGGTGGATACGGATGGACCCGCCGCCGATCTCGTTGCCGTTGCAGACGATGTCGTAGGCGTAGGCCAACGCGTTGGCCGGGTCCTCCTCGAAGCGGTCCATCCAGTCCGGGTTTGGCGAGGTGAACGCGTGGTGCACGGCGGTCCAGCGGCCGGCGCCCACCGCGACGTCGCCAGCGCTTCGGGCCGCCTCGGCCTCCTCGAACATCGGGGCGTCGACGACCCACACGAACGACCAGGTGGACTCGTCGATCATGCCGAGCCGCCGGCCGATCTCCAGCCGGGCCGCGCCGAGCAGTGCCCGGGCGTCTGAGGGCGTACCGGCGGCGAAGAACACGCAGTCGCCCGGCTGCGCGCCGGCGGCCTTGGCGAGCCCCTCACGCTCGGTCTCGGAGAGGTTCTTCGCGACCGGCCCGCCGAGCGTGCCGTCCTCGGCGACCAGGACGTAGGCCAGGCCCTTCGAGCCGCGCTGCTTGGCCCACTCCTGCCACGCGTCGAGCTGGCGGCGCGGCTGGTCGGCGCCGCCGGGCATGACTACCGAGCCGACGTAGGGCGCCTGGAAGACGCGGAACGGCGTGTCGGCGAAGTACTCGGTCAGCTCGGTGAGCTCGAGCCCGAAGCGCAGGTCGGGTTTGTCGGTGCCGTAGCGGGCCATCGCCTCGGCGTAGGTCATCCGCCGGATCGGCAGCGGGATCTCGTGGCCGGCCAGCTCGCGCCACAGGGCGGTGACGATCTTCTCGCCGAGCGCGAGCACGTCGTCCTGCTCGACGAAGCTCAGCTCGATGTCGAGCTGGGTGAACTCGGGCTGGCGGTCCGCGCGGAAGTCCTCGTCCCGGTAGCAGCGGGCGATCTGGTAGTACCGCTCGAGGCCGCCGACCATGAGCAGCTGCTTGAACAGCTGCGGCGACTGCGGCAGCGCGTACCAGGAGCCTGGCTGCAGCCGGGCCGGCACGAGGAAGTCGCGGGCGCCTTCGGGAGTGGAGCGGGTCAGCGTCGGGGTCTCGACCTCGACGAAGTCCTCGTCGTGCAGCACGGTGCGCGCGATCCGGTTGGCCTCGCTGCGCATCCGCATGGCGCGCGCCGGGCCGGGGCGGCGCAGGTCGAGGTAGCGGTGGCGCAGCCGGACCTCCTCGCCGACCGTGAGGTGCTCGTCGAGCTGGAACGGCAGCGGAGCGGCCTCGCTCAGCACCTCCAGCTCGGTGACCAGCACCTCGACGTCGCCAGTGGCGATCTCGGGGTTCTCGTTGCCCTCCGGGCGTCGGGCGACCTCGCCGACGACGCGGACGCAGAACTCGGCGCGCAGCAGGTGCGCGCGCTCGGCCATCTCACCCTCGCGGAACACGACCTGCGCGACACCGGAGACGTCACGGAGATCGACGAAGATGACCCCACCGTGATCGCGCCGGCGCGCGACCCACCCGCTGAGCGTGACGGTCTGTCCGGCGTGTTCGGCGCGAAGCGTCCCGGCCTCGTGCGTGCGGATCACGGTGTGCTCTCTCCTGTCGGGACATGAATGGAACGTGAGCAGGCTAGCCAACCAGGTACTTGTCCCGTCCAGCAGGTTTGCGGGTCTGACATCACCGTGCGGAGCAGGTCGATCACACGCGGATTTGACTGGATAGCTACCACGCCACCGCGTCAACCCGTAAGGTGTCGGTTACCAGGTGGTAGGAACGCTGGGGGGCGAACGCAGGGAGACCACGATGGGTGGCGGCGCGACCCGCGAACCAGTTCGGGAGCTGCACCGGGCAACCAACGGCGAAGTACGACGTGCTTTGGCCACCCACCCAGCCGACAACCTGGCCGCGGACGCGTTCCCAACTGCCCTGCGCACGGCGATCCAGGCAAGCGGCCTGTCGCTCGACCGAATCCAGTACCGGCTGCGGGCCCGCGGCGTGTCGGTGAGCGTGACCGCGCTGAGCTACTGGCAGTCCGGCCGGCGGCGCCCGGAGCGCGCCGAGTCGCTGGCCGCGCTCGGGCATCTGGAGTCCGTGCTCGGTGTGGCGCCGGGTTCGCTCATCGCGTTACTCGGGCCGCCTCGGCCGCGGGGCCGGGTGCAGCGCGAGTCGTCCCGGCTGCCGATCGAGGCGCTGTGGCCCGAGCGTGAGCCCGTTTCGAAGCTGCTGAAGCGGATCGACTTCACCACCGAGACCGCCCTGACAAAGCTGAGCCAGCACGACCGCATGGACGTGGCCGTCGATCGTGGCGAGAAGCGCATCGCCGTGCGGCAGGTCGTGCGAGCCGAGAGGGACGGCGTCGACCGAACGGTCATGGTCTACGACCTCGAGCGGCCCGGCCGCCCCTTCCCGGAGATCACCTCGCAGCAGGCGTGCCGGATCGGCCGGATCGCCCGGGACGAGGCCGCGGGCCTCATCGCCGCCGAGATCCTGCTGGAGTCCCCCCTTGCCCGCGGCGACACCGCGATCGTCGAGTACGCGCTCAACCACCCGGGCCCGCCGTTCTCCCGCGGCGACGACAGCTACTGCCGCCGGTTCACCACCCCCGTTCGCGAGTTCGTGCTGGAACTGCGTTTCGACCCTCGTGCGCTGCCGGCGTATTGCGAGCTGTACACGATCGACCCGGACGAGCAGACGACCAACCGTCGCAAGGTGGACGTCAACGCGGCCGGCGAGGCACACGCCGTGGCACTCGACTTCGGCCCCGGCACGTTCTGCGTCCGCTGGGACTGGCCGCGCGACCAAACCTGAGTCACCAGCCTGCCGCCGTGCCCCGACTCCGAGCAGTCAGCACCGCAAGTCCTGCCGTGCCACGGAAGTAGCCAACGCGGCACCCACGCGACCGGCGCCCAGGATCGATGCCGACACAGCGGCCTAGAACCCATCCTGCGCTGAAGCTCGGCCACCACACCCCGGCCGGTGCCGGCTGCGGTCGGTGCCGCCGCGTACTGCATCCAGCGCATGTTCCTCAGCCAGGAGCGGCCCGCGACCGCCCCCGAGCGCCGTCCCCGCCCCCGCCGGCGATCTGTCAGGTGTGACCATGCGGCCAGGACAGTGGCGACGCTGATCGCGCCGATCCCGGGCAGGTCGAGCAGCCCGGCCACCAGGCGCGTACGACGGCCCGGATCGCCTGTTCGTGGTCGGCGGCTTCGGTTCCAGGTTGCGGACTCGGCGGGCCAGCGCCCGCAGCACGGACAGCGCGGTGACGGTGTGCACGTCTGCGCTGGCCGCGTTGCCGCGTCCGGGACAGGGCGCCGCGTTCGGCGTCGATCGCATCGGACTTCACCTCCGCGCGGCGGGCGGGGGCGAACCGGGCGATCGAGCTCGACGACCAGCCCGCTTGACCATCCTCATCGTCAGAGGAGTTCCAGTTGCTCCTGTTGTACCGGAGTCGCTTGTTCCGGGATCGAGGCCAGGCTGCCTTCCGGCCAGCTCGGCTCCGTGCGGGGTTCGCGGGCCTCGCGGGCTTCCTTGGGCGCGAGGCCGTGCCGGCGTAACAGTGGGCCCACGCGGCGGCCCAGCCAGCGGCGGTAGCGGATGTCCGCGTTGGCGCCGCGTGCGTAGATCTGCCGGTAGCTCGGCACCAGCTCCGGGTGCTCGCGCGCCAACCACTCCGCGAACCACTCGCGCGCACCCGGCCGCAGGTGCAGCGGCAGCACGGTGACGCCGCTGGCTCCCGTCTCGGCGATCTCCGCGAGCAGCGTGTCCAGCTGCTCGATCGAGTCGGTCAGGCCGGGTAACACCGGGGCGACGAAGACGCCGCACGGCAGGCCCGCGTCGGTGATCTTGCGGACCAGCTCCAGCCGCGCCTGCGGGCTCGCGGTGCCCGGTTCGAGGCTGCGTTGAAGCTCGCGGTCGGCCAGGGCGATCGACACGCCGAGCCCGACCGGCACGTCGCGGCTCACCTCCGCCAGCAGCGGCAGGTCTCGGGACAGCACGGTGCCCTTCGTGAGGATGTTGAACGGCGTACCGCTGTCGGCCAGCGCCCGGATGATCCCCGGCATCAACGCGTACCGGCCCTCCGCTCGCTGGTACGGGTCGGTGTTCGTGCCCATCGCCACGTGCTCGTGCGTCCAGCGCGGCGAACGCAGCTGAGCGGTGAGCACCTCGACCGCGTTGACCTTGACGATCACCTGGGTGTCGAAGTCCTCCCCGGCGTCCAGGTCGAGGTAGGTGTGCGAGTTGCGCGCGAAGCAGTTGTGGCTGACCACGCCGTTCGCGATGAAGTCGCCGGTGCCCGTGGTGATGTCGAACAGCGGCAGCTCCAGTCCGAGCGGCTCGACCATCTCGACGCCGAGCCGGGCGGCGGCCCGGATCGCGATGCCGGTGAGCTCGCCGGCGCCGGTGCGGGCCGGGTCGACGGTGTGCAGGAAGCGCAGGTACTCGGGTAAGCCGCCGGACAGGCGAACCCGCTGCACGCCGCTGCGCAGGCCGAGATCGTCGAGCACGAAGCGGAAGTCCAGGCGCAGCAAGGCATCGCTGACCATGCCGACGTTCGCCCGGCTGGTACGCGCGACCCGGAGGTGGCCGCGGCCGAACTCACCGTCCACATCGAACACCGCGGCGAGGAACCCCTTGTGCCACTCCTCGCTCGGCACCAGGGGTCGCTCGATCGGCAGGCTGATCGACTCGTCGCCGGTGAGGTACTCCCGGGCACGCTCGAGCACCCGGCGATCGGTCGCCTCGCCACCCGCGCCCGCGATGCCGGCCAGATACCCGCAGCGGTAGTCGACCCGGCCCTTCGGCGCCGGGGCGAACCCGCCGGTGCCGACCAGCTTGTCGCCGACGTTGAGGATCGTCCGGTGGCGCTCCTCCTCTCTCTCGGCCACGTGTCGCCAGCCGCGGTCGGTGAGGAACCGGTGGTCGCCGCTCGCGATCAGCTGGGTGCCGTCGCGCAGCGTGAGCCGGTAGGCCGGTTTGACCGTGGACCAGTGCGCGAGGACCCGGGTCGGCACGTACCGGCGGCGGTTGCCCGTCCGTTCTGTGCCGTAGATCAGATCGCCGACCTCTAGCTCGGCGAGCGGCCGGGTGCGGCCGTCGGCCATGAGGATCGGCGTTTCGCCCGCGAGGCAGTACCGGCAGGCGTGGCTGCAGCCGCGGTACGGGTTGATCGTCCAGCGGAACGGCATGGGCGACTGGCCGGGCACCTTGTTGAGCACCGACTTGGCATGTACCTCGTGGAACACCATGCCGGCGAACTCGGGGGTCCGAACGCTGCGCACCAGGCCGGGCAGGCCGGGTAGAGTTGGCTGTTGTTGCTGGTCGACACGCTGACTGTCCCATCGCACGATCGCAAGTCGAACATATGTTCGAGGACGTGTCAATCGAGATCACTCGACCGAGCGACGGCTCGAAAATTGTCAGACCCCCCGCCTAGCTTCGTCGCCATGACCCGCATCCCGCCCCGCCAACGGGTGGCCGACATCGTCGCCGAGCTGCCAGACGCGACCTGCGTCGGCGACATCCACCTGACCTTCGCCGTGCGCAAGAAGACGTTCGGCTACTTTCTCGACGACCATCACGGCGACGGCATCCTCGGGCTCGCGCTCAAGGCCGCCGCCGGCGAGCAGGACGCCCTGATCCGCTCCGATCCGGAGCGCTTCTACGTGCCCGCATACCTCGGCGCGCGGGGCTGGGTCGGCGTGCGACTGGACGTCGGCGAGGTCGACTGGGCGGAGATACGCGAGCTGATCACCGACGCCTACCGACTACAGGCGCCCCGCCGCCTCGTCGCGCTACTGGACGGCTAGCGCCGTCGCCTCGCGAGCGCAGCCCCACGACAGGCTGACGCCGTTGCCGGCGTGGCCGTAGTTGTGCACCAGCCGGGCGTTGCCGAGCCGCTCCGCCTCGACACGCACGGCCGGCCGCTCGGGACGCAGCCCGGTGACGACCTCTACGACCTCGGCGTCGAGCAGCCGTGGTTCGACCGCGCGGACGCGGGTCAGGATCCGCTCGGTCACCTCCGGGTCGGGTGTGCGGTCGGTGCGGCCCGGAAGGCGGATCCCGCCGCACACCACCCGCGTGGGGTGCGGGGCGTAGCTGGTCCACTCGGCCGTCGTGGCGAGCTCCATGAACAGCATGTCCAGTCCGGGGTTGGTCAGGACGACGTGTTGGCCGAACACCGGCTCCAGCTCGGTGTCGCCGAGGAGCTCGCGCGAGCCGAGGCCGGTGCAGTTGACCGCCACGGGCGCGGCGTCCGCGGCCTCGGCGAGCGACCGGACCTCCCGCTCCTGGATTTCGACGCCCGCGCCGGCCAGCCGGCCGACGAGGTGGTCGAGATATCGGGGCATGTCCATCAGCGGCATCGTCGCGCGGAACCCGCCGCCGAACCCGGCCGGCACCTCGTCCGGGGCGGCCGGTCGCAGATCGGGAATGGACCGGGCCTGTGGCGGGAGCTCGCCGGTGGCGGGCAGGTCGCCGACGGTCAGCGCCGGCGCCATCCGCACGCCGGTGGCCGGATCCCGGGCGAGCGCGACGAAGTCCTCGAGCGAACGATTCGTCCAGCTCATGGTCTTGGCCATGGGCTGCTGGAAGGAAGGACCCCACATTGCACCCGCGACGACCGAAGTGGTCGAGTGCGGCGGCTCCGCCGACCACACCTGGACGTCCCAGCCCGCCTCGACGAGGCAGACCGCGGTCGTCAAGCCGATCACCCCGGCGCCGACCACAACGGCCTGCTCCGTTCGAGTCACCGCGCCACGATAACGCCGTCGCACACCGGAACCGCGGACGCTCAGGCGGTGTAGGCGGCCGTCGTCCGGTCCGCGGCGGCGCGGGCCGCCTGCTCGTCCTCGCCGGCGGCGACGCTCGCCTCGTACCAGCGTTCGCTGCTCAGCCTGGAGAACTCGTGGCCCTCGGCCGAGGACTGCCACGCGTTCGCGGCCCCGGGTTCGACCAGCGGCGTGCCCGACAGGTGTCCGGCCAGACCCAGCAGGCCCATGTCCCAGCCGACGCCCACCGCGCCCGGGCCGTACTCCGCCCAGACGCCGTCCTCGACGTGGGCGATGTGCTCCAGCTCGAACCTCGCCCGACCATCCGACTCGGGGACGACCCGCACGTCGATCCAGCTCACGCCGCCGCCGTACTCCCACGTGGCGAAGAAGCTCTTCGGCGGGTCGCACCGCTCGACGGTCCCGCTCGCGTTCGCCTCGAGCTGGTAGCGCCCGCCGAGGCGGAGCTCTCCGGTGACGGGCAGGAACCAACGGGCGATCCGCGTCGGGTTCGTGCACGCGTCCCACAGGTCGTCGGGCTCGGTGTCGTAGGTCTGGCTGATCGTGATGACCCGCGCCTCGCCCGCCTCCAGGACTCGCGTGCCGACCCGCCGGCGCACCGCGTTGATCTGCTCGGCCACCTCGATCATGCGCACTCCCCTCGTGGACACCGGCAAGCTACGGCCATCACTTATATAAGTCAACTCTTCAAGGAGTCGCGGCGGGCGGCAGGTCCGCAGGCGAGGCCACCGGCCAGCCGAGCGGGTCGCAGCCCAGCGCGGCCAGCTGGTCCACCTGCTCCCGACACCACGGTGACACCGCCAGCTCGCCGCCGGTCACCAGGCTCACGAACAGCGGCCACGACACCCAACCAAGCTCGTCCACCTCCGCCGGCGCCGGCCGCGGCTCGGCATCGACCACCGCACGGAACACCGGGCACAGCTCGTTCTCCACCACACCGTTCGGCATGACCGCGCGGTACCGGAAGCGCGGCAGCAGCAACTCGACCGACGGCACCGCGAGCCCCAGCTCGTCGTTCAGCCGGCGAGACACGGCGAGCGCGAACGACTCGCCGGGCGCGGGGTGACCGCAGCAGGAGTTGGTTACCACGCCGGGCCACGTCTTCTTGGCGCGCGCCCGACGCGTGACGAGCAGCGAGCCCGCGGTGTCGAAGACGTAGCAGGAGAACGCGAGGTGCAGCGGGGTGTCGCGGTGATGCACCGTCGCCTTGTCCGCGGTACCGACCCCATGGCCGGTCTCGTCGAGCAGGACCACCTGTTCCATCACGTCTCCTCGCACCAGTCGGACGACAAGCATGCCCGCCGAGGCCGGACGGCGGCTCAGGGGTCCGGGAAGTACCTGCGACACTGCCCGGGTGCACGACGGCGAGACCGAACCGATCCCACGGGTGACCGACCGGCACCGGCATCCAACGGACCGGGACGAACCGGACGAGCCACCCGCGAAGGTCGGTCACGGCCACGGACACACGCCGTCCCCGCCCGCGTCTCGCCGGGTGCGCGTCGTGCTGGCCGCGCTGCTGGTGCCCTTCGCGCTCGCCGCCGTCGTCGGCACGGTCCTGCTGTTCCCGTTCGGCGGCGACGCCGACGCCAAGGAGCCGGCCGGCACGCCGGTGGACGGCGTGGTCACCGCGGTGCGGACCGGGCCGTGCAGCGGCGATGTCCAGGTCGGTGACCAGCCAGGCGGTGCCGACTGCCTGGTGGTCACGGTTCGCATGACCGACGGGGCGGCGCCGAACCAGGAGATCCGCACGGTCGTGCCGCTCGAGCCGAGCACGCCGCGGTTCGCGGTCGACGACGAGGTGGTGTTGGCCTACGGCGGCGGAAATCCGACCGACGGCGGGTCCTACCAGCTCGTCGACTTCCAGCGGGACATCCCGCTGGCACTGCTCGCCGGGCTGTTCGCGATCGTCGTGCTCGTCCTCGGTCGCTGGCAGGGACTCAAGGCGCTCGTCGCGCTCGGACTGAGCTTCGCCGTGCTGGCGCTGTTCGTGCTGCCGGCCATCGTCGCGGGCGAGAACCCGCTGCTGGTCGCGGTCTTCGGCGCCGGGTTGATCATGTTCGCCGTCCTGTATCTCACCCACGGCCTGACCGCGCGCACGTCGACCGCGGTGCTCGGCACGATGGTCAGCCTCGCGCTGATCGGCGTGCTCGGTGCGCTGTGGGCGGCGTTCGCTAAGCTCACCGGCCTCGACGATGACACCGCGACGCTGGTCGGGCTGCTCAACAACCCGATCGACACGCGCGGGTTGCTGCTCGCCGGGGTGGTGATCGGCGCCCTCGGCGTGCTGGACGACGTGACGGTGACCCAGACCAGCGCGGTGTGGGAGCTGCGGGCCGCGAACCCCACGCTGAGCAGGCTCGAGCTGTACACCTCCGCGCTGCGCATCGGCCGTGACCACGTGGCCTCGGCGGTGAACACGCTGGTGATGGCGTACGCGGGCGCGGCGTTGCCGCTGCTGCTGTACTCGTCGATCTCCGGCGTGGGGCTGGGCAACATCCTTGGCTCGCAGGTGATCGCGCAGGAGATCGTGCGCACGCTCGTCGGCAGCATCGGCCTGGTCGCCGCGGTGCCGATCACGACGTTCCTCGCCGCGACCGTGGCCACCACCGAGCCGGCGCCGGTCGGTCGTGGCGCGCGACTCAGTCGAGGCTCGCCACGAACCGCGTGATCGCCTCCGGCTTGAGCCGCTGCGCGAGCCGGCCCGTCGGCGCCAGCGACGCCAGCCGGTAGAGCGGGCGGTCGGCCGCGGCGTCGCCCTTCGCCTCCGCGCGCAGCTGGGCGACCAGGAGTTGGGAGAAAACGAGGCCGGAGGTGTTCTCGCTGCTCGCGAGGATGTCGGCGAGCCGGCGCAGCACGAGGATGCCGAGCTCGCGGCCTCCGGTGCCGGAGTAGATCGCGAGCGACAGGTTGATCGTCTTGCCGCCGCCGGCGACGAGCAGGCCGATGGTGCGGGTGCCGCGGATGTCGGTCACCAGCAGCTCGATCCGTTCCGCGGCGCGCAGTTCGACGGACTTGGTGCCGATCGCCTTGGCGCGGATGTGGCGGCCTTCGAGCCAGATCGTGCGCCGGTTGGACACCCAGGACAGCAGTGTCAGCAGGAGGACGACGACCGCCGCGGTGATCAGCGCCGCGGTCTGGCCGGCGAGCAGGCCGACCAGTCCGCCGATCGCCGCGCCGAACACGAGCGCGACGCCCAGCGCGACGCAGCCGCGACGGCGTGAGCCGCTCTGGTCGGCGAGGGTCAGCGGGATGCGTTCTGGGGTGCCGGCGGGCTCGGTCACCTCACAGTCCCCTGCCGGGGCCGGTGGCGCTCGGATCGTCGAGGCCGAGCAGGAACGGGTTCGACGCACGTTCCCGGCCGATCGTGGTGCTCGGCCCGTGCCCCGGGAGCACGACCGTCTCGTCGGGCAGCGGCAGGAGCTTGGTGCGCAGCGTGTTGGTCATGGTGCGCATGTCACCGCCGGGCAGGTCGGTGCGGCCGATCGAGCCGGCGAAGAGGGTGTCGCCGGCGAACAGCACGCGACCGCCCTCGTCGAGCTCGCTGCCGAAGACGACGGAGCCGCGGGTGTGCCCGGGCGTGTGCTGGACGGTCAGCGTGAGGCCGGCGAGGTCGAGCGCCTCGCCGTCGACGAGTTCACGGACTTCCTTGGGCTCGCGCATCTCGAGCTTGCCGCCGAAGAACTCCGCGGAGCCGAGGGAGATGCCCTGCAGGGGGTCGGTGAGCATGCCGCGGTCGTCCGGGTGGATCCAGGCCGGGATGTCGTCACCGTCGCAGACCGGCGCGACGGAGAAGGCGTGGTCGAAATGGCCGTGGGTGAGCAGCGCGGCTACCGGAGAGAGCCGATGCTTGCGCATCGCCTCGGCGATCGGCTCGACGGCGTCCTGCCCGGGGTCGATGATCACGCACGCCTCGCCCTCCGCTGGCGCGACGAGGTAGCAGTTGGCCTGGAAGACACCGGTGGGGAAGCCGACAACGAGCACGAGCCGAAACTTACACGGCGCCGAGTTCCCGCTCGGCAGATCCACGAAGGTGATCCACGGCCGACGTCCGCGATGTCGCTACCTGGGGAAGATGGCGCCGTTCACCCACAACAGTGACGGCCTTGGCCTCCGGCCCCCCGAGATCCAGACTACCGGCGGCCACCGACGAAATCGGGCGTGCGCGGTGAGCGCTGTGGACAGGTCGTCTGTCAGACGGAACGGAGACGGCGGAAGCGAGACCACGAGGCGAGGCGGCGGTCCGCGCGCCCGGTGGTTGCCTGCTCGCCCGTGACGTCCACGTTGGCCACGCAGATGCGGTCTCGGCCGTGGCGCTTGGCGGCCCGCAGCGACACGTCGGCGTCGAGCATCAGGTCTTCCAGGTCCAGCTCGGCCAGGTCGCCCAGGCAGTAGGTGGCCACGCCGATCGACGCGGTCTGACCCTCGATGGTCGCCGACAGGTCGCGGGTGACCTTCGCGGTGACCGACATGTCGCTGATGCCCGCCCGGATGCGCTCGGCGACCGCCAGTGCCGCCGGCAGCTCGGCGTCCGGCAGCAGCACCATGAACTCGTCGCCCGCGGAGCCGCCGTAGCGACAGGCCAGGTCGACGGGCCGGGTGGTCTGGCGGATAACGTCGGCGACCCCGCGCAGGATCGCGTCGCCGGCCAGGTGGCCGTAGTTGTCGTTGACGTCCTTGAAGCGGTCCAGGTCGAGCATGATCAGCGCGATGGACAGGCCGTGGCCACGCGCCCGGGCGATCTCGTCGGCGGCGATCTCGTCCCAGTGCCAGCGCTCGATCAGCCCCGTCGGCCGGTCCTCCAGGACCTGGCCGCACGAGTCGCACCGACGATGGGTCGGCACGGACTGCAACGGACGTTCGCCGGACCTCGGCGCGACGATCTGTGGTCGCTCGGTCGCGGAATCGGCGACCCCAGACGCCGCTCCCCCACCGGAACCCGCTTTCGCGGTGCTCATCGACTGTCTCCCCTGCCGTTCAACCTGTGGTCGACCGGTCCCCGTTCCTGATTGCCCTCACCGGCCGTATACAGGTAACTATCGGGAGTCACAGAACGGCTGAACAGTGTTGAGGTGTTGAGGGATTCAGGAAACACCGAATGGGGGAGTCGATCCGGTCACTCAGTGTGCTCTGACGACCACATTTCGCGGGAAATCTCGTGGTTGGCGTACCGATCGAGTACTCCGGCGACGTCCGTGTCGACGATGAGCATCTCCCGATACTCGGGCCGCAGGAAGCCCTCGGTGGCCATGTGGTCGAGGAACCGCAGCATCGGCTGGTAGTAACCGTCCACATCGAGCAGCGCGATCGGCTTGCGGTGCAGACCCAGCTGCGCCCAGGTGAACACCTCGAACAGCTCCTCCAGCGTGCCCGCACCACCCGGCAGCACCAGGAACGCGTCCGCGAGCGAGGCCATCGTAGCCTTGCGTTCGTGCAGGTCAGCGACCACCCGCAGGTCGCTGAGCCCCGAGTGCGCGACCTCCCGGTCGACGAGAGCCCGCGGGATCACGCCGGTCACCCGGCCGCCGGCGGCGAGCGTCGCGTCCGCGAGAATGCCCATCGTGCCCGCGCTGGCCCCGCCGTAGACCAGCCCGATCCCGCGCTCGGCGAACGTCTGGCCGACGTGCTCGGCGGCCGCTCGGTAGCCCGGCCGGGTGCCTGGCGATGATCCGCAGAAAACACATACCCGCATACAAGTGATCACATCACAGCACCCCGGTCTTTCATCGTGGCCGGGTTGTCTGGTTGAGTGCCACAGCGTGCGACTCATTCTCGACACCGATCCGGGAGTAGACGACGCTCTCGCGATCATGTACTTGGCGGCCCAGGAGGACGCCGAGATCGTCGCCGTCGGGAGTGTGCACGGCAACGTGCCCGCTGCCGCCGGGGCGCTGAACGCGCTGCGGGTGCTCGAGCTGGTCGAGCTCGCCCCGCCGGTGACCGTCGGCGCGGCGCGGCCCCTGGCCCAGCCGCTGCAGACGGCGGAGTTCGTACACGGCGAGGACGGGCTGGGCGGCCACGCCGGCCCGCCGCCGAAGGGCACCGTCGCACCCGGTTCGGCCGCCGAGCAGATCGTGCGGCTGGCCCGCGCCAACCCCGGCGAGCTGACTCTCCTCGCGCTCGGGCCGCTGACGAACGTCGCACTCGCGGTGCTGCTCGAGCCCGACTTACCCAGCCTGCTCCGCTCTGTCGTCGTCATGGGCGGCGCGGTCACCGTGCCCGGAAACATCACCCCATACGCCGATGCGAACTTCTATCACGACCCGGAAGCGGCCGATCTGGTACTCGGAGCCGGTTTTCCGGAATTGATTCTCGTCGCCCTGGATGCCACCGAACAGGCCCGGGTCGGCACCGAATGGCTCGCCGCACTGGCCGAGGTCAAGAGCCCGCGAGCGGATTTCGCCAACAACCTGCTGGACCACTATGGACAGTTCTACTCGAACATGTTCGGCGAACATTCCTGCACGCTCCACGACCCGCTCGCGGCGGCCATCGCGCTGGACCCGAAGCTGGCCGGCTACCGGAAGATGCCGCTCGGCGTGGAGTTGACCGGCACCCACACGCGCGGCCAGGTCGTGTCGGACCTGCGGTCCATCTCCAGCGACGCGTACATCTCCACCAAAGCCGGCGCGGGACGTGCTCCGGTAAAAGTCGCGGAATCCGTCGACGTGCCGGCATTCCTGGACTTGATGTTCGCCGCCCTTAAAGACTGACGCGCTCAGCCGTTCTTGTTCAACAGCTCGCGCACATCCGCCGCCCGCGGGTCGCCGAGCTCGTCGAAAATCGAGAACGCCTCACGCAACGACTCGGTGGCCAGATCCGAATAGCCGCTCTCGACCAGCAACAGCCCCCGCTTGTGCAGGGTCTCCCCCACGCCCCACCGGTCGCCGAGCTCGCGCCGGGTCGACAGCGCCCGCTGGAAGCAGTCCAGCGCGTCGGCCTGCCGGGCGAGCTCGGAGTACGTCTCGCCGAGCTTGACCAAGGTGTAGCACTCGCCGTACCGGTCCGCGATGTCGCGGAACAGCGCCAGCGCCTGCTCGAGCGCGTCGACCGCCCGGTCGTAGTCGCTAAGACAGCGGTAGGCGTCACCGACATTGGCCAGCGCGATGCCCTCGCCGTGCCGATCCCCGACCTCGCGGAAGATGTCCAGCGCCTCGCCGAAGTGCAGCGCGGCCGTGTCGAAGCGGCTCTGGTCGAAGCCGACGAACCCGATGCCGGTGAGGCTCCACGCCTGCCCGACCCGGTCGCCCAGTTCGATCCGCAGCTCGCGGGCCTGCGTGAAGCAGTCCTTCGCCTCGTCGGTGCGACGCAGCTCGCGGTAGGCGACGGCGAGGTTGTTGAGCACCCACGCCTCGCCGTACCGGTCGCCCGCCCGGCGCGCGCTGACGACACCGACCTCGTGCGAGGCCACCCAGGGCGTCCAGCGCTTGCGCAGGTGCAGGTAGTTGAACGAGCCCGCCGGCAGCTTCCACCCGGACACGTTCTCGCCGATCTCCACGGCCGTGCGGGTCGCCGACGCGATGTTGGACATCTCCAGCTCGCACCACTGCAGCGCGGACTCGTAGTCGAAGTCGGCGACGTCCACCTCGAAGTCGGGCTCTTCGAGCACCGGGTCGTGCCGCTGCGGGGCGAGCACGTGATTGGCCGCGTAGGTGTTGTGCAGAAACCAGTCGACCATCCGGCGCAGGGCCAGCCGCCGCTGGTCGTCGGGCTCCTCGGCGGCCGCCTGCTCGGCCGCGTACACCCGCAGCAGGTCGTGCATCCGGTACCGGTCGCTGCCCAGCCCCTCGATCAGGTGCACGCCGGTGAGCCGGTCGAGCAGCCGGCGCGCGCGCACCAGCGGCTGGCCGGCGAGCGCGGCGGCGGCTCCGGTGCGGATGTGCGAGCCGGCGTGCAGTCCGATCAGCCGGAACATCCGCGCCGCGTCGGCCGACAGGTCGCGGTAGGACCAGGAGAAGACCGTCTTGACGGCCACCGAGTCGTCGGTGGCGAGCGCCTCCAGGCGCAGCTCCTCGGTGGCGAGCTCCTCGACGAGCAGGCTCACCGAGTGGTGTGGGTGGGTGGCCACGCGCTCGGCGGCGATGCGCAGCGCCAGCGGCAGGTGACCGCAGCGGCTCGCGAGCGCGCGGATCGCGTCCGGCTCGGCGGCGGCCCGGTCCTTGCCGATGACCTTGCACAGCAGCATGGTCGACTCCGCCTCGGCCATCGGCCCGAGCGTGATTCGCCGGTCGCCGTGCACGGTGACCCCGCCGAGCCGCTTGCGGCTGGTGACCACGACGCCGCACCCGGACGACGCGGGCAGCAGCGGCTCCAGCTGCTGGGAGTCGGCCGCGTTGTCCAGCACGACGAGGACTCGCCGGTCGGCGAGCACCGAGCGGTAGAGCTTCGCGCGCGACTCGAGCCCGGCCGGGATGACGTCGATCTGCACGCCCAGGGCGGTGAGGAACTCCTCGAGCACCTCGTCGACGACGCGGGGCTGGCCCTCCGGCGAATAGCCGCGCAGGTCGACGTAGAGCTGGCCGTCGGAGTACTGGCCGGCCACGGAGTGCGCGACCCGCAGCGCGAGCGCGGTCTTGCCCGCGCCGGGCGGGCCGTCGATGGCGACCAGCTGCGGGGTGCCCGGCTCACCCTCGTAGGACAGGATCCCGGACAGCGCGTACAGCTCGGCCTCCCGGCCGACGAACGTCGCGGCGGCGGCCGGCAGCTGGGCCAGCCGTACCGGGCCGCCCGCGGCCGCGGCCAGGGCGATGAGCTGGCCGTCGGCCTCGAGGACCTGGTCGCACTTGCGAGCCAGCTCGGCGGACGGCGGCGCGCCGTGCTTGATCTTGGACAGCCAGCTCGGCGTGTATCCGATGAGGTCCGAGAGGCGACGCCAGGACAGGCCGCGCTTGCGCAGCAGCCGCTCCAGCTCGTCGGCGAACGGCGATGTCCCGTCGTCCCGCCTGTCTTGCATGGGTCCACCTTGTCACGTTCGAGCCGCGCGGTCACCGGTCACCACACTGCCACGCCCTGTATGCATGTTCCCACTGCCGAGGCCCGCAGGTCACGCCGGCCGTGGATGGGAATCTGGCAATCGGTCGACGGTTTCGCGGACCTCCACACGGTTCTTACTAGGGGTACCCATAGACTGCCGCCCGGCAAGGATGTCGGAGGTCAGGAGGGCGCCCGGTGCCGAGCAACGAGCAGCGTCGGCAGGCAGCCAAGCGCAAGCTTGAACGCCAGCTCACCCGTCGGGCGGAGCGGGCCAAGAAGCGGCGCATCTGGGGCGTGGGCCTGACCGTGGCGGTGGTGGTCGCCGTGGTCGGCCTCGTGTTCTGGCTGACCAACCTGGGCCCCGACGACTCGTCCGCCGCCGCCAACCCGAGCGAGGACGAGGCGAAGCCCGAGACCACCGACGGGCCGTGCGCCTACCAGGGCAAGCCCGACGAGAAGCCGGAGAAGGACCCCGGGATGCCCGAGGACCCGGCCGAGACGCCCAAGACCGGCACTGTGTCGCTCGACCTCGAGACCAGCCAGGGCGACATCGCGATGACCCTGGACCGGGCGAACGCGCCCTGCACCGTGCAGAGCATGGAGCACCTGGCCAAGGAGAAGTACTTCGACGGCACCAAGTGCCACCGGCTGACCGCGGCCCAGGGCCTCAAGGTGCTCCAGTGTGGTGACCCGAAGGGCGACGGCACGGGCGGCCCGGGCTACTCGGTCCCGGACGAGCTGCCGAAGGACCTCGCCGACGCGCCGGCCGGCCAGACCGGCGGCCAGCCGCTGAAGGTCTACAAGCGCGGGATGCTGGCGATGGCCAACGCCGGGCCCAACACCGGTGGCAGCCAGTTCTTCCTCGTCTACGCCGACTCCATGCTGCCACCGAGCTACACGGTGTTCGGTCAGGTGAGCGAGCCGGGCCTGGCGGTCATCGACAAGATCGCGAAGGGCGGCATCACGCCGGGCAACGGCCCGGACGACGGCACGCCCAAGCTGCCCGTCGACGTCGAGTCGGCCACCGTCAAGAGCTGAGGCGCGGCGGCTCGCGGCGACGAGGACTCCGCGACGTGGGTGGTGTTCGCGACCAACAGCGGCGATCTGCCGATCACGCTGAACTCCGACCAGGCGCCGTGCACGGTCCACGGCTTCACGCACCGGGTGGCTGAGCGGTTCTACCACGACACCACCTGCCACCGGCTCACGACGACGGCCGGGCCGCGGATCCTCCAGTGCGGCGACCCGGACGGGAACGGCACCGGGGGCCCGGGCTACATGATCGCGGACGAGCTGCCGACCTCGCTGCCCTCGGCCCCGCCCGACTCGACCGGCCAGCCGCTCGTCACCTGCCCGCGCGGCACCGTGGCCATGGCCAACACAGCCCTCCGGCGGACGGACCGCCCGCACGGCCGGTCACGATCACCTCCACGACCACGCGCTGAAACTGTCAGGGGTTCCTGCCAGACTTGCTGACATGGATCGCTACGAGGAGCGCCCGGCCCCCGCGGCCACGCGAGGGCTGCTCACGTGCGTCTGGTCGCGGCGGGTGACGGGCGATCTGACCGACGAGGCGCGGATCGTGCCGGACGCCTGTGTGGACGTCATCTGGCACCGAGAGAGCGGCCGGCTGTTCGTGGCGGGCCCGGACACCCGGGCGCACCTGTCGAGCCTGGCGCCGGGTGAGCTCGTCGCCGCGCGCTTCCGCACCGGGCGCTCGACCGCGAGCCTCGGCGTGCCGGCGGACGCGCTGCGCGACTCGCGCGTCGACCTGGCCGAGTTGTGGCCCGACCGGGTCGACCGGCTCGCCGACACTCTGGCGGCCACCGACACGACGGCCGCCGCCCAAGGAGTACTCGGCTCGGCCGTGCTGGCCGCCGCGGCCGACCCGGACCCGGCCGTGCCGGCGCTGCTGACCCTGGCCGGCGGCGGGGCGCGGGTGGGCGACATGGCCGACGCGGTCGGGCTCACCGAACGGCAGCTGCACCGCCGGTGCCTGGCGGCCTTCGGGTACGGCGCGAAGATGCTGCAGCGGGTGCTGCGCTTCGACCGGGCGATGCGGCTCGCTCGCGGTGGCACGGAGCTGGCCGACGTGGCCTACTGGGCCGGCTACGCAGACCAGGCACACCTGTCGAGAGAGGTGCGCGCGCTCGCCGGGGTCAGTCCGACGAAGTTATTGAACACTTAGCACTGGACATACGGCGAATGACATGGCGCCGCCTGGTTGGCGCGGGCAAGATACTTCCATGCATTCGGAGTTGCCCAGGGTGCGCCTCGAGTTGTGCCGCGCAGACGCGGTGGTGTTGTTCGACTGGTTGATGAGTACGGACCTGGACGCAGTGCCAATTGCGCATCCGGCGCAGAAACAGGCGTTCATCGACCTCGCCGACGAGCTGGAAAGCCAAACCGACGTCCTCGCCGCTACGATCGAGGAGGTCGCTCTGGCGCAGCAGGAGGTGGCGAAGAATATGGGCCGGTAGCGGCTCAGAGGCGGCCGTGTGCCGACAGGATCGTCAGCGCCTCGATCGTCAGCCACGCACCCCACTCGTGGTCGATCACCGGGCTCCAGATCCGCCACCGCACCGGCCAGCCGCCTTCCGCACCCTGCTGGGCAAGCAGCGTGTCCAAACTGGACTCGATCTCGGCATCGGAGAACCATTGCCGCGCAAGGTAGTCCGGCCGTGACGCGTAGTCGTGCGGGTGCATGAGCTCGCTCGTCGTATAGCCCGGCGGCGTCGGCTCCGCGCCGGTGATGCGCACCAACTGTCCCTTTCGGACCATCTCGCCGAGACGGTCCGCTGTGCGACGGGCGCGCTCCAGGTCCGGCACGTGGTCGAGAAACGCCAGGCAGCCGGCCACCTCGTAGGGATGGGTCTCGGTGAGCGCGTCGATCCGGTCCCAGCAGAATTCGGTGGCCGGCGCGAGCCACGGGTGGTCGACCTCGTTCTTGTACAGCAGGCCGGCGATGTTCGCCGTCGGGATAATCGAGCCCGCGTACGTGTCGGGCACCTGCCACCACGGCGCCATGGGAAATCCCCGCGCGGAGGGATGCACGAACGGCACGCCGCCGTCGGGCGCGGTGACTTCGACCAGGTAGTCGCAGGCGTCGCGAGCGAGCTCGCCGCCGAGCGCACCCACCTCGTCGAGGATCGTGAAGCCGGACAACGTGGTGATCGGTTGGCTGCCGGGCGCCCGGCAGTCCGGCTCGAGCGCGTTGCCGAACCCGCCGTCGGGGTTGCGGTATGGCAACAGCGCCGCGACGACGGCCTCGGCGGTGTCAGCGCCGGTGCTGGCGCCGAAGAGGTGGTCGAACCGGCGGCGTTCGAGGAGCCGGGCGGTGCGCAGGATGTGGTCGGTGGCGCGGTCGAGGACGGTGCGGGCTGAGTTCACGGCCCCAAACCTAGGTCCGGCGCGCCGCGAGGTCTTGAACGAATCGGACGTCAGGAAGCCGACGTGACGCGGTAGACGTCGTAGACGCCCTCGACGCTGCGCACGACCTTCAGCACGTGCCCGAGATGCTTCGGGTCGCCCATCTCGAAGCTGAACCGGCTCACCGCGACCCGGTCCCGCGAAGTGGTCACGGACGCCGACAGGATGTTGACCTTCTCGTCCGCGAGCACCTTCGTGACGTCCGAGAGCAGCCGGTGCCGGTCCAGCGCCTCGACCTGGATGGCCACCAGGAAAACCGACGTGTCCGACGGCGCCCATTCGACGTCGACCAGCCGCTCCGGAGAGGCGAGCAGCTCCCCGGCGTTCGTGCAGTCGGTCCGGTGTACGGAGACGCCGCCGCCGCGGGTGACGAAGCCGAGGATGTCGTCGCCGGGCACCGGGGTGCAGCAGCGGGCCAGCTTGACCCACACCTCGCTCGCGCCCTTGACGATCACGCCGGCGTCGCCCGTGGGACGGCGGCGGGTGATCGTGGACGGGGTGCCCCGCTCGGCCAGCTCGTCCTCGGCGTGCTCGACGCCGCCCAACAGCGCCACCAGCCGCTGGACCACGTGCCGCGCGGAGGTGTGACCCTCCCCCACCGCCGCGTACAGCGCGCTGACCTCCGTGTAGCGCAGCTCCCGGGCGAGCGCGGCCATCGAGTCCGCCGACACGAGTCGCTGCATCGGGAGGCCGACGCGGCGCACCTCCTTGGTGATCGCGTCCTTGCCGGCCTCGATGGCCTCTTCCTTGCGCTCCTTGGCGAACCACTGCTTGATCTTGGCGCGCGCCCGCGGCGACGCGGCGAACGCGAGCCAGTCGCGCGTCGGCCCAGCACCCTCGGCCTTCGAGGTGAAGATCTCCACCTGGTCGCCGTTCTCGAGCTTGCGCTCCAGCGCGACCAGCCGGCCGTTGACCCGGGCGCCGATGCAGCGGTGGCCGACCTCGGTGTGCACGGCGTAGGCGAAGTCGACCGGCGTCGAGCCGGCCGGCAGCGTCTGCACGTCGCCCTTCGGTGTGAAGACGAAGATCTCGCGCGCGGCGAGGTCGTAGCGCAGCGAGTCGAGGAACTCGCCCGGGTCGGCGGCCTCCCGCTGCCAGTCGAGGAGCTGGCGCATCCAGGCCATCTCGTCGATCTCCACGGCCTGGCCGTCGTGGGTGCCCCGGGTCTCCTTGTAGCGCCAGTGCGCGGCGATGCCGTACTCGGCCGTGCGGTGCATCTCCTGCGTGCGGATCTGCACCTCGAGCGGCTTGCCGTCCGGCCCGATGACCGTCGTGTGCAGCGACTGGTACACGCCGAACCGGGGCTGGGCGACGTAGTCCTTGAACCGGCCGGGCATCGGCTGCCAGAGCGCGTGCACCACGCCCATCGCCGCGTAGCAGTCCCGCACGTCGTCGACCAGGATGCGGACGCCGACCAGGTCGTGGATGTCGTCGAAGTCGCGGCCGCGGACGATCATCTTCTGGTTGATCGAGTAGTAGTGCTTGGGCCGGCCCTCGACCTTGGCGTTGATCCGCGAGGTCTCGAGGTGGGAGGTCAGCTCGTCGGTGACCGTGTGCAGGTACGTGTCGCGGGAGGGCGCGCGGGTGGCGACGAGGCGGACGATCTCGTCGTACTTCTTCGGCTGCAGGATCGCGAACGCGAGGTCCTCGAGCTCCCACTTGACGGTGGCCATGCCGAGGCGGTGCGCGAGCGGGGCCAGCACCTCGAGGGTCTCGCGGGCCTTCTTCGCCTGCTTCTCCGGCGGCAGGAAGCGCATGGTGCGCATGTTGTGCAGCCGGTCGGCCAGCTTGATCACCAGGACGCGCGGGTCGCGAGCCATCGCGATGACCATCTTGCGGATGGTCTCGGCCTCGGCCGCGCTGCCGAGCTGGACCTTGTCCAGTTTGGTCACCCCGTCGACGAGCCGGGTGACCTCCTCGCCGAAGTCGTCGTGCAGGTTCTTCAGCGAGTACTCGGTGTCCTCGATCGTGTCGTGCAGCAGCGCGGCGACGAGTGTGATCGTGTCCATGCCGAGCTCGGCGAGGATCGTGGCGACGGCGAGCGGGTGGGTGATGTAGGGGTCGCCGGACTTGCGCCGCTGGCCGCGGTGCGCCTCCTCCGCGACGTCGTAGGCGTGCTGGAGCAGGGCCAGGTCGGCCTTGGGGTGCAGCTCGCGGTGGACCGCGGCGAGCGGCTCGAGCACCTGCTTGACCGGCGCGGACCGCTGCGCGGTGATGCGCCTGGCCAGGCGCGCCCGCACCCGCCGCGTCGCGGACGGCACGCGCGGCGGGGCCTGTGGCGCGGTGCTGTCCTGCTGCGCACCCGGCGTCTCGACGTTTTGACTCACGACGACCCCTCGCAGGCTCGGTGTCGCCGCTCGCGGTCGCCCTGTGTCAACGGTTCGTTCGCAAGCTCACTCACTACGCGGCTCCTCTGGTGCTGAGAATAGCCGCGAATCGATCCACGAAGGTCCAATGGGGTGCTAAGGTGTTGTTGAAGGTTCAACTTACGGAGTAGTCATGTCCATGCCGGTGCTCTATCTCAGCCACGGCGCCCCGCCCCTGGCCGACGACCGGGCGTGGACGCGCGAGCTGGCGTCGTGGTCCGCCGGCCTCCCGAAGCCGGCGGCGATCCTCATCGTGTCCGCGCACTGGGAGAACGCGCCGCTCACCCTGGGCGCCACCACGACCGTGCCGCTGATCTACGACTTCTGGGGCTTCCCGGACCGCTTCTACTCGGTGACCTACTCGGCCCCGGGCGCGCCGGCGCTGGCCGAGTCCGTCCGCAAGCTGCTGGCCGGGCCCGGCATGTCGGTGCACGACGATCCGGACCGCGGCCTCGACCACGGCGCGTACGTCCCGCTCGTCGAGATGTACCCGGAGGCGGACGTCCCGGTGCTGCAGATCTCGATGCCGTCGCTGGACCCGACGGAGCTGATGGAGGTCGGCCGGCGGCTCGCGCCGCTGCGCGACGAGGGCGTGCTGATCATCGGGAGCGGCTTCTTCACCCACAACCTGTCCGCGATCACGATGGCCGACCCGGCGGTGGCGGCCCCGGGGTGGTCCGCGGAGTTCGACGGCTGGGGCGAGGAAACCCTGGCGGCACGGGACTTCGACGCGCTGGCCGACTTCCTCCACAAGGCACCGTCTGGCCGGCTGGCCCACCCGCGCACCGAGCACTTCGCGCCGCTGTTCGTCTCGATCGGGGCCTCGCTGGACTCGCCGGACGCGCCCCGGTCGGTGATCGACGGCTACTGGTACGGCCTGTCGAAGCGATCCGTGCAGTTCACCTGAGTCAGATCGTCTGTAGCGAGTGGACGTCGCGGCCCGCGAGCCGTGCTCGGCCGCCCAGCGCCGCCAGCTCCAGCACGACCGACACCGCGACCACCGACGCGCCCGCGCGTTCCACCAGCTCGCACGTCGCCGCCACCGTGCCGCCGGTCGCGAGCACGTCGTCCACCACCGCCACCCGGGCTCCCGGACGCAGCACGTCGGCCGGGAGCTCCAGGGTCGCGGTGCCGTACTCGAGCTCGTAGTCCACCCGGTCGGCCACCACCGGGAGCTTGCCCGGCTTGCGGATCGGTGCCATGGCGCACTCCAGTGCCACCGCGACGGCGCCGCCGAGCAGGAAGCCGCGTGCCTCGACCGGAGCGACCACGTCCACATCGGACGGGATCGCGGCCGCGAGCGCGTCCACCACCGCGCGGAACGCGGCCGGCGACGCGAACACCGGGTTCAGGTCGCGGAACAGGACGCCCGGCTCCGGGAAGTCCGGCACCGTGCGCACCAGGGCCAGCGCGCGCTCCAGGTTCGCCAAGGCTCAGTGGCGCTTCTTGCCCGCCGGTCGCCCGCCGTGCTTGCCGGTGGGCCGACCACCCTGCTTGCCCGTCGGCCGGCGGCGGTTCTCCGCCGCCTTCGGGTTGCGGGTCGGGACGCTCGACGCCGCGGCCATCGCCCGCTCCTGGCGCAGCTCGGCATCCAGCGACTCGTCGTCGTTCGCCGGCGTCAGGTCGTCGCCGATGATCTCGCCGGTGGCGTCGACGCCGCGCTCGGCGGCCTTGCGCGCCATGTTCTCCCGCCGCGCGTACACCCGACGCGCCTGGTCCTTGAACTTCGGCTCGCGCATCTTGAGGTCCACCAGCAGCGGGGTGGCCAGCGTGATCGACGACAGCGCACCGGCGATGATGCCGGTCAGCTGCACCAGCGCCAGGTCCTGCAGGGTGCCGACACCGAGCAGGCCCACGCCGACCACGAGCAGGCCGAGCACCGGCAGCACCGCGATGAGCGAGGTGTTGATCGAGCGCATCAGCGTCTGGTTCAGCGCCAGGTTCGCCGCCTCGCCGTAGGTCCGGCGGGTCAGCCCGAGCAGGCCGCGGGTGTTCTCCCGGACCTTGTCGAACACCACCACCGTGTCGTACAGCGAGAAACCGAGGATCGTCAGCAGGCCGATGACCGTCGCCGGCGTGACCTCGAAGCCGACGATCGAGTAGACGCCCGCCGTCACCACGACGTCGTGCACCAGCGCCGCCAGCGCCGAGACCGCCATCCACCGTTCGAAGTAGAACGCCAGGAACAGCGTCACCAGCACGAGGAACACGCCGAGCGCGATCAGCGCCTGCTGGGAGATCTCACCACCCCACGACGCGCTCACCGCGCTGTCGCTGATCGATCGCTCACTCGGCTCGCCGGCCTGGTTGACCGGCTCCAGCTCGTCGAACAGCGCCGTCTTGAGCTCCGCGACCTCGGCGGTGGTCAAGGTCTCCGACCGGACCTGGATGGTCGCGCTGTCACCGGTGCCGACCGCCTGCACGGTCGCCGGCTCCTTGTTCAGCGTGTCGTTGAAGACGTCGGTGACCTGCTCGGTGGAGATCGTGCCGCCGGCGCCCTCGGAGGGCATCGAGATCCGCGTGCCGCCCTTGAAGTCGATGCCGAGGTTGAAGCCGCGGAAGACGATCGACGCGATGCAGACCAGCATCAGGATCGCGAAGAAGATGTACCACCGCTTGCGCTTGCCGACCACGTCGAACGCGCCGGTGCCGACGTACATCCGGTGGAAGAGGCTGTCCTTCTTCACCGGAGCGCCGCCTGGGGTCTCGTTGGTCGGCACGTCACGCCTCCTTCACGGCGGGGCCGGCACCGGACCGGGTCCGTCGGTCGCTCGCCAACCGCTGTACCGCGCCGAGTCCGGAGAACCTCGGGCTGGACAGCATCTTCGACTTCGAAGCCATCGCGACCAGCGGGTGGGTCACGAAGAACACGACGACCAGGTCCAGCACGGTCGACATACCCAGCGTGAACGCGAAGCCCTTCACCTGGCCGACGGCGAGCACGTAGAGCACGCCGGCGGCGAGGAACATGACCGCGTCCGCGGACAGGATCGTGCGCCGGGCCCGGATCCACGCTCGCGGCACCGCGGAGCGGAACGTCCGTCCCTCGCGTATCTCGTCTTTCAGACGTTCGAAGAACACCACGAACGAGTCCGCCGTGATACCGATCGCCACGATGAAGCCCGCGACGCCTGCGAGGTCCAGGGTGAACCCGATCCATCGGCCGAGCAGCACCAGCGCCGCGAACACGATCACACCGGAGAGGACCAGCGACAGCGCGGTCAGCAGACCCAGCATCCGGTAGTAGAACAGGCAGTAGACGAGCACCAGTGCGAGGCCGATCGCGCCGGCGATGAGGCCGGCCTTCAGCGACGCCAGGCCAAGCGTGGCCGACACGGTCTCGGCCTCGGACGACTCGAACGACAGCGGCAGCGAGCCGTACTTGAGCACCTCGGCGAGGCTGCGTGCCTCGTCGGCCTTGAACCCGCCCTGGCCGCCGCCACTGATCGTCGTGCTGCCGCCGCTGATCGCCTCGCGGATCGACGGCGCGGACACGACCTGGGTGTCGAGCACGAACGCGGCCTGCTTGCCGACGTTGGCCGAGGTGTAGTCGGCCCAAATCCGACTGCCCTCGCTCTCGAACTCGAGGTTCACCACGTAGCCGACGCCCTCGGGGTTGACCGCGGAGTTCGCGTCGGAGATCTGCGTCCCGGACAGGAACGACGGACCGAGGATGTACTTCGCCGTGCCGTCCTGGTCGCAGGCGACCAGCGGCTTCTTCGGGTCGTCGTTGCCGACCAGCGGGTCGCCGACCTCGGAGCCGGTGGCGCTGCACGTCAGCGCCTCCACCGCGGCCTGCTGCACGGCCGGGTCCGGCTGCACGGTGCCGTCCGCGCTCGGCGCGAGCTGCGGCGCCTGGCGACATGCCTTGCCGATCGTGATCAGCTGCGCGACGGTGACGTCGCCCTCCTTGCCGGCCTTGACGTCGGCGGCATAGGTCGAGAACGCCTGCTTGTACAGCGCGCACGCCTGGAGCGGATCGGCGGGCGCGGCCGGGGCCTCCGAGCCGGACGCCGGCGGCTGGGAGGGATCCGTCGGCTGGGCCTGCGCCGGGGTCGGGCGGCCCTGCGG
>NZ_JBOHGA010000034.1:0-39887 GCF_050699915.1 Actinophytocola sp.
GCTCGCGCGCGGTGCCCGCCCGGCACTGGGTCCTCGCGCTCACCGCCTCGGTCGCGAACTGGCTCGCCGAGCTCGCCTGCCTCTACGCCGCGGCACGCGCGTTCGACCTGCCGCTGGACGTGGTCGCGCTCGGCGCGATCTACCTGACCGTGCAGATCCTTCGGCAGATCCCGCTCACCCCGGGCGGCATCGGGGTCATCGAGATCGGCCTGCTCGCCGGGCTCGTCTCCGCCGGCGCGGGCGAGGCCGCCGCGGCGGCCACCGTGCTGGTCTACCGGCTGCTGTCGTGCTGGCTGGTCATCCCGACCGGCGCACTCGGCTGGCTGGTGCTGCGCCGGCCGGCGCACGCACGCTCAGGCGGCGTGCCGCACGACCTGGTCGAGGAGCTGCCCGAGGCCGTTCCCCAGCTCACCGGCGGTGTCGTCGCCGGCCAGGTGCCCCAGCAGCGCGTGCTGGAACACCCCGTCGAACAGCGCGTAGGCCAGGCGCGATGGCACGTCGACCGCTGAGCCGGTCAGCTCCGCGTACCGCGTGACGATCCGCCAGATCATCCGCTCCAGGCTCTGGTCGATCTCCCGCACGTCGGCGCGGAAGGAGACCTCGAACATGCTCTGGTTGCGCAGGTCGTACCAGAGCCGGTGCATCGCGGCGTCCTCGCGCAGAGTCCGCGTCATCATCGCGGCGAGGTTGGTGCGCAGCTCCGTGCCGCTGCCCGCGGAGACCACCACCGCGTCGTAGCGGGTGACGCAGTCGGCCTTGTACAGCGCCACGCAGAACGTGATCAGGTCGACCTTGTCGCGGAAGTAGTAGTGCAGCACGCCGTGGGAGAACTCGGAGTTCTGGGCGATCTCCCGCAGGCTCGTGCGGGCGTAGCCGAGCTCGGAGAGGGTCAGCAGCGCGGAGGTGGCCAGCTGCGTGCGCCGTTCGGCGAACTTGTCGACCTGTCGGCGCGAGATCCGGTCCTGCTTCGGGTCGACGGCCTGGGACACGGTGGACATCCTAGACCGGCACTGGACCGGAGCTGGAGCCGTCTTGACAGTTGTCAAGCATTGTCTTGACGACTGTCAAGGAGAGGTCGATCCTCGATATTCGGGCTCCCGGCCCGGACCCCGCCGGGAGCCCCCGACTCGCTCAGATCTCGAACGACTCGCCCTGCACGACGAGTTGGACCGGCCCGGCGAACTCCTCGCCCGCCTCGGCGAGCACGGCGGCCCCGTCGGTCCACGGCGGCACGTGGGTGAGCAGCAGCCGGCCGGTGCCCGCGGTCTGCGCGAGCCGGCCGGCGTCGACGCCCGACATGTGCAGGTCCGGCGGACGGTCCTCGGCGTGGGTCCAGGATGCCTCGGCGAGGACCACGTCCGCGCTCTTGGCGAGCCGGTCGAGGGTGCGCGAGGCGCCGGTGTCTCCCGTGTAGACCAGTGAGCGTCCGCCGTGGACGATTCGGAAGCTGTACGCCTCGCACGGGTGCGCCGCGACGGTCGCCGTCACCTCGAACGGTCCGATATGGACGGTTCCGTCGGTGAGGGCGCGGAAGTCGTAGATGTCGCCGAGGTCCTCGGTGGCGCGCTCGGTGGCGTCCGGACTGTACGCGGCGACGAACCGGTCGGGCGCCTCGCGCGGCGCGTACAGCGGCAGCCGGTTCGCCCGCGGGTCGCGCGAGGGCGCGGGGTGGTAGCGGCGCAGCACGGTGAGCGCGGAGAGATCCGCGCAATGGTCGGGATGCAGGTGGGAGAACAGCAGCGCGTCGAGGGCGAACGGGTCCCGCACGGCCTGTAGCTCGGCGAGCACGCCGTTGCCGAGCTCGATGCAGAGCAGGAAGCCCTCCGCCTCGAGAAGGTAACCAGACGACGCGGCACGCGGTCCGGGAGTACTTCCGGAACAACCCAGCACGGTCAACAACACGCGGCACAGCCTATGACGTTTCTACGGCGCGGCCGCCGCGACTGCGCCAAGTTCCGGGCCCAGGAAGCGTCTTGCCAGGCGGGCAAAGGGTTCGGCCGGTCCGGTGGCGACGAACTCGTGGCGGACCTCACCGTCCGGTTCCGCCAGAAGGTCCCGCTCGGTCAGCACGCGGACGACGTCCTTGGCCGTCTCCTCGGCGCTGGACACGAGTGTCACCTCCGGACCCATGACGATCTGCAGGACTCCGGTGAGCAGCGGATAGTGCGTGCACCCGAGCACGACGGTGTCGACACCGGCCTGCTGGAGCGGCTCGAGGTAGCCCTGCGCGAGACCGAGGACCTGCCGGCCGGAGGTGATGCCGCGTTCGACGAAGTCCACGAACCGCGGGCAGGCGGCGGAGGTCAGGTCGATGTGCGGGGCGGCGGCGAACGCGTCGTCGTAGGCGCGCGAGCGGACCGTGCCGGCGGTGCCGATGACCCCGACCCGGCCGTTGCGGGTGCTCGCCACCGCGCGGCGCACGGCCGGCACGACGACCTCGACGACCGGGATGTCGTAGCGCTCGCGGGCGTCGCGCAGGCACGCTGCCGAGGCGGTGTTGCAGGCCAGGACCAGCAGCTTGACGCCGTCTGCCACGAGGTCGTCGGCGATGGCGAGCGCGTGCCGGCGGACCTCGGCGATCGGCAGCGGGCCGTACGGGCCGTTGGCCGTGTCGCCGACGTAGCGCAGCCGCTCGCCGGGCAGCTGGTCGGCGATCGCGCGCGCGACGGTCAGGCCGCCGACGCCGGAGTCGAAGACGCCGATGGGCCGGCTTCCGCCTTGTCCTTCTTGTTCGCTCTGTTCGCCAGGGAGACGAGCCACGCCGCAAGGATGCCACCGAGCGCGCCGAACAGATGACCCTGCCAGGACACGCCCGGGTTGCCGGGCAGGACGCCGAGCAGCGTGCTCCCCCAGTAGAGAAACAGCACGACGGCGACCATGAGCTGGCCGAAGCTGCGGTTGAACAGGCCGCGCACGAGCAGGAAGGCGAGCCAGCCGAAGGCCACACCGGACGCGCCGACGGTGATGCCGTCCGCTCCCGTGAGCCAGACGCCGATGCCGCTGGTGAGCCAGATGGTGACGGTGACCGCGGCCCACTGCCCGATGCCGTTCGCCATCGCGAGGAAGCCGAACACCACGATCGCGAGTGTGTTCGCGAACAGGTGGGACCAGCCCGCGTGCAGCAGCGGCGCCCAGAGGATGCCGTCGAGCCCGCCGACCGTGCGCGGCTGGATGCCGAGGTTGTCGAGGTTGGCGGGCACGATCGCGTCGACCGCCTCGACCAGGTAGAGCAGGGCGGTGAACGCTCCCACCACGATCGCCGCCCGAAGCGGGTTGGGCGGCACGATCCGGTTCGCCGGGTTGCGGGACTTCGCGGGCTGCACGGTGCTCACACCTTCGAGGTTACGTGCGTTCCGGGCCTGCCGGCTCCGGGCGAACCCTGACTTCACCCCGGTTCCGCCGCCGGACCACCACGAGCAACGCGACGGCGAGCAGTAGGACGCCGCCCCCGCCGAGGAGCCACGGCAGCCAGTTCGTCCCGGTCTGCCCGTAGACAGTCGCGATGCGCCCCTCGCCGGGCACCGAGGTGATGTTCTCCGGCGCCAGCACCAGGTCCTCGGCGGTGAGGACGTCGTTGTTCTCGCGGAAGTCGGTCAGGTCCTGGTAGGTCTGGCCCTGCGCGTCGATCAGGACGGCGTCGTCGTCGGACTTCTGCGCGACGTACAGCGGGAGCATCTCGAGCGCGCCGTCCGGGTGCTTGACCAGGACGAGACGCTCGTACAGCGTGCCGCCGAAGTCCTTCGCGGCCGCGCGGGTCGCGCCGGCGGCGTCGCAGTCGGCCGCACACTCGGTGGCCGCGAGCAGCTGGGTCAGGATCTGCTCGGGCGTGCCCTGGGAGGCGAAGTTGGCGAGCCGGTCCTCGCCCGACCCGGTGCCGCCGAAGGGATCGTTCTCGACGTCCCCCGACCGCGCGTACTCCCGGAACAGGTCGACGTCCTCGGGCGGCTCCTCCGCCGGCGACGCGCAACCCGACAGCGACAGCGCGGCCACGACCGCGACGAACATCCCACGCACCATGTGCGGAAAGGTAGCGCCGCCGCCGGGATGTCGATCATCCGGTGGCCGGAAGCTGTCAGGCCCAGAGGTGGCCGTCGAGACGTCCGGCGGCCTCGTCGAGCGAGCCCGCGTACGCGCCCGTCGACAGGTACTTCCAGCCGCCGTCCGCGACGACGAACACCACGTCCGCCCGCTCGCCGGCGGCCGCGGCCTTCTCCGCCACCGCGAGCGCGGCGTGCAGGATCGCGCCGGTCGAGATGCCCGCGAAGATGCCCTCGGTCTCCAGCAGCTGCCGGGTCCGGCGCAGGGCGTCGTAGGAGCCGACCGAGTAGCGGCCGGTCAGCACGTCCGGGTCGTACAGCTCCGGGACGAAGCCCTCGTCGAGGTTGCGCAGCCCGTACACCAGCTCGCCGTACCGCGGCTCGGCGGCGACGACCTGGATGTCCGGCTTCTGCTCGCGCAGGTACCGGCCGGCGCCGACCAGCGTGCCGGTGGTGCCCAGCCCCGCGACGAAGTGCGTCACGGTCGGCAGGTCACGCAGGACCTCCGGGCCGGTGCCGTGGTAGTGCGCGCCCGCGTTGTTCGGGTTGCCGTACTGGTAGAGCATCACCCAGTCCGGGTTCTGCTTCGCCAGCTCCTTCGCCCGCCGGACCGCCTCGTTGGACCCGCCCGCGGCCGGCGAGCTCACGATCCGCGCGCCGTAGGCCTGCAGCAGCTGGCGGCGCTCCTCGGAGGTGTTCTCCGGCATCACGCAGACGAGGCCGTAGCCCTTGAGCTTGGCGGCCATGGCGAGCGAGATCCCGGTGTTGCCCGAGGTCGGCTCGAGGATCGTGCACCCGGGCCGCAGCACGCCGTCCTGCTCGGCGACCTCGATCATCCGCAGCGCCACCCGGTCCTTGACCGAGCCGGTGGGGTTGCGGTCCTCGAGCTTGGCCCACAGCCGCACGTCCTCGGACGGGGACAGGCGGGGCAGGCCGACCAGCGGGGTGTCGCCGAGCGCGTCGAGCAGCGAGTCGAACCGCGCCACGCTCAGCCGCCCACTGTTCCGCCGGCTTTTCCGGCGTCCGCTCCGCCGGCTCCCCCGGCGACCGCGGGCAGGATCGTGACGTTGTCGCCGTCGGCGACCGGGGCGTCGAGGCCGCCGACGAACCGGACGTCCTCGTCGTTGACGTACACGTTCACGAACCGGTGCAGCGAGCCTTCCTTGACCAGGCGCGACTTGAGCCCGCCGTGGTTGGCCTCGAGGTTGTCGATGAGCTCGGCAACGGTGCTACCGCTCGCCTCGACCGACTTCTGCCCGCCGGTGTGGGTACGCAGGATGGTCGGGATGGAGACGGTGACGGGCATGTGTTACCTCCGCTGTGTTTCATGAGCTTCTGACACGACGACCTCTTCCTCGGTGACCTCGCCGTCGTCGATGCGGTACGAGCGCAGCTCGTGGTGATCGGGGTCGCGGGTGCCGATGAGCACGTAGTGCGGCGAGGGCAGCAGTGTGGCGTACTCGCCGGCCCGTGCGATGTCGGTGCGCGACGGGTAGGGCTCGGTGGCCGTGTGCGAGTGGTAGATGACGACCGGCTCCTCGTCCTTCGCGGACATCTCGCGGTAGACGGCGTTCCACTCGGTGGCGTCGAACTCGTAGTACGTCGGCGAGCGGGCGGCGTTGAGCATGGGGATGATCCGCTCGGCTTCGTCCTCTTGGCCGGCGAGGATGCCGCACGCCTCGTCCGGGTGGTCCCGGCGGGCGTGCGCGACCATCGCGTCGACCAGGTCACGGCGTATCCGAAGCACGTGCCGATCCTACGTGGTGGGCGCCGCGTTCCCACGTGGTGAGAGCCGTCACGGCTGGTGGCAAGGGTCACGACGCGCCCATCTCGGCCGTGGCCGAGGAAGTCCCCGGATCCGCCCTGATGCTCGCGGGTGCACCCCTGGCAGCCCCCTCTGGATGGCAGCCCCCACCCTCTCCGGGGGGCGGCCCCGGTTCCAATTCTACTGGGGGCACTGACGTTTCGGGGTTGCAAGATCGACTTGTGGACAAGTCGTGCGGTTGTGTACAAGTCGACCCGGGCGGGCAGACAGGCGCGGCGGCGAGGCAGGCTGGGCGCGGCGGCAGGCGGTCAGCGGGCGTCGGCGGGCCAGACGTCTCGGTAGGACTGCAGGCCCGCCAACGGAGTCGCCGCCAGGACGCCGTGCACCACGGCCCGGGCGAAGACCTCCGCGGTCGCGGCGCACAGTTCGTTCAGCGCCAGCGCGCGGGCCATCGGGCCGAGCGGGGAGTCCGGCGGGGCCAGCGGTCGCGCTCGGGTGGCCACCGCGAACACCGTGTCGCCGTCGAACATCGAGTGGGCCGGACGCACGGCGCGGGCCAGCCCGTCCTGGGCGGCGACCGCCAGGCGACGACACTCCGCCTTCGACAGGTCCGCGTCCACCGCCACCACGCCGATCGTCGTGTTCAGGCCGGTCGCCGACACGTCGGGCAGCACGCCGGGACGGTCCGGCCAAGAACCGAACTCCCCAGGCAGCCCGAAGTCGTGAGCCCATGGGCGCCCCGACGAGGCATCGACCGCCTCGCCGGACGCGTTCACCGCCGCCAGCGCGCCGACCGTGAAGCCGGAGACCACGGCACTCGCGGTCCCGACCCCGCCCTTCAACGAGCCGACCTTCGCCCCCGTCCCGGCCCCGACGCAGCCCTGCGCGACGGGCCCGTCAGCGGCCACATCACAGGCGGCGGTGCCGAACGACGCAGACGGCCGGTTCCCCCACTCGCCCCGCGGCAGGTCGAACAGGACCGCGGCCGGCACGATCGGCACGACCTCATAAGAAGCCGCCCCCACCCGGAAACCCCGTTCGCGGGAGGACAGCCAGGACATGACGCCGTCCGCCGCGGCCAGGCCGTAGGCGCTCCCGCCGGACAGACACACGGCGTCGACCTGCTGAACCATGTTCTCCGGCGCCAGCAGATCCGTCTCTCGCGTGCCGGGCGCGCCGCCGCGGCCGTCGACCGCGCCGGTGGACCCGGGCGGCAGCAGCACGACGGTCGTCCCGGTGGCCCAGCCGGAGCCGATCCGCTGGTGATGGCCCACGAGGACGCCGGGGACGTCCGTGAGCGCGTTATTCGTCATCGTCAGAAGAAGGTGACAGCGCCAGGACGAGGTGCTCCTGCATCCACGTCAACCACTGGTACACGCCCAGATGCGGGCTGCGCGGGTCGTCCTCCGGCAGCTCCTCGGGCATGTCCTCGGTGACGTCGAGCGTGGTGCCGAGCGCGAGCCGCACGTCGTTGACCGCCGACAGCCACGCGTCGGCCTGTTCGAGCGACAGCTTCACCGTGCCGCCGTTGGGCGGGCACGTGTCCAGCACGACCCCGGCCACCCCGGTCTTGAGGTCGAGCAGCTCCGGCTCGTGCAGCGACCGCAGCGCCGCGGCCGAGTCCCGCTCCTCCCTCGACGGCTCGCCGAACTCGTCGGAGTCGGCGGAGTCGAGCCGGTGGTAGTCGGGCAGCAGCCGGGCGAGGATCGGGTCGTCGGGCGCGGCGGACGGGCCCGTGCGGATGCCGGTCAGCTCCGCGAGCTCGTCGCGCGGCGCCTCGTCCTGACGCGACCGCAGCATGCCGTCGATCTGGGTGATGAGTCCGCGCAGCACGGTCGCCTCGCGCCGGTCGAGCTTGGTCATGACCGTGTCGCCGACCCGCTCCCAGGGGATCACGACTGGTGCTGCATGGTCGCCCAGAGCCCGGCCGCGTGCAGTTTCGCGACGTCGCCCTCCACCTTGTCCTTGGTGCCGGAGGACACGATCGCCCGGCCCTTGTGATGCACGTCCAACATCAGCTTCGTCGCCTGTTCGCGGGAGTAGCCGAAGAGCTTCTGGAACACATAGGTCACATACGACATCAGGTTGACCGGGTCGTTCCACACGATGGTCTGCCACGGCTTGTCCTCGGCCGCGACCTCCGAGCCGAGCGGCTCGGCCTGTGTCTGCTCCTGATCGACAGGCATCGACAGATGGACCGACATGACATCAATGGTGGCATGTCTAGGCTCACCGTTCATGACCGGTACCAGCACCGCGCTGCTCACCGACCACTATGAGCTGACCATGGTCGCGGCCGCGCTGGCCGCGGGAACCGCCGAGCGCCGGTGCGTGTTCGAGACCTTCGCCCGCCGGCTGCCGAACGGCCGGCGCTACGGCGTCGTCGGCGGTACCGAGCGAGCCGTCGAGGCCATCAGCCGGTTCCAGTTCGGCGACGACGAGCTGCGTGAGCTGGCCGACCACGGGGTGGTCGACGCGCGGACGCTCGACTGGCTCGCGGACTACCGCTTCACCGGCGACGTCGACGGCTACCCGGAGGGTGAGCTGTACTTCCCCGGCTCGCCGCTGTTCACCGTGCGCGGCACGTTCGCCGAGTCCGTCGTGCTGGAGACACTGGTGCTCTCGGTCCTCAACCACGACAGCGCGATCATGTCCGCCGCCGCGCGGATGGTGAGCGCCGCGAACGGCCGGCCGCTGATCGAGATGGGCGGCCGGCGCACCCACGAGCAGGCCGCGGTCAGCTCCGCGCGCGCCGCGTACCTGGCCGGCTTCGCCACCACGTCGAACCTCGAGGCCGGCCGCAGCTACCGCATCCCGACCGCGGGGACCTGCGCGCACGCCTTCACCCTGCTGCACGACAGCGAGCGCGCGGCGTTCGCCGCACAGGTCGACGCGCTCGGCGCCGGCACGACGCTGCTGGTCGACACGTACGACATCACCGCCGGCATCGAGACGGCCATCGAGGTCGCCGGCACGTCGCTGGGCGCCATCCGGATCGACTCCGGAGACGTCGGCGTGCTGGCCCGCCAGGCCCGCGCGCAGCTCGACGGGCTCGGCGCGCGCAACACCCGGATCGTGGTGTCCGGCGACCTCGACGAGTACGCGATCGCGGCGCTGCGGGCCGAGCCCGTCGACGCTTACGGGGTCGGCACGTCGCTCGTCACCGGGTCCGGCTCGCCCACCGCCGGGATGGTCTACAAGCTGGTCGAGGTCGAGGGCCGGCCGGTGGCGAAACGCAGCTCGCACAAGGAGTCCCGGGCCGGCCGCAAGGCGGCGCTGCGCCGGCACAAGCCGACCGGAACCGCGCTCGAAGAGGTCGTCTACGAGGTCGGCGACGGCGCGCCCGAGGCGGGCGAGCACGACCGGCAGCTCGTCGTGCCGCTGGTCCGCGGTGGACAACCGGCGGGTGCGGCGCCGACCCTGGAGGTGAGCCGGCAACGGGTGCGGGACGGGCTGGTGAGCCTGCCGTGGGAGGGATTGAAGCTATCCAACGGGGAGCCCGCGATCCCGACCGTCTACGCCTGAACCGCCTGATCGTCCGAGGAGTGCTGACGTGGCCAACGCCTTGATCGTCGTCGACGTGCAGAACGACTTCTGCGAGGGCGGCTCGCTCGCCGTCGCAGGTGGGGCCGACGTGGCCGCCGCCATCTCGGCGCTGGTGGCCGCGGGTGGGTACGACCACGTCGTCGCCACCCGGGACTACCACATCGACCCGGGCGCGCACTTCAGCTCGTCACCGGACTTCGTCGACACGTGGCCGCCGCACTGCCTGGCCGGCACGCCGGGCGCGTCGTTCCACCCGGCACTCGACGTCGGCGGCATCGAGACGGTGTTCTCGAAGGGCGCGCACGCGGCGGCGTACTCCGGCTTCGAGGGCGCCGCGCCGGACGGCACCGCGCTGGCGTCCTGGCTCCGCGGTCGTGACGTGTCCACTGTGGACGTCGTCGGCATCGCCACGGACCACTGCGTGCGCGCGACTGCTCTGGACGCGGCCCGTTCGGGCTTCGCCGTGCGGGTGCTGCTGGACCACACGGCGGGCGTGGCCAGGACGACGGTGGACACCGCGCTGAGCGAGCTGTCGGCGGCTTCGGTCGCTCTGACCGGCACGCCGCACGTGTCCTAGCCGTTCTTTTGGGCGAGGGTCTGGAGCTGCCCTCCGTGCAGGTCGCGCACCCACTCCCAACCAGGCTTGGCCGATTCGACCCGCGGGTCGCTGTGATCACGGCCGTCACGCAGGGCCTCGACGTACGCCCGATCCAGCGTGATCCTCGCGCGGACCTCGTTGCCCCTGCCGACGGACCCGTGCCCGGGGACGACGACGTCGACGTCGTCCACCACGTCCTCGAGCATCCGCAGCCCGACGAGGTACTCCTCTACCGGGTCAGCGGAGTCGTCGAACATCGGAACCAGGACATCGGAGAGCATGTCGCCGGCGGCGAGAACCCGGCGTTCTTCGACCAACAGCGCCGCATGGCCCGGGGCATGCGCCGGATGCTCGATAATCCGGACCTTGGGGCCATCCCACGGAATATGCGTGGTTCCAGCGGGCAGACCGGTAATGAGGCCGAAGAGGTCCAGCGGCGTTTCCTCGGCGATTTCCTCCGGCAACCCCCCGGCGACTCGAGTCTTCCAGTCCGGTTTGGACAGGACGTCTTGCATAAATTCCGCGCAGCGGGCGGTGCCGTAACGAGGCGCATCGCCAAGGTCGGCATGCCAGAGCACGTGATCCCAGTCAGGATGCGTCGCGAAGCCTGCCACAACGGGCTGACCCAACTCACGAAGGTCGTTCGCAAGGCAAACCATTTCACCGCCCGTTATCCCGGCGTCGATGAGCAACACGCCGGCCCTGCCCTGCACGACAACGGTGTTGTTCTCGAGTAACTCGCTCTGGTGGACCAGCACACCCTCCGCGACCTGCGTCAGCATGGGCGCTCCCTCCCTCTTGTGGTGGTCTGCAACCGCCTGTCGAGACGGTAGTCCCGGGGCGGTGGATTGCAAGCACTGTGGGGGAAGCGCGGTCGGGACCGATTGAACGGACCGTTCAATCGGGCTAGTTGTCCACAGGTCGCCCGCGATAGCCCGGAACCGTCAGTCCCCCGCCGTAGACTGGAAATCGGGGGCCCCCGCGGGCCGGGGAGTTATCCACAAGGCGGTCGGTGAGCACGCGGGATTGGCGGTGGTGCTCGGTACGCTGGATATCGGGGGCCGGAGGCCGAGCCAGTTTCGGGACCGGATGCCGCGCCGTTTCGGGGGTCGGAGGTCGAACCAGTTCAGTTGGCGGCGAAGGCCGGACTAGTTGGCCGCGACGGCGACTGCCCAGATGACGCAGATCGCCAGGCCGATGAGGGAGCACGTGAGGCCGGCGACCGCGGTGCCCTTCGGCATGCCGGGAGTCTGGTTGGCCTTGTTGATGCCGATGCCGCCGAACACCACGCCCAGGATGACCATCGGCCACGCGATCACCCCGATGACCGGGATGAAGGAGAACACGAGCCCGACGATGCCGAGCACCAGCGAGGCCACGCCCAACCCGTTGGTCGGCTGCGCCTGGTAGACGGGGTAGGCCTGCGGTGGCTGGTAGTTGGTCATGCGCACTCCCGGTATGTAGTTGCCTGGCCAGAATGTCGACAGGTGCCCACGGCTCGTTATCGGCCACCGAGCGCGATCACCCGATCGGGTTGCCACCCGAGGCCCAGGGCCGTGTCAGAACGGCCACTCCCACCCGCCGGCCCCGTCCAGCCCGACGATGCCTGGCTGGAGCGCGAGCACACCGTGCACCACCGGCACGTCCAGCTCGATCTTGAACGCGTACTTCTGGTTCGGGCCGTACGTGTCGGGGTTGCTGGTGAGGTCGGTGCACATGCCGAAGTCGGCGTCCTGGGAGACGCCGTTCTTGCCGATCACGATGAACGAGAACGGGTTGAACACGCCGCTGGCCATCTGGTTCGACTCAGTGTCCGTGCCGGTCGCCACCCGCATGCTCACCACCAGCGTGTGCCCCGTGCGCTGTCCGAACTCCATGCACGGCGGGTCGATCGCGATCTTGTCGACGGAGAAGGTGACACCACCCTCACACGTGTCGGAGTCGATCGGGCCGTAGCACAGCTCCTCGCCGATCTCGGCCGGGATGAAGCCGCGCTCGTTGGTCGCCGGCTCGGGAGCGGGCGGGGTGGTCGTCGACTCCGGCAGCGATGGAGCAGGACCGTCGCCAGCGACGGGCACGCCCTTGACTGTCGCGCAGCCGGATGCCAACAACGCGACCAGCAGAGCCAGGCACAGGATCAACACCCGCATCAGAACGGCCACTCCCAGCCGCCGGAGTCGCCCAGGGAGCCCGGCTGCAGCGCGAGCGCACCCTGCGCCACGGGCACCTCCAGCTCGAGCTCGAACGCGTACTTCTGGTTCGGCCCGTAGGTCAACGGATCGCTGGCGTCGTCCGTGCAGATGCCGAACGCGGCGTTCTGGGAGACGCCATCCGCGCCGATCACGGTGAACCCGTACGGGTTGAAGATCCCGCGGGCGATGTCGGTGGACGTGGTGTCCGTGCCGGTCGCCACCCTCATGCTCAGCACCAGCGTGTGCCCCACGCGCTCCCCGTACTCCACGCACGGCGGGTCGACGACGATCTTGTCGATGGAGAACGTGACGCCGCGGTCGCACGAGGCCGAGTCGTCGGGGCCGAAGCACACCTGCTCGCCGACCTGGACCGGGACGTAGCCGCGATCGTTGACCGGTTCGACGGCCTGTGTCGTCGGCGCCGGCGTGACCGGCGTGCCCTTGACCGCCGCGCACCCGGACGCCAGCAACGCGACCAGCAGGGCCAAGGCCAGAAGACCGGCTTTCGCAAGCGACTTCATGACGCACCCCCAGTAGTAATGCCTGGTCACGTCATCGCGCGGCAGCCACTCTCCGTTACGTCGACATGTCCTCAATGGACGCACGGCGGCGAGAGGCCCGGCGGCCGAAAATGGGAACATGAAAACGCGGAGTACCAGCCCCGTGTCGATCGGGTGGGCGGTGGCGGTGCCGCTGGTCTTGTGGTGGCCGCTGACCTTCCTCGCGGTGCAGCTGCAGCGGCCGCGGCCAGGCGAGCCGGGCGTGGACCTCGCCGCGTTGACCTACCTGCCCGCCGCGGTCGCCTGGCTGCCCATGGTCGCGGTCACGGCGCTCGTCGCCTGGCTCGTCGGGAGACGGGCCCGACCCGCCGACGAACGCAAGCGCCGCAACCGCGGCCTGGCCTGCGGGATCCTGACCATAATCATCGTCCCGGGAGCACTGCTCATGCTCGAGGGAATGGGCTAGAACGGCGAGCAGCTCACCGTGCCGACGGTGATCTCACCCGAGGGCGCATCGTCGTCCGGGGTGCCCTGCGGGAACAGCTCGACGCGCATGATGTTCACCGTCATGCTGCCGTCCGGCGGGTCCGGCACGATGCTCTCGTTGAACGTCACCTTCGCCAGCGGCGGCGCGCCCGGCCCCCGCCCCGGAACCATCACCACGTGGTTCGGCGGCAGCTGCGCCGGCAGCGCGAGGCCCGAGATCCCACCGATCTTGAAACTCGCACTGCTGCCGTTCTCGGTGGTGCTGCACTTCGCGGTGTAGTTCGTCATCCGGATCCGCGGCCCGCCGTAGGAGCGCAGTGCGTCGAGCCGGAACAGCTTGCCCTTCACGTCCGCCTTGGCCACGCCGGTCTGCGGGTCGACCGCACAGGTCGAGGAACCCGGGCCGAACTCGATGAACCCGTTCACCCTGTAGGTCGGACTGTTCGCCGAACCGTCGCCGCCGTCGGTGTCGCACTCGGCGAGCGGGTCCATCTGGATCTCGGTGTCGTCGTACGTCGCGTCCACCGCGCCGATCGACCCGGACGCGAGCCCCTCCTCCGGGACCGCCTGCGCTGGGCTCACACCGGAGAGCAGCAGGCCGGCCACTGCCAGCCCCAGGACGCCGGTGCGTCTGGCATGTCGAATGGTCATGATCAGAGGACACTCGCCCCCGGCACCGCCGCGCCAGCATCCAAACCCACTGCCACCCGGTCGAGCGGACGGGACAACCCGACCGGGCGACGGCGGGTGCGTGCGCAGGATTGACAGTGGACAGAGGTACCGTTCGGCTGTGCCCTCAACCTCCACCGACCTCCCGGGCGTCGCCGAGCTGCTGACCGCCGCGGTGGCCGCGGTCGGCGGCACCGAACGCCCTGGTCAGGTGGCGATGGCCGAGGCCGTCGCGAAGGCCGTCCGCACGGGCGACCACCTCGCGGTCCAGGCCGGCACGGGCACCGGCAAGTCGCTCGCCTACCTGGTCCCGGCCCTGCGCCACGCGGTCGAGCGCGAGGCCACCGTGGTCGTCTCCACCGCGACGATCGCCCTGCAGCGCCAGCTCATCGACCGCGACCTGCCCCGGCTGGAGAAGGCGCTGGAGAAGCCGCTCGGCCGCAAGCCGACCTTCGCCATCCTCAAGGGCCGGCGCAACTACCTGTGCCTGAACAAGCTCGACTCCGGCATGCAGGACGAGCCCGACGACGCCGCCCTGTTCGACCCCTTCGCCGTCTCCGCACTGGGCCGCGAGGTCACCCGCCTGCGCGAGTGGGTCTCCGACACCGAGACCGGTGACCGCGACGAGCTCGTCCCCGGCGTCTCCGAGCACGCCTGGCGCCAGGTGTCCGTGTCCAGCCGCGAGTGCCTCGGCGTCAGCCGCTGTCCGATCGGCACCGACTGCTTCGCCGAGAAGGGCCGGGCCAAGGCCGGCCGGGCCGACCTGATCGTCACCAACCACGCGCTGCTCGCCATCGACGCGCTGCAGGGCTTCCAGGTCCTGCCCGAGCACGACCTGGTCATCGTCGACGAGGCGCACGACCTCGTCGACCGGGTCACCAGCGCGGCCACCGCGGAGCTGACGAGTGCGGCCATCGCCGCGGCCGCGCGGCGCGCCGGCCGGATCTGCGACCAGGAGCTCGCCGACCGGCTGCTCGAGGCCGGCGACGGGTTCACGCTCATCCTGGAGGACATGCCCGCCGGCCGGATGGACGTGCTTCCCACACCGCTCGCCGGCGCGCTTTCGGTCGTCCGGGACGCCGCCTACGCGTGCCTGTCCGGCCTCGGCCCCGACCAGCGCACCAGCGACGTCGAGGTGGCCACCGCGCGCAAGCTCGCCCAGTCCCAGCTCGACGAGGTGCACGACACCGCGGTCCGGCTGCTGCGCGCGTTCGAGACCGACGACGCGCACCGCCGCGACGTCGTCTGGCGCACCGGCGACTCGGGTTCCGGCCCGCCGCGCCCGCCCGCGCTCAAGGCCGCGCCGCTCGCGGTGTCCGGGCTGCTGCGGGAGCGGCTGTTCGGCCAGCACACCACGGTCCTGACGTCCGCCACGCTCACGCTCGGCGGCACCTTCGACACGATGGCCCGCTCGTGGGGCCTGCCGGCCGAGCAGGGCGAGAGCGCGAAGGTCGAGGGCGCCGCCACCGACAAGGCGATCGAGGCTCCGAAGTGGACCGGACTGGACGTCGGCTCGCCGTTCGACCACGCCCGCAGCGGGATCCTCTACACGGCCAAGCACCTGCCGCCGCCCGGCCGGGACGGCCTGCCACCGTCCTACTTGGACGAGCTGGCCGAGCTGATGGAGGCCGCCGGCGGACGCACGCTCGGGCTGTTCTCCTCGATGCGGGCGGCCAAGCAGGCCACCGAGGCGCTGCGCAAGCGCACCGACTTGCCGATCCTGTGCCAGGGTGAGGACTCCACGGCGCTGCTCGTGCGCAAGTTCAGCGAGGACACGGCCACCTGTCTGTTCGGCACACTCTCGCTGTGGCAAGGAGTCGACGTGCCGGGCCCGTCGCTGCAGCTCGTGGTCGTCGACCGGATCCCGTTCCCGCGGCCGGACGACCCGCTCGCCTCCGCTCGGCAGCGGGCCGTGGAGGCTCGTGGCGGCAACGGTTTCCTCTCCGTCGCCGCGACACACGCCGCTCTGTTGCTCGCGCAGGGCACCGGCCGCCTGCTCCGGTCGACCGAGGATCGCGGCGTGGTCGCGATCCTCGACCCGCGAATCGCCACCGCGCGCTACGGCGGTTTCCTGCGCGCGTCCCTGCCTGGCTACTGGGCCACGTCGGACGCGGAGGTCGTCCGGGCGGCCCTGCGCAGGCTCGACGCGGCGAACTGATCGAATATGCCCCACCGCCCGTTCCAGCAGTTTCAGGGAGAGTCGCTTGTCCACTAACTCCGGTATCACCGTCGATGACGACGGCGTCCGCCGGTTGCTGGCCGATGGCACCGAGGAATCGGTGACCTGGATCGATCTCGCCGAGGTGGCCATCCGGACCACTCCGGAGGGCCCGTGGAAGGAGGACGTGTTCTTCCTCCTCGTGCGCAGCGGCGGGGGCGGCTGCGCAGTTCCCGCGGGCGACCCCTCCGCCGATGACCTGATGAGCCGCCTGCAGTCCATGCCCGGCTTCGACAACGACGCCTTCGTAGAGGCCATGACCACCCAGGAGGACGGTCTCTTCGTGGTCTGGCAACGAAACCGCTAGCACCGTTAACCCGATCGAGTGGTGGAATTCCAGCCCGGCGGTTCCACGGGGACTCTGAACCCCGTGGAAACCACCAGGCACATCAGTCCCGTCGTGCTGCGCCGCGAGATCGGCCGGCGGATTCGTGTGGCGCGCAACGAGGCCGGTCTCAACATCCTCGAAGCCGCGAAGCGGCTGGAGATCGCGGGCAGCTCCCTGAGCCGCTTCGAGAACGGCGACGGCCCGGTCACCGTGCACCTCGTCCGCTCGATGATGGACGTCTATGACCTGCGCCTGGACGACGTGCTCGATCTGATCCGCCAGGCGCGGATCAGGGGTTGGTGGAAGCAGTACGGCATCTCCGACAAGGATTTCATCGCCCTTGAGACCGGCGCGAACCGAATCAGCACCTACGAGGTCACGTTCGTGCCCGGCCTGCTCCAGACGGCCGACTACGCGAGGGCTCTCTTCGAATCAAGCACCAACGCACGGTCCGCGGAGTGGATCGCGAATCGACTCACGGTCCGGCTGACCCGCCAAGAACGCCTCACCGACGAGGAATTTCCGCTTGAGCTGGATGCCGTGGTGCACGAGTTCGTTCTCCGGTATCCCGTGGGCGGGGCAGCGGTGATGCGCACCCAGCTCCAGCATCTCGCCTTGATCAACGAACTGCCGACGGTCACCTTGCGAATCCTGCCCGCAACGATCGTTTCGAACGAGTCGATGTACGGCGGGTTCACAGTGCTGGACTTCCCAACGCCCGGGCAGCCCAGCATTTGCAACTCGACCCACGCTCTTGGCGAGGAACGGAAGGACAAATCCGAGTATGTGGAACCGGCTAGACTTCGGTTTGGCCACCTGCGTTCGCTAGCGCTGGATCCGACCGAGTCGGTGGCGCTGATCGACCGGGTGGCGGAGGAACTGTGGTCGAGCTGAAAGGTGTCCACTGTGGACCTTGTTGGCGCGCGGTGGCGCAAGAGCACCTTCAGCGGTGGAGGTGGTGACGAGAACTGTGTCGAGGTTGCGCTCGTCGACTCGGTGACCGCGGTCAGAGACTCGAAGAACGCGACCGGACCGGTCCTGGTCCTGCCGCGTGTCAATTGGCACGTTCTGCCGGCGGCACCGTCGCTAACGAGGCAAACCGCGTTCCCAGCGTGCCGATGACCCACTGACGCGGGCGATCTACCGGTCGCTGTCCAGCCCGATGGGCGTGCGGGCGTTACGTCTGCGCCCTCGTGTCGACAAGGCTCTCGTCGCGACGCGCAGGTGCTTGGTGGCGGGCGAGCTGCTGCTGCCGATGTGGCGCCGGCTGGTCCCGCCGCTGCTGCTGCTGGTCGCGGCGGTCACGGTGTTCCGCCCGGTGTCGTGGGAGGGCGCGGTCACGCTCGCCGTGCTGTGGGTGTTGTCGCTGAGATGGCCGCGCCGCACGCTGCGTGGCTGGCGTACGGTCCGTGACCTCCGCCGCGACACGCCGATCCCCGACGAGGACGACGAGCCTGTGAAGAACCACAACGAGAGGTGGCTCGATCTCGGCCGCATGTAGGGACGAACTCACCCTGACTCACCGTGCTGGAGCCAACTGCGCGAGCACGGTGACCGTGCCGGGCGCGATCTCGGTGAAGCCCGCGTCCCGCACCGCGACCACGCCCCGGCTGCGCCAAGCGCCGGCCGGGTCGCCGCCGGGATGCAGCGCAGCCCACTTGGATCGGGAAGGAGTCCGAACCGCGACGCGGAAGCCGTCCGCCGCCCAGGCCGCGATGTCCGGGGTGTCCGGCTGGAGCGCGGCGAGCAGCATCGTCGCGTGACCGACCTGAGCCGCGGCCTTGCCGACGGTCATCTCGACGGCCGGGTTCAGCCACAGCACGGGAACCCCGTCCGGCGGCGGCCCCGGCTCGTCGAGGGGCAGGTCGCTACCGCTGATCTGCAGCCGACTGACCTCCTTGGGCGTCTCCGAGACCAGGCCAGGCACCAGCGCCCGCACCTGCGCGACACCCCCAGCGCCGACAGCTGACTCAGCCCCACCACCGGTCGCTGTTCCGGCCACACCGTCAGCCTCAGTGCGATCCTCAGCCCCAGCACCAAAGCTGAGCCCAGCACCGGCCGCGCCATCGGCCTCAGGGCCAGCACCATCACCGGCCACGCCACCGGCCTCGGTGCCAGTCGTAGTCCCGGCCGCAGTGCCGACCCCACCCGCAGTCCCGGCAGCTGTGCTGGGCACCGTGATGGTCACGCCGGGCAGCGCCTGCACGGCCGCCCAGTGCGCGCCCCGGGCCCGGCGAGCGACCTTGCGAATACGTCCGTCAACCCAAGCGACAAGCTCGTCGTGCCACTCCCCGCCCTCCTGGGCCCGCGGGTCCAGACACACTGCGACGGCCGCCGAGGCCGCCGCCTCCAGCAACGCCGTCCGGCCGGGTGGCTCGGCCCGCTCGATCCGCATCACGACCGGCATGGCTCGCACCAACCGAGGCTCCTCGGCGGCGACGTCCGCCGTAGCGGCCGCGGGCAACCGCAACCACGACGCATACCGCCCGGCTAGTGGGGCGAGAATGCCAGGAAGGCGTCCCTCAGGGCGCCCAGTGTCCGGAAGGCGTCCTTCCTGGCCCTTCATTGCCGCATGAAGTCGAGGCCGTCGGCCGCGTCGGCGGCCTCCACCTCCGCGCGGGTGACACCGAGGATGAACAGCACGACGTCCAGGTAGGGGTGCGACAGCGCGGTGTCGGCGACCTCCCGCAGCGCCGGCTTCGCGTTGAACGCCACACCCAGCCCGGCGGTGGACAGCATGTCGATGTCGTTGGCGCCGTCGCCGATCGCCACGCACTGGGCCAGCGGCACCTCGAACCGCTCGGCCGCGATGCGCAGTGCGGCCGCCTTGCCCTCCCGGTCCACGATCTGGCCGACCACCCGCCCGGTGAGCTTGCCGTCGACGACCTCCAGGTCGTTCGCCACGCTGAAGTCCAGGCCGAGCTCGCCGGCGAGCTTGTCGATGATCGGGGTGAACCCGCCGGACACGACCCCGCACCGGAAGCCCAGCCGCTTGAGCGTGCGGATCGTGGTCCGCGCGCCCGGCATCAGCGTGATCTCGCCGGCCACCTCGTCGAGCACCGACTCTGGCAGCCCGGCCAGCGCCGCGACCCGCTGCTCCAGCGACTGCGTGAAGTCCAGCTCGCCGCGCATGGCGGCCTCGGTGACCTCGCGGACCTCGTCCGCACGGCCGGCCCGCTCGGCGAGCATCTCGATGACCTCGCCCTGGATGAGCGTGGAGTCGACGTCGAACACGACCAGCCGCTTCGCCCGCCGGGTCAGGCCTTCCCGCTCGACGGCGATGTCCAGCTCGGTCCGCACGGACACCTCCGCGAGCGCGGACCGCAGGTCGGCGTCTCCCTCGGCGGTGTCCTGTGCGACCGACACCCGCAGCTCGAGGCCGGTGACCGGGTAGTCGGCGACGCGCCGGATCGCGTCGATGTTGGCGTCGAGCGCCGCGAGCCTCCTGGCGACCTCGGCGAACGCGCGGGCGGTGACTGGCCGGCCGAGCACGACCAGCACGTGGCTCGACCCGAGCCGGGACGGCGAGAGCGGGTCGGCGCCGACCTCGACCACGACGGACATGGAGACCGTGGCCATGGCCTGCTCGACGGCCTCCTGCAGCCCCTCCGGGTCGTGGTCGGTGTTGACGAGCACGCCCAGCACGAGCTGACCGCGGATGACCACCTGCTCGACGTCGAGGATGTCCACGCCGTGCCTGGTCAGCACGGCGAACAGCACCGACGACACACCCGGCTTGTCCGGTCCCGAGACCGTGATCAGGACCGGAGTGGCGGGTTGGGTCGCCAACGGTCGGCTCAGTTCGGCTTCTTGGGGTCGCCCTTGGAGATCTCGTCCGGGTTCATCTTCTCGGCGAGCATCTCGGACGGCGCGGGTGACGCTTCGGCGGCGGTCCCGTGGCCGCTGAACGGACCGATGTACTTGTCGGAGTGGGCCTGCTCCACCATGTGCGGGTAGTGCAGGTCGAACGCCGGCCGCTCGGACCGGATCCGGGGCAGCTCGGTGAAGTTGTGCCGCGGCGGCGGGGTGCTGGTGGCCCATTCGAGCGAGTTGCCGTAGCCCCACGGGTCGTCCGCCGTGGTGGGCTCGCCGTAGCGGTAGCTCTTGAACACGTTCCAGATGAACGGCAGCGTGGACGCGCCGAGGATGTACGCGCCGATCGTGGAGATCGTGTTCAGCGTGGTGAAGCCGTCGCTGGCCAGGTAGTCGGCGTAGCGGCGCGGGAAGCCCTCGTTGCCCAGCCAGTGCTGGACCAGGAAGGTGCCGTGGAAGCCGAGGAACGTGGTCCAGAAGTGCAGCTTGCCGAGCGGTTCGTCCAGGTAGCGGCCGGTGAACTTCGGGAACCAGAAGTAGATGCCGGCGAACGTGGCGAACGCGATCGTGCCGTAGAGGACGTAGTGGAAGTGGGCCACCACGAAGTAGGTGTCCGACACGTGGAAGTCGATGGCCGGCGCGGCCAGCAGGATGCCGGTCAGACCGCCGAAGAGGAACGTGACCAGGAAGCCGATCGAGAACAGCATCGGCGTCTCGAAGGTCAGCGAGCCCTTCCACAGCGTACCGATCCAGTTGAAGAACTTCACGCCGGTCGGGACCGCGATGAGGAACGTCATGAAGGCGAAGAACGGCAGCAGCACCGCGCCGGTCGCGTACATGTGGTGCGCCCACACGGCGACGGACAGCGCGCCGATGCCCAGCGTCGCGTAGACCAGGCCGCGGTAGCCGAAGAGTGGTTTGCGGCTGAACACCGGGAAGATCTCGGACACGATGCCGAAGAACGGCAGGGCGACGATGTAGACCTCGGGATGGCCGAAGAACCAGAACAGGTGCTGCCAGAGGATCACGCCGCCGTTGGCCGGGTCGAAGACGTGCGCGCCGAGCTGGCGGTCGGCGAGCAGGCCGAACAGTGCGGCGGTGAGGATCGGGAAGGCGATCAGCACGAGGATCGACGTGATCAGGATGTTCCAGACGAAGATCGGCATCCGGAACATCGTCATGCCGGGCGCGCGCAGGCAGACCACGGTGGTCAGCATGTTCACCGCGCCGAGGATCGTGCCCAGACCGGCGAGGATCAGGCCGGTGATCCAGAGGTCACCGCCCACTCCCGGCGAGTGGATCTTGTCCGACAGCGGGGTGTAGGCGAACCAGCCGAAGTCGGCGGCGCCACCCGGGGTCAGGAAGCCGGAGATCACGATGATGCCGCCGAAGAGGAACAGCCAGAAGCTGAACGCGTTCAGGCGGGGGAACGCAACGTCCGGCGCGCCGATCTGGATCGGGAGCACCAGGTTCGCGAACCCGAAGAGAATCGGGGTCGCGTAGAGCAGCAGCATGATCGTGCCGTGCATCGTGAAGAGCTGGTTGTACTGCTCCTGGGACAGGAAGTCCAAACCGGGCTGCGCCAGCTCGGTGCGGATGAGCATCGCCATCGCGCCGCCGATCATGAAGAAGGCGAACGCCGTGACGACGTACATCATGCCGATCTTCTTCGGATCGGTCTCCCGGAACAGCTGCAGCAGGTACCCGCCCTTGACTGTCGGCCGCGCCGGGTACGGCCGCGTGGCGACCGGCTTCGGGGCTACTGCAGTCACTGAATGCCTCCTGCGTCCATCCGTGATTCAGGCCGATCGTAGCCCGTTCAGTGCGGGCCAACACGCCTGGGCCGGGGTGGCTAGCGCAGGACGCACACCAGGACCGCGAGGGTGACGACGGCCACGCGGACGAGGGCCGGGACGGCCGGCAGGAAGATCAGGGCGAGCACCCCGATGTCCGGCCCGCGGAGGGTCTGGAAGATCAGGCGGAGCGGCATGGCGCCGATCGGCGTGTCGACCTGGCCGAGGTTGTCGTAGCTGGGTAGCGGGCGGGCCGCCGTGCGGACCGCGCAGGCCGCGGTGAGGGGGATCGTGAGCAGGACCGTCGCTTTCCAGCCGTGGCCGGCCAGCATCGCGAGCCCCAGTGTCGTGGCCGCCCATGCGCCGGCCACGGCGGTGAAGACGACGAAGTGCTCGACGCGCAGGGCGGTGTCGGAGCGCCCGACCCAGCGGCGGCGGCCCGGGGAGCGCCACAGGTCGCCGAGGCCGCCGGCCAGTGGGACCAGGGCGAGGTAGCTCGTCAAGGCGAACAGGATCTCGTCGTTCAGTCGTTCGAAGGCGAGGTGCGCGGCGACGGCGGTGAGGGCGAGCAGTCCCGCGGTGGTCAGGTGTCGGGCCCGGGCGCGGACCCCCAGCCAGGCGATTCTCGCCGGCTTTCGGGGGTCGACGGGCCGGGCGGCGGGGAGCAGCAGGCCGACGTCGAGGAAGTGCACGCCGGTGGTGCGGAGGATGCGGTCCCGCCAGCCGTCGACCAGCCGGGTTCGGTGGGCGGTGGTGGCGATGTGGGGTCGTCTGGGTGGGCCGGACCTGGCAAGCAGTGGGATGGCGGCGATGGTCAGCACCCCGGCGACGATGGCGGGGGCGAGCGGCCCAGGCCGAAAGGCCACGGCCCCAACGGCGAGAAGGAGGACGGCGGCGACCTCGACGACCGAGGCCTGGCGCTGCGCGATCTCGACCTGAGGCGGCGCGTCGGGACTCCCAACCTCGTCGATCTCGACCTCGACGGTCCCATCGACGCCCCGCCCAGCCCCGCCGATCTCACCCTTGCCCGGCCCACCGTCGGGAATCCCAGTCACGCTCGGCCCGCCACCGACGATCCCAGCCCCAGCCAGTCCGGTCTCGGCGGTTCCAGACTCGCGCCGGGCAGCCTCGGTGCTCCCGGCCACGCGCGGTGCGATGTCGGTCCCGGCCTGGCGGGGTGAGGCGCGCAGGGTTCCGTAGTCGGGTGTGTGGCGGAGTGCGGCCAGCGCCAACAGGCCCGCGGCCACCACCACAGCGGCGCCGACCGCGACCCATTCCGCCGGGGCGGCGACGATCGCCGTCAACAGGGCCAGCAGGTACGCCAGGGCCAGCTGTCGCCCGACCCAACCGCGGAGCAGCCGGCGGCTCACCATGCCCACGCGGTCGATGGCGCCGAAGTCCTCCCAGGTAAGGACGGCCGGCTCCAGCCAGACGAAGCCGCGCGGGAGCATCGACCACCAGGCCACCGCCACCGCCACCGCCAGTAGCGCCAGCGCCTGCGAAGGGGCGGCGACACCCAGGTCGTGGCGCAGCTTGTCCAACCGGAAGAACGCCGTCGTCAGCAGGCCGACCGCCAGCACCAACCCGACGGTGCGCTCGTCGCCGGTCAGCCAGCGCCTCGCGAACGCCATCATCCGAGCGGCACAACCTGGTCGGCCACCTCGAGCAGGGGCGGGTGGTGCGTCGCGAGAACCACCGCCCGCGACCGCGAACGCTCGAACCGCACGATGTCCGCCAGCCAGGCCTTCCCCTGCCCGTCCAGCGCTCGCTCCGGCTCGTCCAGCAACAACACCTCGTGCGGCCGGGCCAGCGCACCGAGCAGCAGCAAACGGCGTCGCTGGCCGGCCGACAGGTGGTACGCGTGCACGTCCCGCCGCTCGGCCAGGCCGGCCCGCGCCAGCCACTCGTCGATTTCGACGGCGCCGTCGAAGCTGCGCGACAGCAGCTCCAGGTGCTGGCGCGGCGACAGCTCGGCGAAGAAGTCCGAGTCGTCCAGCAACACGGCCACCTGCCGGCGAAACGCCTTGTCGCGCTCGTCCGGCTCTCGGCCCAGCACCTGGACCGTGCCCTCGGTCGGCCGGCGCAGGCCGTACAGGCACTGCAGCAGGGTGGACTTGCCGCTGCCGTTGGCTCCCGTCAGCACGAGACACTCGCCGGGGCCGACCGTGAGATCGAGATCGCGGAACAGCCAGTGCGGCCCGGCCCGCATCCCCAGCCCGGTGGCGTTGATCGACACGACCTCGACGTTACTGCGCCGTCACCGTTTCGTACGCCGCGATCGTCTCGCGCAGGACGTCCTTGCCCGGCCGGGCCCACAACGACGCGCTGAACACCTCGACCTCGATCGGGCCCGTGTAGCCCGCCTTGTCGACGGCACGCAGGAACCGGCCGAACTCCACGCAACCAGCCCCCGGCAGGCCGCGGCCGAGCAGCACGTCCGCCGGCAGCGGCAGCACCCAGTCGGCAAGCTGCACGCACGCGATCCGGGAACCGGCGGCCGCGATCAGCGGAAAGACCTGCTCGTCCCACCACACGTGGTACGTGTCCAGCGCGACCCCCACCGCCTCGACCGGGAACGGGGACGCCAGCGACAGCGCCCCGCGCAGGGTCGCCACCACGCTCCGGTCCGCCGCGAACATCGGGTGCATCGGCTCGATCGCCAGCCGCACGCCGGCCGACTGCGCGTACGGCGCCAGCGCCTCCAGCCCGGCCGCGACCCGGGACCGCGCGTCGTCGAGTGTGCGGCCGAACAGCCCACCACACACCAGCACCAGCACCGGTGAACCCAGGGCGGCGGCCTCGTCGATCGCGAGCTTGTTGTCGTCCAGCCAGTCGTCCGCGCCGAAGAACCCGCCCCGGCACAGCGAGCTCACCGACAGGCCCGCCTCGCGAACCAACGCGGCCGAGCGAGACAGGCCGTACGAGGCCACCGGCTCGCGCCACAGCCCGACCGACCGCACTCCGGCCGCCGCGCACCCGTCGACGACGTCGGGCAGCGGCCAGTGCTTCGCCGTGGCCTGGTTGAACGAGAACCGCTCAAGGCCCTGTGTCATTGGTTCGCTCCGCAAGCTCCGCTCACTGGTCGACCCCGCAAACCGCGAAGAACGCGCGGGCTCGGGCGGCCGCGAGCGAGGGGGATGGCAGCAGCCCGGCCTCGTCCGCCAGCACCAGCAGCCGGCCGAGGTGCGCCGGCGAGCGGCCGGACTGCAGGCCGCCGACCATCGTGAAGTGGTCCTGGTGGCCGGCGAGCCAGGACAGGAACACGATCCCCGTCTTGTAGTACTGGGTCGGCGCGTCGAACAGGTGCCGGGCCAGCGGCACGGTCGGGTCGAGCAGCGCCCGGAAGCCGGCCGTGTCACCGGAGTCCAGCATCGCCAGCGCCCGCCCGGCCACCGGCGCGATCGCCGCGAACACGCCCAGCAGCGCGTCGGAGTAGCCCTGCGAGTCGCCCGCGATGAGCGACGGGTAGGCGAAGTCGTCGCCGGTGTACATCGCCACCCCGGCCGGCAGCCGGCGGCGCAGCGCGACCTCGAAGTCCGCGTCCAGCAAAGAAATCTTGATGCCGTCCACAGTGGACGAGTGATCCTTCAGCAGGGCCAGCACGGTCTCGGCGGCCTCCGCCACCGACGCCGAGCCCCAGTATCCCTCAAGCGCCGGGTCGAACACGGCGCCGAGCCAGTGCAGCAGGACCGGAGAGTCCACTTCGGACAACAGCGTCGAGTACACGGACAGGTAGTCCTCCGGCCCGGCGGCGGCGGCCGCGAGGTGCCGCGAACACATCAGCACCGGCACCGCGCCGGCCGACACCACGTCGGCGAGCTGCTCCCGGTACGCGTCCAGCACCGCGGACAGCGTGGCCGGGCCGGGCGGCAGCTGGTCGGTTGCGACCCCGGCGACGATCCGCCCGCCCACCGAGGCGGCCTCCGCGGCGCTCCGCTGGACCAGCGAGCGCACCGCCGGATAGTCCAGGCCCATCCCGCGCTGGGCGGTGTCCATCGCCTCGGCCACGCCCAGCCCATGCCGCCACAGGTGGTGCCGAAACGCCAGCGTCGCGTCCCAGTCGAGCGCCGCCGGCGCCCCGGGTCCGTTGTCCGCCAACGGATCCGCCACCACGTGCGCGGCCGCGTACGCCACCCGCGACTGCGCCGGCGCCGACCCGGGCGAGACGTGCGCGCCCCGCACGACGTACCGCTCACCATCAGGGAGAACAACGGAGTCGGACATCAGCCCGGCTCCGGGATCTCGAGCCGGCGCCCCTCCCGCGCGGCCCGCATGCCCACCTCGGCGAGCCGCACCCCGCGAGCCGCCGAGGCGAAGTCCCACGGGAACGGATCGCCGGTCGCCACGTGCCGCAGGAACGCCTCCCACTGCACGCGGAACCCGTTGTCGAACGCCTCGTTGTCCGGCACCTCGGCCCAGTCCCCGCGCTGGTCGACGCCCGGCGGCAGGTCCGGGTCCCACACCGGCTTGGGCGTCACCGCCCGCGACTGCGCCCGGCAGTGCCGCAGGCCGGCGACCGCACTGCCGTGTGTGCCGTCCACTTGGAACTGGACGAGGTCGTCGCGGTAGACCCGCACGCACCACGACGAGTTGAACTGGGCGACCACGCCGCCGTCGAGCTCGAAGATCGCGTACGCGGCGTCGTCGGCGGTGGCCGCGTACTCGGCGCCCTCCTCGTCCCACCGCCGCGGGACGTGCGTGGTGATCATCGCCTGCACCGCGCGGACCCGGCCGAACAGGTGCTCCAGCACGTAGTTCCAGTGCGGGAACATGTCCAGCGCCATGCCGCCGCCGTCCTCGCGCCGGTAGTTCCACGACGGCCGCTGCGCCGGCTGCCAGTCCCCCTCGAACACCCAGTAGCCGAACTCGCAGCGCACTGACAGCACCCGGCCGAAGAAGCCGCCGTCCACCAGCCGCTTCAGCTTCCGCAGTCCCGGCAGGAAGATCTTGTCCGACACGACCCCGTTGCATACTCCCGCCGCCGCGGCGGCGCGGGTCAGCGCGAGCGCCCCGGCGTGGTCCATCGCGAGCGGCTTCTCCGAGTACACGTGCTTGCCCGCCTCGATCGCCGCGGAGACGGCCTTCTCCCGGCGCTGCGTGGTGAGCGAGTCGAAGTAGACCGACACGTCGTCGCGGGCCAGGGCCGCGTGCAGGTCGGTCGTCCAGTCCGACAACCCGTGCCGCTCCGCGATGTCCGCGAGCTTGCGCTCGTTGCGGCCGACCAGCACCGGCTCGGGCCACAGCAGCGTGCCGTCGGACAGCGGCAGGCCGCCGTCGGCTCTGATGGCCAGCAACGAGCGGACCAGGTGCTGGCGGTAGCCCATGCGCCCGGTCACCCCGTTGAGCAGGATGCCGACAGACCGTCGGGTCATAGGTGTCTCCTCCGACTAGTGGCTCTCCTGGGAGCCCAGCAACTGGCGGATCTCGCGGGTGAGCGTGCCGAACCCGGGATCGGTCATCACCTGTGCGTAGTCTCGCTCCGCCGGCAGCTCCACGGGCAGCGTTCGCACGAGCCGGCCCGGGCGCGGGCTCATCACCTCCACCCGAGTGCCGAGGAACACGGCCTCCGCGATCGAGTGGGTGACCAGGAGGATCGTCGTGCCGGTCTCCCGCCAGATCCGGTTCAGCTCGGCGTTGAGCCCCTCCCGGGTCAGCGCGTCGAGCGCGCCGAACGGCTCGTCCATCAGCAGCACCGGCGGCGAGTGCAGCAGCGCGCGACACAGCGCGACCCGCTGCTGCATGCCACCGGACAGCTCGTGCGGCAGCGCCTTCTCGAACCCACCCAACCCGGTCAGCTCGATGAGCTCGTCCGCCCGGACCGCCGCCTCGGCCCGGGCCATGCCACGCATCTCCGCCTGCAGCAGGATGTTCTTGCGCACCCCGCGCCACTCCAGCAGCGCGGCCCGCTGGAACGCGAAGCCGATGTTCTGCTGCGGACGGGTCACCGGGGAGCCGAGCAGGCTGACCGAGCCGGTCGTCGGCTTCACCAGCCCGGCGATCACCTTGAGCAGCGTGGACTTCCCGCACCCGGACGGGCCGACGATGGTGACGAACTCGCCCGCCTCGACCCGCATGGTGACGTCGGTGAGCGCCGTGGTGGCCGACCGCTTCGACTGGAAGCGGACGGTCAGGTCCGCGATGTCGACCGCCGTGTCGGTCAGGGTGCCGGTCACGCGCACCCCCGCGGCAGGGCCAGGAAGGACGCCTTCCAGACACTCAGCGCCCTGAAGGACGCCTTCCAGGCGTCGCGGCGCGGGGTCATCAGGAGCCCGCGGCTTTCGCGTGCGAGCCGTCCCAGTACTCCGGCGGCGCGCCCGCCTCGGCGAGGTCGGCGTACTGCGTCATCAGGTCGATGGTGTCCTGCCACTGCTCCTCGGTGTTCACGCCCGGCTGGCCCGCGGTGTCCAGCTGCAGCAACGGCTGCGCGAGCGTGAGCTGCTTGACGAGCACCTCCTCGGGCGGCTCGTTCTCCGCCATGCCGGCCATCGCCTTCGCCGCACCGGGAACGTCCTTGGCCGCCTCGGCCCACGACTTCTGCGTGGCGCGGACGAACCGGGTCACCATGTCCTTCTGCTCGGACAGCGTCTTGTCGTTGACGACGATGCCGGTGCCGAGCATGTTCAGCCCCGAGTCCGCGTAGAGCAGGTAGTCGACCTTCTTGCCGGTCTTCGCCTCGATCGTCGGGCCCTGGTCGTGGAAGAAGCCCATGATCGCGTCGACCTGGCCCTCGGCGAGCTGGGCGATCTTGTTGGCCGGGTCCATGTTCACGATCTTCACGTCGCTCGCGGCCATGCCGTTGGCCTTGAGCCAGGCGGGAAACGTCGCGTACATCGCGTCGCCCGGGGTGCCGCCGACCGTCTTGCCCTTGAGGTCCTGCGGCTTGGTGATCTTCTGGTCGGACAGGAACTCCAGGGACGCCGGGCCCTTCTGCAGGAACACGCCGACGCTCTTCACCGGCATGCCCGATCCGACCCCGTTGAGCAGCGGCGGGGTGTCCGCCCAGCCGAACGTCGTCTGGTCCTGCGCGACCTGCTTGATCACGGTCGCGGACCCGTTGCCCGGCTTGATCTCCAGGTCGATGCCCTCGTCGGAGTAGAAGCCCTCCTGGACGCCGTAGTAGAACGGCGCGTGCTCGCCGTAGGGCACCCAGTTGAGCGTCAGCGTCACCTTGTCGCCGGCACCACCACCGCCTTCCGAGCCGTCGTCGGAGCTCGTGCTCGGCGCGCAGGAGGCGACCAGCAGCAGCGCGGCTATTCCGGGGAGTAGTCGAGGCATGTTCGAAACACTCCTGTTCAGCAGCCTTGTGTTCAGACGCAGACCTGTTTTGAACATGTCTCGAAGTTTCATGACAGGCCCTCTTTCATGACGTGCCTCTATGACGTGGTCAGCGGGGTGGCGGAGCGGCGGCTGGCGTGCCACGGGATGAGCAGCGCCTCGGCCGCCTCCACCACCACGAACAGCAGGATTCCGATGAGCGACATGAGGATCAGCGCGGCGAACAGCAGCGCGGCGTCGAGGTTTCCGTTGGCCAGCAGGAGGATGTAGCCCAGGCCCTCGCTGGCGCCGACGAACTCGCCGACCACCGCGCCGACGACCGCGAGCGTGACGGCGACCTTCTCGCCGGCCATCAGGTGCGGCAGCGCGTTGGGGAACCGGATCTTGCGGAAGGTCTTCCAGCGGCTCGCGCCCATCGTGGCCGACAGCTCCAGCAGCTCCGGGTCGGTCGAGCGCAGCCCGGCCACGCCGGAGACGACAACGGGGAAGAACGCGATCAGCACCGCGAGAATGATCTTCGGGGTGAGCCCGTTGCCGAACCACACCACGAGCAGCGGCGCGATCGCGATCTTGGGAATCACCTGCGCGAACAGGACGATCGGGTACAGCGCCTTGTCCATCGTGCGCGAGTACGCGATCAGCACCGCGGTACCCAGGCCGAGGATGCTGGCCAGGACGAACCCGATGACCGTCTCGTACAGGGTCACGTACGAGTGGTGCATGAGCGAGCTCCAGTCGCTCACGATCTTGTCCCACACGTCGACCGGGTGCGGCACGAGATAGGGCGCGACCCACTCCTGCTCGGCGGCGATCCACCAGACCACGAAGACCGCGCCCAGCAGGATCGCGGGCCGCCACAGCGCCTCGCCCAACCGCAGCAGCCGCCCGCCGAGGTCGAGCCGCCTCGGTGTCCGCGCCGGTGCCGGCGGGGTGGTCGCCGCCGGCGTGTCGTTCGAGGTCACCATGGCCGACACCTACGACGCCGCCTTCGCCATGTTGCCGGCCACGGGACCGGCCACGATGATCGCGTTGACCCGCCAGTACTGGTCGACGTCGATGCCGAACGTGAGATCAACGGTGCGGCCCTCCGTTCCACCGTCCACAGTGAACTGGTCCCAGCCCCAGCGGTTGGCGCCCAGCTCCACGCCGCCGGCCACGACCCGTTCACCGTCCACCGTGACCACGAGTGGCTGCGCGGCGTACTGCGCGTCGCCGCGCAACAGGGACACCGTGTGGGCTCCCGCGGGAATCCGCAACCGCAGCGTCGCGTCCTGCCGTGAGGTCACCATGTCCCGGCGCAGCGCGTCCGGCGTGCCGCGGTCGCGCGACTCGAGCGCGGCGTTCGCGCTCCAGCCGAACCCGGTCGTCTCGACGTACCCGGTCGCGGGGTCGAGCCGCTGGTAACCGGCCTGCAGCGGGCTGTTCGCGGCGCCGGCGTCGAGCGCGAAGACCGCGTCGGCCACGGGCGGGGTGAGGTAGGTGTGCGCGCTGGGATGCCCGCTGACGTGCCCGTCCGCCCCCGTCGCGTGCGCGGCGATGTCCACCTCGGCCACCGGCCCGGTCGCCACGCCGTCGGCCGGCGCGGTCAGCGGCACCCGGACCTGGACGGTCTCGCCCGCGTTCGCCGTCGCGTCCACCGGCTCGGTCGTCCACCCCGGCGGCACGTCCAGCTCGACCGTGGCGCGCACCGGCTCGGCGGTCCGGTTGGCGAGGTCCACCGTCGCGGCGGCCTGCTCGCCGGCGGCCATCGGGGTCGGCACGGTCAGGTTCGACACCTCGGCCGGGGCCACGAACTCCAGCCAGTCGAGGTTGAACAGGTCGCCGGTCGCGCCCGGGTTGCGGGCCACCAGGTACAGCTCGTGGCTCACGCCCGGGTCGGCGACGTTCGCGGTGACCTCGGTCCAGGTCTCCCAGCCGCCGGTGACCGGCACCTCGACGCTGCCGAGCACCGGGCCGTCCGGCGCGCCCTGGCGGAGCTCGAGCGTGCCGCCCGCACCCGCGCTCGCCACTCGGAACCGGACGGCCGGCACGTTCGCGAGGTTGATCGGCTCGTAGCTCACCCAGTCGCCGTCGGAGATGTGGCCGACGAGCGCCGCGCCGCCGCCCTCGGAGTTCGGCTCCAGCTCCACCCCGGACGAGCTGGTGAAGTGGTCGGCCTCCTTGTGCCGCGGCTGCAGGATCGCCGAGTCGCCGCCCTCCAGGCGCGCGACGCCGTTGCCGCCGCGGTCGGTGTAGGCCGAGTCGACGATGTAGAAGATGTTGTCGTTGGGCCCGTGGCCGTCGTCGATGATCGTCTCGATGGCACCCGAGCAGCCGCGGTACTGCTCCAGCGGATGGCCGTGCTGGGCGTGGCCGAGCGCGGGCTGGGTGACCACCTGCTGGCAGTCGATCGTGCCGTCCGCGGTGGACCCGTCCTCGGGGTCGGTCACCGCGAGCTGGAACGGCACCTGCTCACCCCAGTCGAAGACCTGGCCGTCCAGCGGTGCCTGGAGAGTCAGCGTCGGCGCGGTGTTGCCCACGGTGACGGGAATGTTGGCCACCGTGGAGCGGCCGGTCGGGTCGGTGACGGTGAGCCGCGCGAGGAAGTCGCCGTTGGCGGAGTAGGTGTGGCTCGGGTTCGGCTCGGTGGAGTCGGTGGTGCCGTCGCCGTCGAAGTCCCACGCGAAAGTGATCTCCTGGCCCTCGTCCGGGTCGACCGAGCCGGCGGAGGAGAACTCGACCGCGAGCGGCGCCTGGCCGGAAGTCGGCGTGGCGGCGCCCCGCGCCTGCGGCGACCGCTCGCCCGGCCGGACGTAGTTGATCTTGTAGATCCCGGAGTCGAAGTTCGGGTCGCCGCGGCCGGAGCCGCCGTAGTTGCTGCCCCACTCGATCACGTACATCGAGCCGTCCGGCCCGAACTCCAGGTCGATCGGGCGCAGGAACTCCTCGTGCGGCAGGAACCTGTTCATCGACACCGCGTTGCCCTCGCCGTCGAGCTTGACCTCGAACAGCGCGTTGCGGGTCCACTCGGCGACGAAGATCGTGTCGTCGTAGTACCGCGGCAGCTTGGTCTCCGACTCGAGGTCCGGGTCGAAGTGGTAGGCGGGCCCGCCGATCGCGAGCCGGCCGCCGGTGCCCAGCTCCGGCCAGTCCGCGGAGGTGCCGTAGGGGTAGGGCAGCCAGGCACCGCGGGCCGGCGGGAGCTGGCTCAGTCCGGTGTTGTTGGGCGAGTCGTTGGTCGGGCCGCCCGCGCAGTCGAAGGCCTCGCCGGAGGTGCCGGTCGCGAAGTCGTAGTCCACATAGGACTTGTTGGCGCCGATGCAGTACGGCCAGCCGTAGTTGCCGGCGGACTTCGCCTGGTTGAACTCGTCGTAGCCCATCGAGCCGCGGGCGGGGTCGTCGGCCTGCGCGTCCGGACCGACCTCGCCCCAGTACAGCCAGTCGGTCTCGGGGTCGATGTGCAGCCGGTACGGGTTGCGGTTGCCCATCACGTAGATCTCGGGCCGGGTCTTCGCCGTGCCCGGCGCGAACAGGTTGCCCTCGGGGATGGTGTAGGTGCCGTCGGGCTCGGGGTGGACGCGCAGGATCTTGCCGCGCAGATCGTTGGTGTTGGCGGACGAGCGCTGCGCGTCGGCGGGCTCCTGGCCGGGCCGCTCGTCGATGGGACCGAAGCCGCTGCAGCACGGCGTGGAGTTGTCGCCGGTGGCGATGTAGAGGTTGCCGGCCGAGTCGAAGTCCATGCCGCCGCCCTCGTGCGCGTTGAGCTGGCGCTGGGCCGCGAACTCGATGAGCGGCTTCTCGCTGGCGAGGTCGATCGTGCCGGCGGCCTCGTCGAAGGTGAAGCGGGAGATCCGGTTCACCGGGTCGTCGAGTGGTGAGTAGTACAGGTAGAGGAAGTGGCTCGTGTCGAAGTCCGGGGCGAGCACGATGCCGTGCATGCCGTGGGTGTGCTCGACCAGCACGTCGAGCTTGGCCAGCGGCCGGGTCAGGCGCGCCTGCGGGTCGTACATGTTGACCGCGCCGCCGCGCTGCACGTAGAACACCCGGCCCGCGCCGTCGATGTCCATGTCGAGCGGGTCGTCGGTGTTGCCGTCGAGCTGGAGCTTCTCCCAGCGCTCGTCCTCGGTGGGCCCGCAGTCGCCGGCCGCCGCGCCGGCCGCCCACTCGATTCCGCCGAGCAGGTGGCCGCGGAACAGCGGCTCGGCGAAGGCCTCGGCGTGGTGGCCGAGCCCGGTGTACCAGGAGCGGCCGCCCTCGAAGTCCTGGCACCAGGAGATCGGGTGGTCGGCGCCCATGGTGTGGCCGGTGTAGCTGCGGGTGTCGAAGCTCGCCAGGACGTGCACGTTGCCGCGCGGGTTGGCGACGAAGTCGTAGGGCTCCTCGGTGCGCTCCCAGACCTGCGGGAGGTCCTTCGTGGACGGATGCACGCGGTCGTCGACCTGGATCCGCACCGGCTGGACCGCGGGGTGGACCTCGAAGAAGGCGCCCATCAGGTCGCCGTACCAGGCCCAGTCGTACTCGGTGCCGCTGGCGGAGTGGATGCCGGTGTAGCCGCCGCCGGCGCGGACGTAGCGCTCGAAGGCCGCGCGCTGTGCCGCGTCGAGGATGGCGCCGTCGCGACCGTTGGTGTTGTTGAAGACGACCGCGTCGAAGCCGGCCAGCCCCTCGTCTGTGAACACGCCGGCGTCGTCGGAGACGGTGACGCCGAAGTCGTGCTCGGCCCCCAGCTCGGTGATCGCCTGCTTGCCTGCCGGGATCGAGTCGTGGACGAAGCCGTTGACCTTGGAGAAGACCAGGACGTTGAACCTGGCCTGCGCCTGTGCCGGTGTCGCCAGCACCGTCCCGAGCACCAGGGCCGTCACGAACACGACGATGAGCGAGCGTCTGTGCACGACATCCTCCCGCAGGGCCACGCTCGCCGCTGCCAGGCAAGCGCTTTCCTCGCAGCGTAGGGCTGTTGGACGCCATCAGGCAAGGGCTTTCCTGTTAGCGGGTCATCACGTAGCGTGCTATGGGACGTACGTGTTGAGCAGGCCGCACATGCCGAGCCGGCCCTCCTCCGTCGGCCGCGGGAGTGCGGTCACGCGGGCCTCGCCCAGGTGTGTGGAGTCGCCGCGGGCCAGGGCGTCGAGCTGTACTCCGGTCGACTGGGCCGCGCGGAACGCGCCGTCCTCCCACCGGGTGCGCCACTGGTCGAGCAGCGGCTGCTTCAGCGCGACGGCCGCGGCGTGGAAGCCGGCCATCGCCTTCGGGCCGTCGCGCTCGACCGCGGCGCGCAGGGTGTGGAAGCCCTCGATCGCGAGGTCGCGGCGGCGGTAGGCGCTGGTGAGGTCGGTGCCCGGCGCGCCACCATTGGGCAGCGCGACCGCCGCCGAGTAGCGGTCGGGGTCGGCGAGGATCTCCGCGGGGAAGGTGAGGACCGCGTCGCCCGCCTCGGGGAGGCCGGAGTTGCTCATGACGACGACGATCTGGAGGTCGCCGCCGTTGACGAGCCGGTGGACGGTGCCCGGGCTGAACCACAGGACGGTGCCGGGCCGCAGCTCGTGCTCGGCGAAGCCCTGGGCGGACAGTGTCTGCACCGCGCCGTGACCGCCCGTGACGACGTAGGCCTCGGTGCAGCACAGGTGGATGTGCGGCGTGCCGCCCGGCAGGCCGTCGGGAGTGAGCGTGTCGTAGACGCAGAGTCGCGAGACACCGACGCCGCCGGGTAGTGGATCACGCATCGGTTACACCTCGGCGTGGAGGAAAGGGCTTTCCTTGTAGTCTGACGCTAGGCCCGCTTTCGCCGGGCGTCAATCGGCTGTCGGGTCTGTGGAGGTGGCATGGCAACGCTCGCCGACGTGGCCCGCCGGGCGGGTGTCTCGGCGGCCACCGTGTCACGGATAGTGAACGGCAGCCCCAAGATCGTGTCGGACGACCTGCGTCAGCGGGTGCTGCGGGCGGTGCAGGAGTTGCAGTACGTGCCCAACGCGCACGCGCAGCTGCTGGCCCGCTCGCACCGGACGACTGTCGGCGTGATCGTGCACGACGTGTCGGATCCCTACTTCGCGGAGATCACCCGGGGCCTGCAGCGAGTGGCGTCCGAGCACGGCCGGCTGGTGATCATCTGCAACTCGTACCGCGACCCGGACCGGGAGCTGGAGTACGTCGAGCTGCTGCGGGCACAACAGGTCGAGGCGATCATCCTGGCGGGGTCGGGGTACCACGATCAGGCGTTCACGAAGGCGTTGAACGCGAAGCTGTCGGCGTACATGTCGACGGGCGGGCGGGTGTCGGTCGTGGGCCGGCACAAGCTCGCGGGCGATGCGGTGATGCCGGCGAACGAGGAGGGCGGCTACCTGATCGGTTCGGCGGTCTTCGCGGCCGGCCACCGCCACGTCGGCGTGGTGGCGGCCCCGAAGCAACTGACCACGACGACCGACCGACTGGCCGGCCTGCGCCGCGCGGCCCGAGCGCATCATCGGACGCTGCCGGCCAAACGGATCGAGTACGCGTCCTTCGACCGTGACGGCGGCGCCTCGGCGACTTCGGCCTTGCTGGACGCGGACCCCCGCCTGACGGCGATCGTGGCCCTGAACGACTCGATGGCCATCGGCGCGATGTCGGTGTTGCGCTCCCGAGGCCTGTCCGTGCCGGCGGACGTGTCGGTGGTGGGCTTCGACGACATGCCCATCGCCCGGGACGTGACCCCGGCCCTGACGACGGTTCGCCTCCCTCTGGTGGAGATAGGCGCCAGAGCGATAACCCTGGCGCTGGACCCACAGGACTCGAAGCCCCGCGTAGAGGAGATGGCAGCAACCCTCATCCACCGCGAGTCCCTGGCTCCACCCCGGGAGTACTGACTCAGATAGGCAGCCGCAGTAGCCGCTACGAGGACCCTCAACACGCGCGTGGCTTGGGGAGACTGACCCGCAGGCCAGCCATCACCTGGGGAGGACGGCGTACTGGCGTAGACAGAGGTCCGGGTACGTGACCGGCCCGCGAGGCCCCGGGACCTTGTCGATGTTGATGCCCGTCTCCGGGACGCCCAGCAGCTTGACGCCGTCCAGCAGCCTGGTCGGCGCGTTCCAGAACACGCCCGTGCCCGTGTACGCCGCCATGAAGGACTCCGCGGTGGCGCTGGAGGTGGTCACGATGCACGCCGCCAGGCCGGAGGTCTCCTCATTGGACACTCGAGCCGCCTCCAAGGCCGACTGGACCGGAAGCACCGTCACCGTGGCCTCGTGCTCCGCGTCCAGTGCCCACTCGTAGCCGACCGCGTGGTCGTGTGGGGGCAGCGACAGCCGGATGTCCAGTTCGGACAGTGCGGACTCCACCAGGGGCAGCGCCATCGAGTACACCGACGAGTGGACCAGCAGCAGGTTCAGCCGGTTGCACACGCCGAGACGATCAACGCTGCGGCGGATGACGTCCACGCCGACCTCGAGGTCGGCCTCGGCGTCCAGGTACAGCACGCCGCCGCCGTCCGCGTGGGCCAGCGTCCGCACACCGTGTCGGGCCGCTTCGAACGCGAGCGCCCGGGTCGACTCGCCGCTCCCCCGCAGGATCACCAGCGGCACCAACCCCGGCAACGCCACCAGCTCCGACGCCGCCGCTCGGTCCGCGGACGGCACCAGCTGGATCGCGGCCGGGTCCACGCCGGCCGACGACAGCGCGGGCGCCACCACCGACGCCACCAGCTCCGTGGCCGACCCCAGGGCCGCGGACCCGGTGCGCAGCACGCCCGCGTTGCGCGACTTGACCAGCTGGGACGCCACGTCGACCGTCACGTTCGGCCGTGCCTCGTAGTTCGCCCCGATCACGCCCACCGGCCGGCGGCGCTCGACCAGGCGCAGGCCGTCGGGCAGCGTGCGCAGCTCGACCGAGCGTGCCGGGTGCGGCGCCGACGCGAGCAGCTCCAGCGCGGACGCCATCGCGGCCAGGCGGGCCTCCGTCAGGCGCAGCCGGTCCAGCAGGCCGCGGCTCATGCCGGCGGACTCGGCGGCGGAGACGTCGGCGGCGTTCGCGGACAGGATCGCCGGGCGAGCCGACACCAGGTTCGCGGCCATCGCGGCCAGGGCACCGTCGACGACCTCGTCGGCGGCACCCGCGAGCGACGGGGCGGCCTCGGCCGCGGCCGCGGCACACGTGGCCACGGTGGATGGTGAGACGTCGAGCACCGACATGGGTACCAGTCTGCCTCACACCACGAGCCACCCCACCGTGAGCACCAGGCAACCCAGGTCGATCATCAGGAACGCGCCCACCCAGAACAGTCCCGGTGCGCCGGTGAGCCGCGCGAGCTGGTCGGCGTCGGAGTCCCGGGCCCGACCGCGGCTGCGCAGCCGCTGCAGGTCGCCGACCGAGCGGATGCCGCCGAGCAGCAGGAACCACATGATCAGGTGCGCGAACGGCGCCTGGACCTCGTCCGGCGCCCACTTCGACACGGCGACCAGCACGGCCCCGGTGGCCAGGACCGAGAAGACCCCGAAGAAGTTGCGCACCACGAGCAGTACGCCGACCAGCAGCACCGCGCAGATCACCAGCAGCGCGGTCACCCGACCGGCCGCCAGCAGCGCGGCGAAGGCGAGGCCCAGCAGCGAGGGCGCGATGTAGCCGAACAACCCGGTGAGGACCATGCCCGGCCCGTACGGCTTGCCCTTGCTGAGCGTCAGGCCGGAGGTGTCCGAGTGCAGTCGGATGCCGGTCAGCCGCCGGCCGGCCAGCACCGCGACGAGCGCGTGGCCCGCCTCGTGCACGATCGTGATCACGTTCCGGGCCGGCCGCCACAGCCACGACAGCGCCACGACGACAAAGGCTAGGCCAGCCGTGACCAGCACCATCGTCTCCGGCTGCCGGTCCATGCCAGCGAGCACGTCCCTCCACACCGGGTCAGCTGATCACACGGACGGTCTGATCGCTGTTACCTCGCTTGGCCGGCCCCGCGTCGACGCCTAGCGTCTCGGGCGTGGACGCCTATGAGCACATCGAGTACGCGGTCGCCGACCGGATCGCGACCGTCACCCTGAACCGGCCCGAGGCACGCAACGGGTACACCGTGCGGATGGCCGACGAGCTCGCGGAGGCGTTCGACCGCGCCGACCGCGACGACGACGTGCGGGTGGCCGTGCTGACCGGCGCCGGCAAGGACTTCACGGTCGGCGCGGACCTGTCCGGCGGCGGGCTGGACGTGGCCGCCTCCCAGGACGAGGCATGGGACGAGCCGGCCGGGCGCTGCTCGATGCGGATCTTCGCGATGAACAAGCCGGTGATCGCCGCGCTGCGAGGTGCGGCCGTGGGCGCCGGCTCGACGATCATCCTGCCGGCGGACTTCCGACTGGCGTCGACGGACGCGCGGTTCGGGTTCGTGTTCTCCCGGCGCGGGCTGTACCCGGAGGGCGCGTCGACGTGGTTCCTGCCGCGGCTGGTCGGCATGGGCCGGGCGCTTGACTGGATGGTGAGCGGCCGGGTGTTCGACGCGTACGAGGCACTCCAGGCGGGCCTGGTGACGGCACTGCACGAGCCGGAGGAGGTGCTGCCCGCGGCCTACACCCTGGCGCGCGAGCTGATCGTCAAGACCGCGCCGGTGTCGGTGGCGGTGATCCGGCAGCAGCTGTACCGGATGAGCTCACTGGACTCGCCGTACCCGGCGCAACGCCTGGACTCCCGCCTGATCGCCAGCTGCATGACGAACCCGGACACCGCCGAGGGCATCCTGTCGTTCCTCCAGCGCCGCGACCCGGAGTGGTCGGGCAAGCCCGGCAAGGACCTGCCCGACTTCCTCCCGTGGCTCCCGAAGAGCAACCCCTAGACGGCGAGGACGTCGTTGGTCGGGGTCTCGGCGAACAGGGTGTCGATCTCGTGGGCGTACTTCTCCGCGATCGGCTTGCGGCGCAGCTTCATCGTGGGGGTCAGCTCGTCCCCGCCGGGTTCCCAGGCGGCCGGGACCAGGCGAACCCGCTTCAGCTGCTCCGCCCGCGCCAGCTTCTCGTTGCCCGTCTTCACCCCGGCCAGCACGGCCGCGCGGACCTCCGGGTGCGCGACCAGCTCCGCGGGCGACGCCGAGGCGATCCCGTGCCGGGCGGCGAACACGGCCGCGGCGTCGGGGTCGAGGACTGCCAGCGCCGCCACGTACGGGCGGTCGTCGCCGATCGCGACCAGTTGGCCGATCAGTGGCGTCGCCGACTTGACCGCGTTCTCGATGTTGGTCGGCGACATGTTCTTGCCGGCCGCGCTGATGATCAGCTCCTTCTTGCGGTCGACGATCTTCACGTAGCCGTCCGCGTCGATCTCCGCGATGTCGCCGGTGCGCAGCCAGCCGTCCGCGTCGATCGTCTCCGCGGTCTTCTCCGGGTCGTTGCGGTACCCGCGCATGATCGTCGGGCCGCGGGTCAACAGCTCGCCGTCATCGGCCAGCTTGATCTCCATGCCGGGGAAGACCCGCCCGACCGTGCCGAGCCGCGTGTGGCCGGGCAGGTTCGCGGTGCTCGCCCCGCCCGTCTCGGACATGCCCCACACCTCGTAGATGCGGATGCCCAGCCCCCAGAAGAACTCCAGGAGCTCCGGCGCGATCGCGGACGCGCCCGACGACGGCGCCCGGCACGCGTCGAGCCCGAGCTTCGCCCGCAGCTTGGCCAGCACGATCTTCTCCGCGAGCCGGTGCTCGACGGCCAGGGTCGGCGGCAGCGGCCGGCCGGCCAGCTCGGCCC
>NZ_JBOHGA010000035.1:0-39759 GCF_050699915.1 Actinophytocola sp.
GCGTCCATGCGTGCGATCGCCGCCGCCGCGCGGCTCGACGGCGACGTGCGCCTGGCACTCGGCGCCACCGGCGAGCACACCCTCGCGAGCGGACTGGCGAGGGTGTCGCGGGCGTGGGCGCTGGCCCAGCGCCACGGCCTGCCGCTCGCCGACGTCCTCGACGCGGTCGGCCGCGACCTCGAGCAACGCGCGCGGTTCGCCCGCCAGGTCCTCGCCCGGATGGCCGGTCCGCGCACGAGCGCCGCCGTCCTCGGCCTGCTGCCCGCGCTCGGCGTCGTGCTCGGCGAGGCGATCGGCGCCCAGCCGCTGCGCATGCTCACCGGACCCGGCCAGCCGCTGCTCGCGCTCGGCGTCGGCCTGCTGTGCGCGGGCGTCCTCTGGTGCGACCGGCTCACCGGCCAGGTGGTGCCGCGATGAACCCGACGAGCCTGCTGCTGCTGGCCGCGGCGATACCACTCTGGTCCCGCGCGCGGCTGCCGCGCACTCGCCTCGCCCGGCTCGGCGGCCGGCAACGTGGCCGTTGGCGCCCGGGCGCCAAGGCGCAGCGCTCGGCGCTCGCGGGCGCGCTGGGTGTGCTGGCCGCGGCGTTGACCGGCTGGCCGCACGGCCTGGTCGTCGGCACGCTGGTGACGGCCGCGGCATGGTGGCTGACCCGTCGGCTCACCCGAGTCGACCACCGCCGGCCGGACCCGCTCGGCATGGCCGCGACCTGGGACCTCCTCGCCGCGTGCCTGCGTGCCGGGCTGCCGGTGCCCGCCGCCGTCACGGCGATCGCCGGCGACCTGCCGGACGATGCCGGCCGCGCCCTGAAGGCGACCGCCGACCTGCTCGCGATGGGGGCCGACCCCGTCGACGCCTGGGCGCCGGCCATGAGCTGCCCGCACACCGCGGTCCTGGCCCGCGGCGCCAGGCACACCGCTCGCTCCGGCACCGCACTCGCCGACGTTGTCGGCTCCCTCGCCACCGCGGTCCGCGACTCCGCGGGCGACGCCGCCGAGGCCCGGGCACAGCGGGCCGGCGTGCTGATCGCCGCACCGCTCGGCGTCTGCTTCTTACCCGCGTTCATCTGCCTCGGCATCGCGCCCGTGGTGGCTGGCCTCGCCGGCCGGCTCTCGATCTGACCACACACCGATATAAGGAGGTTGACCGATGTTTCCGCACCCGACCCGGTTGCCGATCCGGCCCCGCCGGGAGTTCCTGCTCGCCGATGACGGCATGACCACCGTCGAGTACTGCGTCGGCCTGATCGCCGCCGCCGCGCTCGCGGTCGTCCTCTACGGCATCGTCACCGGCGACGACGTGCTCAACGCGATCACGTCGATCATCCAGCGCTCGCTCTCGGTGAAGATCTGATGTCCGCGACCAGACGCGCTCGTCGAAAACCCGACCGGGACGCCGGGACGGTCACCGTCGAGGCCGCGGTCGCACTCGGTGCATTCGTCACGGTGCTCGCACTCGCGCTGGGCGCCATCTCGGCGGCCATCGACCAGCTGAGATGCATCGATGCGGCCCGGGAGGCGGCCCGCCTGGTCGCCCGGGGCGAGGTCGACCGTGCCCGGGTGGTGGCCATCGAAATCGCTCCCAGCAGCGCGAACGTCGCGATCACGAGGCGCGGCGACGACACCATCCAGGTCGACGTCCGCGCGACGCCGGTCAACGGCCTGCTGCCCGGCCTCCAGCTGCACGGCGTTGCCCATGCGATCGCCGAACCGGGGTCCACGGAGGACAGTTCGTGAGCGAGCAACAACGAGCACGACCGCCGAACGAGCACGATCGCGGTGCGGCGACGGTGTGGACGGCCGGTGCCATCGCGGCTCTCCTGGTGGTGACCACATTGGTCGTCTGGCTCGGCGCGGCGGCCGCCACCCGGCACCGCGCGGCGAGTGCCGCCGACCTCGCCGCGTTGGCCGCTGCCGGCGTCGCGGTCGAGGGACAAGGCGTGGCCTGCGGAAAGGCCCGCTGGGTCACCGACCGGATGCGCGTCGAGCTCCACCGCTGCCGGCTGAACGGCTCCCGCGCGCTCGTCGAAGTGGTCGCGCAGCCGCCCGGCGTGCTGGCGGGGTTCGGTCCGGCGGAAGCTCGCGCACGCGCCGGACCGGTGGTCGAGGCCGGTGACGCAAGTCGAACGGTCGTCTTCGGACGGTGAGCGGTGTCACCAGTGGCCGAGGGGCCCCGTTAACCGGCTCACACCGCTTTAGCCGTGCCGATCCCGTTATTCGTTCACCGTGCCACAACGACCAGTTGTCGACTGCAAGTTTCGTTTGGGGGTGGACGTGTCGTTTAGTGATTCAGGGCACCTCGCGGCGATGCGAGCGCCCGACCTACAAGGAGGCAAGCACCCGAGATGTTGGACATGGCATGGTCGGATAGCTGGCGGCGGGCCTTCCGCGTCGAGCTGCGTGCACAGGCCATCGGCCTCGCGTGGCGCGGATGGTCGGTGCTGCCGGGCACCTATCCGGCTGGCTCGCACTGGGCGGGCCGCGACGACGACGAACACACCGGCCCGCGCCCCGTCCACACGGACTGGCAGGACCGCATCGGCTCCGCGCCGGAGCAGGTCGCCACATGGTGGACCGGCCACCCCTACAGCCTCCTGCTCGCGACCGGCGTGCAGCTGGACGCCATCGAGGTACCCGGTCACCTGGGCCGGGGCGCCGCCCGAGTGCTGCGCGGCATCGGTCTCCCCGTGCCGATCATGGCCACCCCGGACGACCGTTGGACGTTCCTGGTCAACTCCGGCCACGAGCTGGAGCGGCCGCTCGCCGAGCACGGCGATGTGGTCCTGCACGCCGCGGGCAGCTATGTCGCCCTGCCGCCGACCCCGGTGCAGCACGGTGTCGTCCACTGGCGGGTTCGCCCGGAGGTCTGCGGCTGGCAGATGCCGGAGTCGAGCACCGTGCAGGAGGCGCTCCTCGACGCACTGGCCGCCGAGTCGACGCACGCCCGGTCCGCCGGCCTCGTCGTCACCGCGGACTGACGTAGGGGATGAGTGGGATGCGCTCAGCAGTACCCGTGAACCACGCTTCGCCGGGAGCACCCTCCCGGCACGCCCGCGGTGGGCGTTCCGCAGAGATGCCGCTCCACCGCGACCAACCCGTCCCGCTGACCGGCACCGCTCCCGCAACCAGGTGGCCGGCGCAGGGACGGGGAGCATGCCGGGCGCCCGCAAGAGGAGTCGATCTCCCGCGGCGTGGCCAGCATCGGGCAGTTGGCGAGACCTGGCCCCAGGGTTGCCGTCATGCGGAGGTCACCGCCTCCCAAGTACCTCCGCGTACGACGGACGCCCCGCCGCTGCCCGACTGATCGCGCACCGACCCGAGCGGTAGAGACCGCTCCTCGCGTGCCCGGCGTAACGCAACGCGCCGGGGTGCCGGATCTCCGGCCCCCGGCGCGTTGCTATTTCTCCCGCGAAGCCAGCTGGTCAGGCGGCGGTCTCGCCCTTCTTGGTGACCAGGATCCGCAGCAGCGCGTCGAGCACCGCCACCGCGCCCTGCTTGTCGAGCGGCTCGTTTCCGTTGCCGCACTTGGGGGACTGCACGCACGAGGGGCAGCCGGCCGGGCACTCGCACGCCGCGATCGCGTCGCGGGTCGCCGTCAGCCAGGGGATCAGGGCGGCGTGTCCCCGGTCGGCGAAGCCCGCGCCGCCGGGGTGTCCGTCGTGGACGAAGACCGTGGCCTCGCCGGTGTCGGGGTGCAGCGCGGTCGATACGCCGCCGATGTCCCAGCGGTCACACGTCGCGAACAGTGGGAGCAGCCCGATCGCCGCGTGCTCGGCCGCGTGCAGGGCGCCCGGCACGTGTCGGTGCGGCACGCCCGCCTCCGCCAGCAAGGCCTCGCTGAGGGTGTACCAGACGGCTCGCGTGTGGAGGGTCTGCTCCGGCAGGTCCAGCGGGATCTGGTCCAGCACCTGGCCCGATGGCAGCCGGCGCAGGTAGCCGACCACGTGGGAGGTCACCGCCACCTCGCCCAGCCCCACGGACACCGCGCCGCCACCGTGCACCTGACGTTCCACCGTGGACAGCACGGAGATGTCGACCTGCTCCCGCGGCGTCGTCGACCACTCCGGGTCCTCGCGGTGCACCATCGCCAGGCCGTCCTCGAGCTCCAGCTCGTCGACCACATAGGACGTTCCCTGATGCAGGTACACCGCGCCCGGATGCACGGTCGCGCACGCCGAGCCCGGGTTCACGGTGCCCAGCAGCCGCCCCGAGTCCGACTCCACCACCGCGATCTGCTCGCCGCCCGACCCGCGGATGTCGACCGACGCCTGCGGGCGCTCGCGCGACGTCCAGTACCAGCCCGTCGGCCGCCGACGCAGCACGCCATCGGCGACCAGGTCGTCGACCACCCGGCGCGCGACCGCGCCGCCGAAGGTCGACAGGCACGCGTCGGCCAGTGGCAGCTCGGACGCCGCGCAGGCGAGCTGCGGCGCGAGCACGTACGGGTTCGTCGGGTCGATCACCGTCGCCTCGACCGGCTTGTCCAACATCGCGGTCGGATTGTGCACCAGGTAGGTGTCCAGCGGGTTGTCCTGCGCCACGAACACCACGAGCGACCCGTCCCCGGCCCGTCCGGCGCGGCCCGCCTGCTGCCAGAAGGACGCGAGCGTCCCCGGGTACCCGGCCACCACGACCGCGTCGAGGCCGGCGATGTCCACGCCGAGCTCGAGCGCGTTGGTGCTCGCCACGCCGAGCAGCGAGCCCGACGCGAAGTCCTTCTCCAGCGCGCGCCTCTCCTCCGGCAGGAACCCGGCCCGGTACGCCGCCACCCGGGCCGGCAGCGAGGAGTCCACTTCGGACAGCGCGTGCCGGGCAGACAGGGCCGTCAGCTCCGCGCCGCGCCGGGACCGGACGAACGCCAGCGTTCGCGCGCCCTCCACGACGAGGTCCGTGAGGATCCGCGCGGTCTCCGCGCCCGCCGACCGTCGCACCGGCGCGCCGTTCTCGCCCTGGTAGGCGTCGAGCAGCGGCGGCTCCCAGAGCGCCACCGTGCGCGCCCCCCGCGGCGAGCGGTCCGCCGTCACCGCCTCGCAGGGCACGCCCGCCAGCAGCGATGCCGACTCCGCCGGGTCCGACACCGTGGCCGAGGCCAGCATGAACACCGGGTCCGTGCCGTAGCGCCGCGCCACCCGCCGCAGCCGGCGCAGCAGCAGTGCGACATGCGAGCCGAACACCCCGCGGTAGCCGTGACACTCGTCCACGACGACGAACGCCAGCCGGCGGAAGAACTGCGCCCACTTCGCGTGCGCGGGGAGGATCCCGCGATGCAGCATGTCCGGGTTCGTGAAGATCCAGCGCGAGTGCGCCCGCGCCCAGTCCCGCTCCGGCAGGGGAGTGTCGCCGTCGAACGACGCCGCCCGGACCTCCGGCACGTCCAGTGCGGCGACCGACCGCAGCTGGTCCGCGCCGAGCGCCTTGGTGGGCGACAGGTACAGCGCCGTCGCGCGCCGGTCCTCGGCCAGCGCCGAGAGCACCGGCACCTGGTAGGCGAGGGACTTCCCGGAGGCCGTCCCCGTGGCGATGACGACATTCCGTCCCTCGCGGGCGTGGGTGGCCGCCTCGACCTGGTGTGCCCACGGGGCGACGACCCCGCACCGCTCGAACGCGCCCCGCAGCGAGCCGGAAACCCAGTCGGGCCACGGCACCGAAGTGGCCGCGCGTTCGGGCAGCTCGCGCACGTGCCGCAGCGGGCTCTCCCCGGTCGGCACGCCGGCGAGCACACGATCGAGCAGCCGGCGCCCACGCTCCGCGGCTGGCTGCGTACCCACCGAACGAGCTTCGCACATCCCACCGACAAGAAAGCGACCCCGCCCCGCCCCGAGCGCAGCGACCTTTCCCGCGAGCACGCGCGTGCAGAACCCAAGAACGACAGCCCCCACCCTCTCCGGGGGCACCCCGTCATCCAGTCTACCGGCGCATACCGACGAAAACGGCTGGTCGGCGTTCGCTGTGGACAACTCGCCCCACTGTGGACAGCTGGGTCTGACAGGCGGGCTGGATCGATTCCCTGAACCGATCATGACGGGGCCGGGAACGAGGCTGCCAACGAGGCCGAAAGCGCAGTTGGCGGGACGCCCCGCCAGCGGTGTGAGTCCTACCAATAGACTCCGCCGTCGTCCCATCAATACCTGGTGGCGCACACACTCCCGATCAGACCTGATCAGGGGTGAAGCCGTGGCCCGGTCAGGCCGCCCGGTGTATCGCGCCCAGATCAGGCAGAAGTACCTGGAGGACCGGATGTCCTGGCACTACCTAGCGGAAGGCCCGCCGCTGACCGGCGGTGACCGCGGCATAGTCGTCGTGGTAGCCGTGATCGCTCTCGCTGCCCTCGCCGTTGGCTACGTGCTGCTGAAGGAGGTGCTGGCCGCCGGCCAGGGCACCTCGAAGATGCAGGACATCGCCAAGGCGGTGCAGGAAGGCGCCGGTGCGTACCTGAAGCGGCAGCGGAACACGCTGCTGGTCTTCGGCAGCATCGTGTTCGTCGTGCTGTTCTTCCTCCCCGCCGAGGGTTGGGGAGAGCGGATCGGGCGCTCACTCTTCTTCCTCGTCGGCGCGGTGTTCTCGTTCTCGATCGGCTATCTCGGGATGTGGCTGGCCACGCAGGCGAACCTGCGCGTCGCCGCGGCGTCCCGCGAGAAGGCCGGCCGTGAGATCGCGATGCGCGTCGCGTTCCGTACCGGTGGCGTGGTCGGCATGTCGACCGTCGGCCTCGGCCTCTTCGGCGCGGCGGTCGTCGTGCTCGTCTACGCGGGCGACGCGCCCAAGGTGCTCGAGGGCTTCGGCTTCGGCGCCGCGCTGATCGCGATGTTCATGCGTGTCGGCGGCGGCATCTTCACCAAGGCCGCCGACGTGGGCGCGGACCTGGTCGGCAAGGTCGAGAAGGGCATCCCCGAGGACGACCCGCGCAACGCCGCCACCATCGCCGACAACGTCGGCGACAACGTGGGTGACTGCGCCGGCATGGCCGCGGACCTGTTCGAGTCCTACGCGGTGACCCTCGTCGCCGCCCTGATCCTCGGCTCCACTGCGTTCGGTTCGCAGGGGCTGCTGTTCCCGCTGATCGTGCCGGCCCTCGGGGTCATCACCGCGGTCATCGGCGTCTACATCACCCGTGCCCGCGTCGGCGAGAGCGGCCTCACCGCGATCAACCGGTCCTTCTACATCTCCGCGCTGATCTCCGCGATCCTGTGCACCGCGGCGGCGTTCATCTTCCTACCGACCTCGTTCTCCGAGCTCACCGACGCCGCGCAGACCGACATCAGCGGCAGCCCGGCGCTCATCGCCGCCGTCGCCGTGCTCATCGGCATCGTGCTCGCCGGCATCATCCTGTGGCTCACCGGCTACTACACCGGCACCGAGTACAAGCCGGTCAAGGACGTCGGCCGGTCCTCGCTCACCGGCGCGGCCACCGTGATCCTCTCCGGCATCTCGGTCGGCTTCGAGTCGGCGGTCTACACCGCGCTCGTCATCGGCGGCGCCGTCTACGGCGCGTTCCTGCTGTCCGGCTCGCTGTTCGTGGCGCTGTTCGCGATCGCCCTCGCCGGCTGTGGCCTGCTGACCACCGTCGGCGTGATCGTGGCCATGGACACCTTCGGCCCGGTCTCCGACAACGCGCAGGGCATCGCCGAGATGTCCGGTGACGTCGAGGGCGAGGGTGCGGGCATCCTCACCGAGCTGGACGCGGTGGGCAACACCACCAAGGCGATCACCAAGGGCATCGCGATCGCGACCGCCGTGCTCGCGGCGACCGCGCTGTTCGGCTCGTACCTGACCGCGATCACCGATGCGCTCATCGAGGCCGGCGCCAGCCTGGACCTCAACGACTTCATCGTGTTCAGCCCGGACGTGCTCGTCGGCATCGCCATCGGTGCCGCGGTCGTGTTCATGTTCTCCGGGCTCGCGGTCAACGCCGTGTCCCGGGCCGCCGGCGCGGTCGTGTTCGAGGTACGCCGCCAGTTCCACGAGAACCCCGGCATCATGGACGGCACCGTCCGCCCGGAGTACGGCCGCGTCGTGGACATCTGCACCCGCGACTCGCTGCGCGAGCTCGCCACGCCGGGCCTGATGGCCGTGCTGGCCCCGATCGCCGTCGGCTTCGGCCTCGGCGTCGGCCCGCTGGCGGGCTACCTCGCCGGCGCCATCGCCACCGGCACGCTGATGGCGGTCTTCCTGGCCAACTCCGGTGGCGCGTGGGACAACGCCAAGAAGCTGGTCGAGGACGGCAACCACGGCGGCAAGGGCTCCGAGGCCCACGCGGCCACGGTCATCGGCGACACGGTCGGCGACCCGTTCAAGGACACCGCCGGCCCGGCGATCAACCCGCTGATCAAGGTCATGAACCTGGTCTCGCTGCTGATCGCTCCCGCCGTCGTCGCCTTCTCGGTCGGCGAGGACGAGAACACCGGCGTGCGGGTCACCATCGCCATCGTCGCGACGCTGCTGATCGCCGGTGCGATCTTCGTGTCCAAGCGGCGCGGCACCGCGATCGCGGACAACCCCGCGGACCGCACCGACGCCGAGGCGCCGGCGGTCACCAACGGCGCGTCCTGACCGCGTAGCACCCCGGAACGGGCCCACCACGACACAGTGGTGGGCCCGTTCCGGTTTCCAAGCATCGAACGGGTGTTCTATCCTCGGCAGGGTGGCGCAGCTGTCGTTCTACTCGGCCGAGGCGAACTCACCCGCTCGCGGCGACCTCGCCGGCCTGCTCTGCGGACCCGGCCGACTGGTGAGCTTCGGCGGCGTCACCGCGCGCCTCTCGATCCCCGTCGACGAGACCTGGCGCGGTCGCGCGCTCAGAGCGGCGCTCGGCGAGCGCGGGGTCGACGCCACGCTCTACTCGACCGCGGACGGGCTGCTGCTGCGCACCGCCTTCCGCCGCGACCTGACCCCGCTGGCGGCCGCGTGGACCGCCGGTGAGGACAAGACATGCCCGGCCGGGCTGACCCTCGCCGGCGGGTCGTTGCGACTCTGGGTGCTCGCCGCCGGCAGCTGGATCGACGGCAGCTACCTACTCGGGCTCGACCCACTCGCCCCCGACACGCACGAGCCGCTGACCGCCGCGGTAACTTTCTGTGGCCTACCAGCGAACCCGTACCGAACCGAGGACGGCACTCCTGGCCTGCGCATATCCGGCCGCCGGCGACTCGCCAGGCTCGCCGAGCTCGTCGGCCGGCCACCCTCCGCAGCCGCCGAGAGCCACTGGCCGGCGGGATCCCGCGTGCGGTGGACGGCCTGAGCGTGCTACCCAGGTAAAGGGGCATACCGCCACCGTCAAGTGTGCCGCGAGGCACCTGGGGGTAGGTATCACGGTGAGCAACGTGCACACTGTCGAGCTGAGAGTGAGCTCGACAAGAGAGCGGGACAAGCGTGGCAGGCACTACCAAGACGAACAAGAGCGGGTCGACCAACGGGTCTGAGCCGCGGCGGCTGGTGATCGTCGAGTCGCCGGCCAAGGCGCGCAAGATCGCCTCGTACCTCGGCCGGAACTTCGTCGTGGAGTCATCCCGTGGCCACATCCGGGACCTGCCGCGCAAGGCGGCCGAGGTGCCCGCCAAGTACAAGGGCGAGTCCTGGTCCAACCTCGGCGTCAACGTCGACAAGGACTTCGAGCCCATCTACATCGTCACGCCGGACAAGAAGTCCACCGTCACCGAGCTCAAGGAAGCCCTCAAGACCGTCGACGAGCTCTACCTCGCGACAGACGGCGACCGCGAGGGCGAGGCCATCGCGTGGCACCTGCTGGAGGCGCTCAAGCCCACGGTGCCGGTGAGCCGGATGGTCTTCCACGAGATCACCGAGTCGGCCATCCGCGCCGCCGCGGAGAACACCCGCCCCCTCGACCAGGACCTCGTCGACGCCCAGGAGACCCGGCGCATCCTCGACCGGCTGTACGGCTACGAGGTCAGCCCGGTGCTGTGGAAGAAGATCACCCGCGGGCTGTCCGCCGGTCGCGTGCAGTCGGTGGCCACCCGGATCGTGGTGGACCGCGAGCGCGAGCGGATGAAGTTCGTCCCCGCGTCGTACTGGGACATCTCCGCCAAGCTCGACGCGGGCGAGGACGCCGACCCGCGCAACTTCGGTGCCCGGCTGCTGTCGGTCGACGGCACCCGCCTGGCCACCGGCCGCGACTTCGGCCAGGACGGCCAGCTCAAGGCCACCGCGCAGGTGCTGCGCCTGGACGAGACCGAGGCCCGTCGCCTCGCCGACGCGCTGACCGGCGCCGCGCTCGCGGTCTCCAGCGTCGAGGAGAAGCCCTACACGCGGCGCCCGTACGCGCCGTTCATGACCTCCACGCTGCAGCAGGAGGCCGGCCGCAAGCTCCGGTTCTCGGCGGAGCGGGCGATGCGGGTCGCGCAACGCCTGTACGAGAACGGCTACATCACCTACATGCGGACCGACTCCACGACGCTGTCCGAGACGGCGATCGCGGCGGCCCGGTCGCAGGCCCGCGAGCTGTACGGCGACGCCTACGTCTCCCCGCAGCCGCGCCAGTACACCCGCAAGGTCAAGAACGCCCAGGAGGCGCACGAGGCGATCCGCCCGGCCGGCGAGGTGTTCCGCACCCCCGGCCAGGTCGCCGGCGAGCTCGAGACCGACGAGTTCCGCCTCTACGAGCTGATCTGGCAGCGCACGGTCGCCTCGCAGATGGCCGACGCCCGCGGCACCACGATGAGCGTGCGGATCACCGGCACCGCGGCCAGCGGCGAGGAGTGCACCTTCGCCGCGTCCGGCCGCACGATCACGTTCGCCGGCTTCCTGCGCGCCTACGTCGAGGCCGTCGACACCGAGGCGGGCGGCGAGGCCGACGACGCCGAGCGCCGGCTGCCGCAGCTCACCAAGGGCCAGGGCGTGACGGCCACCGAGCTCAACCCGGACGGCCACACCACGAGCCCGCCGCCGCGCTACACCGAGGCAAGCCTGGTGAAGACCCTCGAGGAGCTGGGCATCGGCCGGCCGTCGACCTACGCGTCGATCATCAACACCATCCAGGACCGCGGCTACGTGTGGAAGAAAGGCTCCGCGCTCGTGCCGTCCTGGATCGCGTTCTCCGTGGTCGGCCTGCTGGAGCGGCACTTCGGCCGGCTGGTGGACTACGACTTCACCGCCGCCATGGAGGACGAGCTCGACCGCATCGCGTCCGGCGAGCAGCAGCGCACGCAGTGGCTCACCGGGTTCTACTTCGGCGGCGAGATCGGCAAGGAGGGCTCGGTCGGTCGCTCGGGCGGGCTCAAGAAACTCGTGGGCTCCGGGGTCGACACCATCGACGCGCGGGAGATCAACTCCATCCCGCTGTTCGCCGACGAGACCGGCCGCGCCGTGGTCGTGCGGGTCGGCCGGTACGGCCCCTACCTCGAGCGCGACGGCGACGGCCCCGATCCCAGCGGCAACCCGCAGCGGGCCAACCTGCCCGAGGACATGCCGCCGGACGAGCTGACCGTCGAGATCGCCGAGAAGCTGTTCGCCACCCCGGTCGAGGGCCGCACGCTCGGCACGGACCCGGTGACCGGTCACGAGATCGTCGCCAAGGAGGGCCGCTTCGGGCCCTACGTCACGGAGATCCTCCCCGAGCCCGCGGAGAACGGCACCAGCAAGGCCAAGAAGCCCAAGCCGCGCACCGGCTCGCTGTTCAAGTCGATGGCCATCGAGTCGATGACGCTCGACGACGCGCTCAAGCTGCTGTCGCTGCCGCGCGTGGTCGGCAACGACCCGAACAGCGGCGAGGAGATCACCGCGCAGAACGGCCGCTACGGCCCGTACCTGAAGAAGGGCACCGACTCCCGGTCGCTGGGCAAGGAGGAGGACATCTTCTCGGTCACCATCGACGAGGCGCTCAAGCTCTACGCCGAGCCAAAGCGCCGTGGCCGGCAGGCCGCCGCGTCCGCGCCGCCGCTCAAGGAGCTCGGCAACGACCCGGTGTCCGGCAAGCCGATGGTGGTCAAGGACGGCCGGTTCGGCCCGTACGTCACCGACGGCGAGTTCAACGCGTCCCTGCGCAAGGCGGACAGCGTCGAGACGCTGTCCGACGAGCGCGCGGCCGAGCTGCTCGCCGAGAAGCGCGCGAAGGGCCCGGCGCCCAAGCGGACCACGACCCGCCGCAAGGCGCCCGCGAAGAAGGCCACGGCCAGGTCCAAGTCCTGACTTGGCTACGGTCCTCGCGTGAGTGAAGATCCCGCCGCCCAGCTGGACCCGCCCCGAGAGGTCGACAGCGACCGCGCCCGCCTCGAGGCGGCCCTGCGCCACCGCGGGCTGCCGCTCGTCGTCCGGCACGACCGGCGCGGCTCGGCGATCCTGCGGCGTGCCGCACCCGCGCTGACCTTCCTGCTGATCAACGACCCGCTGTCGACGCTGCTCGCCCGGTCGCTCACGGTGGACCCGGCGGAGCTCACCCGCCGGCTGAACAACACCGCGTGGGTCTTCGGGCTCCTCGCGATCACCGTGGCCGCGCTCGTCGTCCCCGTCCTCGCGGGGTGGGGCGTGTCGCGCTGGATGCGCTCGCTTGACCGGCCCGGCCGGCTGGTCCTCGCCGGAACGGTGCTGGTGCTGGTCGTGCCCGTGCTGCCGGTGGTGGAGTGGGCGGCCGGGCTGCGCTCGCCGCTGGGGCTGAGCCTCGCGATCAACGGCGGTCTCACGCTGTTCGTGCTCGCGGGCGTGTACGCCGGTGCCGGGTCGATCCTCGCGTGGGCGTTGCGGCGCGCGTTCAACCAGCTCGGCAAGGTCGGTGCGATGGCGACCCAGGCGTTGCCGCTGCTGGTCCTGGTCGTGCTGTTCGCGTTCTTCTCCACCGAGATGTGGCAGATCGCCGACGCGCTGCCGCGCAAGCAGCTGTGGCTCGTGGTGGCGTCGCTGTCGGCGCTCTCGGTGCTGTTCATGATCGCGACGCTGCGCGACGAGCTGCGCGGGATGGTCGACGAGGCGAGCTCGGCCTCGCTGCCCGCCCTGCCGGCCAGGCTCGCGGACCTGGCCGTCGAGAGCGGACCCGACGCCGTGCGGCTGAGCCGCCGCGAGCGCGCGAACCTGATGCTCGTGCTGTTCCTCGCGCAGGCGCTGCAGATCGCGCTGCTCGCCGTGCTGGTGTTCTGCCTGTTCATCGGGCTGGGCGAGCTCGCGGTCGAGGACGAGGTGATCATCTCGTGGCTCGGCAAGGAGGCGTTCGAGCAGACCGGCACGCTGTTCGGCGTCCACCTGCTGCTGCCGAACGCGCTGGTACAGCTGGCCATCTTCCTGGCTGCCTTCTCCGGGCTGTACTTCACCGCTTCCACGGCCACGGACCCGTTGTACCGCAAGGCTTTCTTCGAGCCGTTGATCGCCGAGGTGCGCGTCAGCCTCGCCGTTCGGCAGGCGTATCTCGCCCGGCACGCCGATGGGCCGTAACCTGGTACACGGAGTGACGAACAGGTAGCTCGAAGGAGTTGGCATGACGAACGACGGAACCCAGGACCCGGTTCCGCCGCCGGTGCTGTCCGATCCGGTCGCCGGCCTGGTGACCGGGATTGGCTACGAGCCCGTACCGCTGCGAGTACGGGTCACCGAGCCGCCGCTGCCGGACATCTCCGCCGTGCGCGAGGCGATGGCCGCGGTGTTGGACGAGGACTCCGAGCTGGACCTCAACGCGATGACACCGATGGTGGACTACTTCGGCGCGTCGGCCGGCGAGACCCCGGCCCAGGCAGCGCCACCCGCCGCACCGGCGCCGGTGGCTCAGGTGCCGGTCTCGCAGGTGCCCACCCAGGCCGCGGCGGAGCCGGCCCAGGCGCCGGTTTCCTCGCTGCCCGCCAGGGTGCCGACGCGTGGCGGCGTCACCCGAGTGACGCCGCCCACCATCCCGGCCCAGCGCGCCGTCCCCTCGCCCCGGACGCTGAACGTGATCACGTCGGGTGAGCGGTCGCGGCGGATCCGGCTGCCGGCCGGGCTCATGCGCCGGGGGCCGAAGCCGCCACCGGGATCCCCGAACCATTCGTCGACCGGCAGTGTGACACTCATCATGGTGTTACTCCTGGTGATGGTTGTGCTCGGGATCGTGGTCTTGGCGAGCTTCATCGACACGATCGCGTCCGTATTCGGCTGACACGCCGTACCCCGGACGGGCGTCGCGTCCGTCCACCCACTACGGTCCGAGCCATCCGAACATGCTCGTCCGAGCTACTCTGGAGCTGCGGGGCTGCGTGGAGATGGGGTGGCGGGTATCAGCGGGGGCGCGGACTTCGATCCGGATGTCGGCGTTAAGGCGCCGAGCCAGTCGAACGCGTCCATCACCCACCGTGCGCGCAGTGTCCTCGCTATTCGCGGCTTTCGTCGCCTCTGGGGAGTCACCTACCTGTGCAGCATCGGTGACTGGCTGTCACTGCTCGCGCTGACCGGACTGGTCACCAAGCTCACCGAGGGGTACCAGGCGCAGAGCTTCGCGTTCGCCGGTGTCGTGCTCACCCAGCTGCTGCCCGGGCTGCTGTTCGCCCCGCTCGGCGGTCTGCTCGCGGACCGGTTCGACCGCCGCAAGGTCATGGTGATCTGCGACGTGCTGCGCTGCGCGCTGTTCATGTCGATCGCGGTCGTGGGCTCGACACTGTGGCTGTTCATCGGGAACTTCCTGATCGGCTGCTGCGCGATCATGTGGATCCCGTCCAAGGACGCGGCCGTGCCCAACATGTTGCGCCGGCCCGACCAGGTCGAGACGGCGAACCAGCTCGGCATGGTGATGACCTACGGCATCGCGGTGATCAGCGGCGCCGGCCTGTACGCGGCGATCACCGGCATCACCACGAACCTCAACATCCAACCCGACCCGGCCGGCCTCGGCATCGCCAAGATCATCCTGGTGATCAACGGGTTGCTGTACCTGACCAGCGCGATCCTGGTGGCCACCCGGATCCCGGAGCTGTCCCTGCGCGACGCGGTGCCACGCAAGGAACGCATGGCGGACCAGGAGAAGCTGGGCTTCGCCACGATGGTCCGCGATGCGGCGCGGTTCGTGCGCAGCACGCCGATCGTCCGGGGGCTGCTGATCGGCATGATCGGCGCGTTCGCGGCCGCCGGCGCGCTGATCGGCTCGGCGAAGCTGTACGCGAACAGCCTCCGCGGTGGCGAGTCGGCGTTCGGTCTGCTGTTCGTCGCGATGTTCATCGGGCTCGCGGTCGGCATGGCCGGCTCGCCGAAGCTCGCCCGGCGGCTGCCGCACAACCGGCTGTTCGGCATCGCCATCGTGCTGGCCGGGATCATGCTGTGCCTGGTCGCGCTGTCACCGCACCTGGCCGTCTCGCTGTTCACCGTGATGGTGCTCGGGGCGTGCGCCGGCGCGGCCTTCCTCACCGGCGTGACGATCATCGGCACCCAGGTCGAGGACGCCATCCGCGGCCGGATCAACGCGATCTACCAGGCGCTGATGAAGATCATCCTGGCGCTCGCGATGGCGGTCACGCCGCTGCTGGTCGGGCTCGTCCAGCCGCGCAACATCATCATGTGGGGCCGGCCGATGACCATTGACGGCACCCGCCCGGTGCTGCTCGCCGCCGGCCTGCTCGCCGCCCTCGTCGGGGTGATCGCGTACCGGCAGATGGACGACCGGCGCACGGAGCCGATCCTCGCCGACCTGCTCGCCGCGATCCGCCGCAAGCCGCGCCGGTCCACCGGCCTGCTCGTCGCGATGGAGGGCGACGTCGTCGAGGACACCTCCACGCAGGCGCGCCTGCTCGCCGACTGGATGAAGGGGCCGGGCACCAAGGAGGTGCTGCTGGCGACCGACCCCGCGTTGGACGACGAACGGCTGCGGTCGGTGCTCACCGGGGCGCACCTGTCCGGCGCCCGAGCACACGCCCTGGTCGCCGCGGCCGTGCGCGCGGACATCGTCGAGCGGCAGATCCGGCCGGCGCTGGAGCGGGGCGCGCTCGTGGTGATGGAGCGGTTCGTGGACAGCCCGCTGGCGCACCTGTCCGCCGCAGCCGGACTGGACCCGGCCGAGCTGGAAGGCCTGGCGGACTGGGCGACCGCGCGACTGCGGCCGGACGTGACGATTCTGCTGGACCGCGACCCGAGCACCCTGGCCGGTGACGGCGCGCCCCAACCGACGCAGCATCATTGGCACGTGCAGCGGGTGTTGACGGAGATGGCGTCGGCCGATCCGGACCGGTACGTGGTGGTCGACGCGGACGGCACGCCGGAGCAGGTCGCCGACCGGGTGCGGCTCGCGGTCCAGACCGCGCTCGCCGGCCGGCGGCTCGCGAGCCTGCTACCGAGCGCCGGCCTGTCGAAGGTGCCGGCCGGAGATTCCACATGACCGTGTGGGACCAGGTCGTCGGGCAGCCCGAGGCCGTGTCGGTCCTGACGTCGTCGGCGCAGGTCGCGGCATCGATGGTCGACGGGACGTTCAGCGGTTCGGCGTCGGCGGTCGCGCACGCGTGGCTGTTCACCGGCCCGCCCGGCTCGGGCCGCTCGGTCGCGGCGCGGGCGTTCGCGGCGGCGCTGCAGTGCGAGACCGGCGTCGGCTGTGGTTCCTGCCCCGGCTGCCGGACGGCGATGGCCGGCACGCACGCGGACGTGCACGTGGTGGTTCCCGAGGGCCTCTCGATCTCGGTGGCGGAGATGCGGGCTCTGGTGCAGATCGCCGCCCGCCGCCCGACCGGGGCACGGTGGCAGGTCGTGATCATCACCGACGCGGACCGGCTGACCGAGGGCGCGGCGAACGCGCTGCTGAAGTCGGTCGAGGAGCCGCCGGAGCGGACGGTGTTCCTCCTGTGCGCCCCGTCGGACCACCCGGACGATGTTCCGGTGACGATCCGCTCGCGGTGCCGGCATCTGGGCCTGCGCACCCCGTCGGCGCCGGCGATCGCGGAGGTGCTCCACGCCCGCGACGGGATTCCTCAGGAGATGGCGAACTGGGCGGCGTCGGTGTGTGGTGGCCACGTCGGGCGCGCCCGCCGCCTGGCGACGGACGAGGCGGCCCGCGCGCGCCGCGAGTCCGTGCTGCGGATCCCGCTGTCGCTGCAGCGGCTCTCGGACGCCTTCACCTGCGCGGACGATTTGGTCAAGTCCGCCGAGGCTGACGCCAGCGAGGTGAGCGGCACCCGCGACGAGGCGGAGAAGGAAGCGCTGAAGACGGCCATGGGCCACGGCGGCACGGGCAAGGGCACGGCGTCCGCGACCCGCGGCAGCGCGGCGGCGATCAAGGAGCTGGAGCGCCGCCAGAAGTCCCGAGCCACGAGGACCCAGCGCGACGCGATCGACCTGGCACTGGTCGACCTGGCCGGCTTCTACCGGGATGTCCTCGTCGTGACGAGCAGCGCGCCCGCGGCCCTGAACCACCCGGACCGCGAGTCCGACGCCCGCAAGGCGGCGAACACCTGGCCCCCGGAGTCGACGCTGCGCCGCCTCGAGGCGGTCCTCGCCTGCCGCGAAGCACTGGAGCTGAACGTCAAGCCCAGAATCGCCATCGAGGCGATGCTGACCACCCTGCACCACGGCTGATCTGCCCGGAGCGGGCTGACATTTGCCCTGTGGATAGCCGAACCCGAATTGTCAGCCCTCGTCGCTAGGCTGGAAATCGGGGGCCGGAGGCCGCCGCCAGCACGGCGGCGGCCCCACATCCCGGCTAGTTCTTCGGGCGCTTCTTCGGCATCAACGGCAACCGCCGCTCCGTCGCAGGCCCACTCTGTGGCTTCTCCTCGCCCGTGGCGTCGGCCTCGGTCGGTTCCGGGCTCGCCTCGGACTCCGGCGACGCGGCAGCCACCGGCTCGCTGTCGACCTCCGCCGTGGCGCTCTCCGCATCGACGCCTTCCGTGGCTTCAGCCGGAGTCGAGCCAGCCTCGGCCACCAGCTCCCGGTCGTCCTCGGTGGCGCTGAGCTCACGGTCCTTCGCCGCGGCAGGCGCCGAGTCCGCTGTGGTGCTGAGTTCGCGATCCTTCGCCGTGGCGGGCTCTCGATCGTCCTCGACCGCGGCGCTGAGCTCCCGGTCGTCCTTCGCCGCCCGGTCCGGAGGCAGCCCGATCGGCCGCACTCCGCCAACCGGCGCGTACACCCGCGGCCGCCGCGCGGTATTCGGCAGCGCCGCCACCAGCACCACGCCGACGAGCAACATCGCCGTGCCGGTCCAGAACATCGGGATCGTCTTGTACGCCATCGTCGTGTAGGCCAGGCCCGGCGGCGGCTTCATGCCCTGCGGCTCCGGCGTCGGCGGCGGCGACGGGTTGTCCGACGGCGGCGCGCACACGACTCCGCCCGTCGGCGCGTACGCCCGCGCCACCTGCTCGCCGAGCGACACCTGCGCCAGCGCCGACGGCAGGTTCGGCAGGCCCAGCGCCGAGGTCGGCAGCACCTGCAGGTCGAGCATCCGCGCCGTCGCGCCGAGCTGGTAGCCCTTGAAAGGGTCGGTCATCTCCGCGCCGCGCTCGTCGAGCTGCGCCACGCCGATGCGGAGCACGCCCAGGTCGAGCTTGCGCAGGGCGTCCGTGAAGGGCCGGCCGTTCGCCAGCAGGTTGCCGATGATCGGCATGTCCTTCGCGCCCGCGACGTCCGGCAGCGGCAGCCCGATGGGCACGTCGAGCTTCGGGTTCGCCGCGTCGAGGCCGCCGAGCCGCTTGCCGCCCTGCCACACCTCGAGCACCGGCGCGGTGTACTCGACCGTCGAGGAGTCCGGGTCGCCCGTCGAGGTCACCTGCAGCGTCGGCTGGCTCACCACGCGGATCTCGATCGCGAACGGCGTGCCGGCGAGCAGGCGGAGCTTCGCCACCTGGAGCGTCGAGGTCGACTGGACTGCCTTGTTCTTCGAGCCCTCGATGTCGACCAGCCGGACCGTCGACCGTGCGGACAGCGTGTTCGGAAGGCTGAGCAGCGAGCCGGTGCCGTCCGCCTTGGGGTTCGAGTCGCCGGAGAGGACGCCGCCGAGCGTGCTCAGCGGGCCGGCGAGCTGCTTGAGCCCGTCGATGACGGCCTTGTCCTGCCGGGCGGTCAGCTTGGGCGAGTCGAGCACGCCGGACAGGTCGGCGACGTCGGGGAGCGTCGGGATGGCGTTGACCGCCGAGAAGCTGCCGACCTCGGTGGACGCGTCGGAGATGGTGTCCACGCACGGGCCGAGCTGGTCGTCCCACTGCGCGTGGACCTGCCCGCTGAGCCCGCGAGCGGTGATCAGCGCGTCGAGTGGGGTCGACGGCAGCTCGAGCCCGCTGGTCGTGGGCTGCGGGTTGTTGGGCGGCGCGGTCTGCGCGAGCGCGCCCGGCGCCTGGGGGCTGGCGCCCTGGATGGCGACCCCGCCGGGCGCGGCCTCGGCGACGGCCCGCTCGAACGCGAGGAAGGACTCGGAGTTCGCCTGCGCCGTGGCGAGCCCGAAGCCCAACTCGGCCGCGGCCTGCTTGGGCAGCTTGTCCTCGGCTCCCGGCGCGATTGCGCGCGTGGGCGCGGAGTTGGGGAGGATCCGGATGATCCCGAGCCCGGTCCCGGAGTCCCCGACGGCGTGCGCCGTGGGCGCCGGCCCGACCGGCGCGGACATGGGCGGGGAGTTGGGGTCGTTCGGTGTCGGAACCGGCGTGGTCACCGGCTGCGCGACCGCCGGGGGCGCGGAAAGCGCAAGCACAACGGCCACCAGCGGCAACGCCGTGGTGACGGTCAAGCGTCCACGCATCGGCCGGCGCCTCCTCAATGCAGTCACGGTCCCCGACCTGTGTCCGACTCCCTAACGACGCCGGTGCCCTGCAGGTGACGGCCGGCCGCCAGCTACACTTATCCCGCTTCGCCGCCTTAGCTCAGTCGGCCAGAGCGGCTCACTCGTAATGAGCAGGTCGTCGGTTCGATTCCGACAGGCGGCTCCAGGTCAGAAGCCTGATGGCCCCAGATTCGCCCCATTCGTGGGACCGGATCTGGGGCCAGAAGTGTCTTTGCGGCTGCCTTTGTGAGGACTTGCCGGGCCACCGGACACGGACAGCCCGGGCGGCCTCGCACAGCGAGCAGACTGGAGGCCATGAACGAGAAGGCCATCCGGCGCTCCCTGGTGAGCCACGCCCCGTTGCGCCGCAAGCCCGCCAACATGCTGCGTCGGATGCTCGACTGGCTGCCCGAGGACACCGAGCTCTACGGCGACGACGCGCCCACCGCGCGGCTGGAGCACCGGCTCGCGGAGCTCCTCGGCAAGCCGCGCGCCCTCTTCTTCCCCAGCGGCACCATGGCCCAGCAGACCGTGCTGCGCATCCACGCCGAGCGCACCGGCCGCCGCGCGTTCGTCGCTCATCCGCTGAACCACCTGGACCTCTGGGAGGAGCGCGGGTACGCCGCCGTTCACGGGTTGCGCTTCGTCGCCGCCGGGGAGCGGCACTCGCTGCTCACCCTCGACGACCTGGAGGCGGTCGGCGAGCGGCCCGCCGCGCTGCTGATCGAGCTGCCGCAGCGCGAGCTCGGCGGTCTGCTGCCCACCTGGGACGACCTCGTCGCGCAGGTCGGCTGGGCCCGCGCGCAGGGCGCCGCCGCGCATCTGGACGGCGCCCGCATCTGGGAGGCCCAGCCGTACTACGACCGCCCGCACGCCGAGATCGCCGGCCTGTTCGACACCGTCTACGTTTCGCTCTACAAAGGACTCGAAGGCATCCGCGGCGCCGTGCTGGCCGGCCCGGCGGACGTCATCGCCGAGGCGGAGACCTGGCGGCGCCGGCTCGGGGGCGCGATTCCGGACGCCTGGCCGCTCGCTGTCGCCGGGCTCATCGGCCTCGACACCATGGTGGACCGGCAGGCCGCCTTCCGCGACCACGCGGTCGCGGTCGCCGCGGCGCTCACAGCCGACGGCGTCGCCTCGGTTCGGCCGGACCCGCCGCTGACGCCGATGTTCCACGTGCACCTGCCGGTCTCGCCGGCCGCCGCCGGCCAGGCGAGCGAGGACATGATCACCGAGCGCGGCGTGCAGCTGTTCCTCCGCGCGCAGACCGACCCGCTGCCCGACCGCTGCAAGTTCGAGGTCAGCATCGGCGAGAACGGCATGCACTTCACCCCGGACGAGGTCGCCGCGCTGGTCCGCGAGCTCGTCACCCGCGCCGAGAAGGATGGCTGACCATGGTCGAGGTGAACGGCACGGTCGCGGCCGGGTTCGAGCGGGTGCGCGACGTGTTCGAGGCGAACTTCGCCCGGCACGGCGAGATCGGCGCGGCGTGCAGCGTGTGGGTCGGCGGGCGGGAGGTCGTCGACCTGGTCGGCGGGCTCGTCTCGCCCGCACGCGACGAGCCCTACACCCGCCGCACGCTGCAGATGGTGGCCTCCGCGACCAAGGGCGCGCTGGCCATCTGCGCGCTGCGCCTCGTCGAACGCGGCGAGCTCGACCTCGACGCGCCGGTCGCCGCCTACTGGCCGGAGTTCGCGGCCGCCGGCAAGGCGGCGGTGCCGGTGCGCTGGCTGCTCAGCCATCAGGTCGGTCTGCCGTTCGTCGACCCGGTCATCCCCATGGTCGACGCCTACCGGTGGACGCCGATGGTCGACGCCCTCGCCGCGCAGGCGCCGGTGTGGGAGCCGGGCACCGCGCACGGCTACCACGCGATGACCTACGGCTGGCTGGTCGGCGAGGTGCTGTCCCGGATCACCGGGCTGACGCCGGGGGAGCTGCTGGCCAAGGAGATCGCCGGGCCGCTCGGCATCGACTTCCACGTCGGCCTGCCGGAGTCCGAAATGGACCGCGTGGCGCCGCTCGTGCTCGCGCCGCCGCCCGCGCCGGGCGCCCCGCCGGACCCGCTGACCGCGCTGATGCTCGACCCGAACCAGTTGGCGCACAAGGCTTTCTTCGTCCCGAACCAGGTCTTCGCGGTGATGAACGACCGTGCTGCCTGGGCCGCGCAAATGCCCGCCGCGAACGGTATGGGCACCGCCCGCGCACTGTCCACCATGTACGCGGCGTGCCTCGGCGAGATCGACGGTGTGCGGCTGCTGGCGCCGGAGACGCTGGCCGCCGCGACCACGCCGCAGGCCGAGGGCACCGATCGGGTGCTGGGCATCGAGAGCCGGTTCGGCCTCGGCTTCCAGCTGAGCTACCCGCTGCGCCCGATGGCCGGGCCCGGGTCGTTCGGGCACTACGGGCTCGGCGGCTCGGTCGGCTTCGCGCACCCGGAGCGCGGCGTGGCGTTCGGCTACGTCGTCAACCAGATGCTGCCCGGCGGAATGGTCGACCCGCGCTCGTCCGCGCTGGTCGAGGCGGTGTTCGCGGCGGCCTGACCTACGGTGTGGGCATGCCGCTGTTCGCCTTCGAGGGCAAGAGCCCGAAGATCCACCCGGACGCCTGGATCGCGCCGACCGCCACGCTGGTCGGCGACGTGCTCGTCGAGGCGGGCGCCTCGGTCTGGTACGGCGTGGTGCTCCGAGCCGACTTCGGCGCGATCGTGATCCGCGCCGGCGCGAACGTGCAGGACAACTCGGTGATCCACGTGGGGGAGGGGACCTGCGAGGTCGGCCCGGGTGCGACCGTCGGACACCTGTGCATGATCCACCACTGCACGATCGGCGCGGCGGCCCTGATCGGCAACGGCGCCACCGTGCTCGACGGCGCGGTGATCGGCGACCGCGCGATGGTGGCGGCCGGCTCGACCGTCACACCCGGCTGGTCGGTCCCCGCGGAGACCGTGGCCTACGGCTCGCCGGCGAAGAAGTTCGTCCCGCTGTCCGGCGACGCCAAGCTGTGGGTGGACGGCAACCCGTCGATCTACCAGGACCTGGCGCGCCGCCACCGCGACGGCATCAAGCCGGTGACGTGAACGGGATCGTCGTGCTGAGACGGGTGAAGCCGAGCTTCTCGAGGATCGGGCGGCTCGCCGGCATGGCGTCGGTGCGCAGGTAGGTGAAGCCGCGCTCGGCGGCCAGCCGGGCGCGGTGGGCGACCATCGCGCGGTAGATGCCGCGCCGGCGCCATCCCGGCAGCGTGCCGCCGCCCCACAGGCTCGCGAAGTCGGTGCCCGAGTGGAACTCGATCCGCGACGCGCTGACGGGCTGCTCGCCGGCCGTCGCCACGACCATGGCCAGCGCGTTCGGGTCCGAGCGCAGTCGCTCGCGCAGGTCGGCGACCATCGGGCGATGGTCACCGCCGAACACCTCGTCGTGCACGACCAGGGCGTGCTCCAGGCCGGTTTCGTCGGTGACGGTGCGCAGCTCGATGCCCTCGGGTGCCGGCAGGTCGGCGGGGACGGACGCGGTGTCGGCGACCATGAGGGCCTCCGCCACCTCGGGCTCGAGCCCCGCCGCGCGCAGCCGATCGGGCAGATCGTCCGGTTTGTCGTGGGCGTAGAACTTCCACTCGAAGGAGCGCCCCCGGCTCGCGAAGTAGGCGACCTGCTCGGCGATGGCCGCGTCGGCGGTCGTCTCGTCGAGGTCGGACCAGTCCACGCCGTTCCACCCGCGCGGCGACGGGCTGACACAGCGGATCACGTGTCCGGCTCGCTCGAACCAGCCGCCGCCGAGGCTCGGCCGGACCGAGTTGCGTAGCTGCTCGTCGAACGCCGCCAGCACGGCCTCCCGATCCATGGCGCCAGTCCAGCACACCCGGGCAAGCGGATTACCGGCGGGCGGCCACGAGCACGTGCGCGGTGGCCCCGAGCGTCGACGGCTCGCATTCGGTGCGCGCGTGAGTTCCAGCACCAGCCCGACCGTCCGGATCGGACAGTCGGGCCGCGAGGCTGGGCGCCGAGCGCGCCGCCGACGTCCAGTACGGCCGCGGGCTGGCCGCTCGCGAAATCGCGCTTGAGTTTCACGTTACGTCAATTCCTAGCCTCGGCTGCATGCCACCGAAGAAGCAGACGTTCCGGGTCACGATCGAGATGCCCGCCGGTGACGCGCCGATGATGGACCTGGGCAAGATGCTCGGCCAGAGCGGCGTGAACCTGGTCGAGGTCAAGCGTGCCTACGACACGGCGACCGCCGGGCAGCGGGGCGACACCGTGCCCGCGGTGATCACCGTGTTAGAGGACCGCACGTTCGAGCTGCGCCTGAAGACCCCGCCGACCTCGTCCCTCATCAGAAAGGCGTTGGGCGGCAAGGGATCGTCGACGCCCGGCCACAACGGCGCCGGCAGCCTCACCCGCGACCAGCTGCGCGCGGTGGCCGAGCGCAAGCTGCCCGACCTCAACACGACCGACGTCGACGCGGCGATGCGCATCGTCGCCGGCACGGCACGCTCGATGGGAGTGTCCATAACGGAATGAGACCCGCCGCGGTGCCACCCTTTCGCACCCTCGACCCGGCCCTCGCCGCGACCGAGCGCCAGCTGACGTCCGGGCTGTCCACAGTGGTCGCCGCCTTGCCCGACGAGCCGACCGCCGCGGCGCGGCTGAACGCGCTGCTCGCCGGGCTGGGCGTGAGCCCGCGCCTGGCCGCGGTGGGCGACGGCTGGCGGGTGGTGCACGTGACCGCGTCGGATCGGACGGACGAGCTGGCCACCGCGGCCGCCGGCCTCGTGGCGCTGGTCGCGGTGGCCGGCTGGTCGCGCGTCAAGCGCTGCGAGACGTGTGCGGAGCCTTTCCTGGACCGCACGAACGGCCGAACCCGCCGCTGGTGCGGGCGTCACCGTTCGAACCACCGGCGAGCCTGAATCCCGATACACTTCAACCCGCGGCTCGATGAAACCTGGGGGATTCGAATGGCTTCTCGGCACCGCGCCGCGGCGGCTTCCGCGGCGATAGTGCTCGCTTTCTCCCTCGTCGCATGCGACGGCGGGGAGGGTGCCGACCCGGCGCCCACGAGCGCGACGGTGAGCTTCCCCGACGATCCGGACAAGGCGCCTGCCGTGCCCAACCCGATCACTCCCAAGGCGTTCATCGAGAAGCCCTGCACCAGCCTCACGGCCGAGCAGCGGCGGAAGTTCGAACTGGACAGTGGCGAGCCCGAGGTGTCGGACGTGAGCGGTTCGGAATGCCGCTACCGCAGGGCCGACCGCCTGGTCAGCGTGCGCTACGCCACCGACTGGGCGGGCCTCCAAGATCTGTACCGGACCCGGTCGGTAAGTACACGATGGGAACCGCAGGTCTTGGACGGCTTCCCCGCCGTCTCGACGTACCTGTCCAACAAGAGCGACGTTCCCCCCGGCCCGCCGTCCTGCTACTACGCGGTCGGGCTGAACGACTTGCTGTTTTTCTCCGTGGTCTCGCAGGACACCGACGGCAGCTCGGAATGCGGACTGGCCAAGAGAATCGCCGCCGATGTGCTGTCGACCATCACCGACGACCGGTGAGTTCTCTTACTTTGGCATGAAGTCGGCGGGGTGCGGGAGCTTGGTGGATTTGGGTCCGCCGACGGTGTCGGTCTCGTACTCGCGAAGTTCACGCTTCTGCGCCACCAACCGGCGAAGGGAACCAGCCAGTCCGTTGACGGCGTCGGCGACCTCGCGCTCGATCGCCTCGACTCGTTCCAGGTACTGCCGCGTGGTGTCGCGGAGGTCGTAGTGCTTGTCGAGCGTGAGGTGCTTCTCCTTCTTCTCAGCTGCGGCCTGGTGCATCCCGTTGCTGAGTGCCGTGGACGCCGCGCCCTTGAGAAGCTCCTTGGCGGTCGTGCCGATGCCGCCGGTGAGCACCGTGACCGTGGCCCCGATGATGACGTCGACCACGATCGACATGACGTCCAGTGCCAGGTCCCCACCGCCGGTGGGCTCGTAGTTGGCGCACTCCGTGGTGAAGGCGTCCATCAACTCGAGCAGGTCCCGGCCCGCCTTGTCGAAGATGGCTGAGTACCTGGCCAGGTGCTCGGCGATGATGTACAGGCAGTTCTCGTTGACCAACTGAAACCTGATGAAGCCCTTCTCGTACATGTACGCGGCGTTGGCTTCGGCGCCTACCCAGCCCGTGCGCATCTGCGCCCAGTCCATGCGCGCCGAGTTCATCTCGAAGTATCGGAGGGTCTTGTCGTCGATCGCCTCGGGCCCGGGATCCGTGTCGTTGGTGCTCCAGGTGAAGTAGCCGTCGAGGAGCTTGTCGTAGGTGGCGCCGATGACGTCGTGGCGCAGGCCGGCGATGGCCTGGACCGGCCGCAGGAGCGCGTCCGGATCGTTGGCGTAGTCGGCCAGGATCGACACGGTCTCGAACTCGTGGCTCTTGCTGTCCAGATCCTCGTTGCGGCGGGGGAACGGGTTGTCGCCCTCGTCGAACCGGGACCGGTAGACCCGCGGGCCGTCGTTGTCCTCCGGACGCAGCAGGTACTCGATCCACGCGCCGACCTCGCCGGCCGCCCGGGTGAGCTGCGGGTTGACCGCGTCGTCCAAGCCGGGCACGGAGACCGCGTCGCGACCAGGGGGCAGCGCCATGGTCACCACTCCCGCTCGTCGAGGTCGCGCTCGATCTCCAGGAACCGGTTGGCGATCCGGTCCTCGGTGGTGCGGATCCAGTCGATGTGCCCGCGCAGCCCCGCCTCGTACTCCTCCAGCGACGTGACCATCTCGGCCTGTTCGTCGCTCAGCGGTCCCAGCTGCGCGGCGACCACATCGAGGAACGCGGCGCTCGCCGCCCGAACGTCACCGTTCCCCTCACCGCCGACCCAGCCCGAACCCGGGTCGCCGCGCCCGGCCTCGACCTCACCGTGCGCGGCGGCGAACGAGTCCCGGCTGGTGTGAAGTCCACTGATCACCGGCGCCAGGAACCGCCGGATTCCGTCCTCGACGTCCTTCGGTTGGATCGCGTAGTCAGCTTTCGGCATGCCGCCATCAGGCGTCGACATCTACTCTCCCCAGAGTCCCCAGTCTGCGCCAATCGGCGCATCCCCGCGGCAGTATGTCACGCCGGCAACGCGTCGTGGGGCTGGTCGGGCGACTACCGTGCTCGTGCCAGCAGGAAGGCCTGCGGCGTTCGCTCCGGGTATGGGCCGTCCTCGTCGGCGGGGCGGACCAGTCGGGCGCGTTCCGTGAAGCCGGCCTCGTCCAGCAGTTTCGCCACCCGATCGGGGCGGCGGCGGTGGAAGTCGAGTGAGATCACGGGGCCGCCCGTGAGGTGCAGCGGCTCGTCGCCGACCTGGAACGCCAGCTGCAGGTAGCCGCCCGGCGCCAGCACCCGGCGGAACTCCGCGAACACGTCGGGCAGCAGCGGGTCCGGCACGTGGATGATCGAGTACCACGCCACGATGCCGCCGAGCGCGCCGTCGTCGAGGGGCAGCGAGAGCATCGAGCCGATCTCGAACTGCAGCCGCGGATGCAGCCGGCGCGCCACCGCGATCATCCCCGGCGCGAGGTCGATGCCGAACGCCGTGACCCCGAGGCCGTCGAGGTGCGCGGCCACCCGCCCGGGACCGCACCCGACATCGGCGACCGGCCCCTTCACGAGTTCCGCGAACACCCCGAGGACGGCGCGGTCGTGCGGCTTGGCCGCGAGCTCGTCGCGGATTCGCTCCGCGTAGACCTCCGCGACCTCGTCGTAGGACTTCCGGGTCCGCCGCACGAACTCCGGCTCGCTCATGGGCGCGCACGGTAGCGGTATGTTGCGCCCGTGGCGAGATGCTTCGTGTGCGACGAGCATCGCAACCCCGGGTTGGCTCCGGTCGGCGCGGTCGACCTGGTCGTCGTGACCCACGTGTCGCCGGACGCGCCGGGCAGTGGCCACGTCTACTCCATGGTCGTCGGCCACCAGGTAGACCACCTCCACCAGCACCTGGTCCCGCGCTACCCGGGCACGCCGCGCGAGTACTGGTGGCCGCCGCGGTTCGGCGAGTGGCCGGACGCCCGGCTCGGCGGTCGCGACGACGTCACCCGGTTCGTGCACGACCTGCGAGCGTTGCTGGCGGCGGCGGACGGATAGTGTGCTTCGGGTCGGGTCCACGACAGCGTTGATGGAGGCACCCATGCACCAGCCGGCGATCCCGCACCTGGCCGCGGCCGACCCGGAGCTCGCCGAGCTCGTCGAGGGCGAGGCGAGGCGCCAGTTCGAGAAGGTGCGGCTGATCGCGTCGGAGAACTACGTGTCGACCGCCGTCCTCGAGGCGACGGGCACGGTGCTGACCAACAAGTACTCCGAGGGCTACCCCGGTAAGCGGTACTACGAGGGCCAGCAGTTCATCGACCAGGTCGAGATGCTGGCGATCCAGCGGGCGAAGGCCGTGTTCGGCGTGGACCACGCGAACGTGCAGACCTACTCCGGCTCGCCCGCGAACCTCGCGGTCTACCTGGCGCTCGCGAAGCCCGGCGACACGGTGATGGGCATGGCCCTGCCGGCCGGCGGCCACCTGACGCACGGTTGGAGCGTTTCGGCGACCGGCAAGTGGTTCCGCGCGGTGCAGTACGGCGTGCGCAAGGACACCGGCCGCGTCGACATGGATGAGGTGCGCGAGCTGGCCCTGGCGGAGCGGCCAAAGCTGATCTTCTGTGGCGGCACGGCCATCCCGCGCACCATCGACTTCCCGGCCTTCGCGGAGATCGCCCGCGAGGTCGACGCCGTGCTGGTCGCGGACATCGCGCACATCGCCGGCCTGGTCGCGGGCGGCGCGCACCCGTCGCCGGTGGGCCACGCGCAGGTCATCTCGACGACGACGCACAAGACCCTGCGCGGTCCGCGCGGCGCGATGCTGATGTCGGACGCCGAGCACGCGAAGGCGCTCGACAAGGCGGTGTTCCCGGGGCTGCAGGGCGGGCCGCACAACCACACGACCGCGGGGATCGCGGTCGCGCTCGCCGAGGCCGCGCGGCCGGAGTTCCGCGAGTACGCCGCGAGCATCGTGGCGAACGCGGCGGCGCTGGCCGACGCCCTGCTGGAGCGCGGCTTCGACCTGGTCTCCGGCGGGACGGACAACCACCTGATCCTGGTCGACCTGACGAACAAGGGGATCGGTGGCAAGCCGGCCGCGCAGGCCCTCGACCGGGCGGGCATCGAGCTGAACTACAACACGGTCCCGTTCGACCCCCGCAAGCCGTTCGACCCGTCCGGCATCCGCCTCGGCACGTCCGCGATCACCACGCGAGGCCTGGGCGTGGCGCAGATGCCGCAGGTCGCGGAGTGGATGGACCGAGCCGTCAAGGCCGCGAACGAGGCCGACGACACGGCGATCGGCAAGATCGCCACGGAGGTCACCGAAGCCCTGTCGGCATACCCGATGCCCGGCTGGAGCTAACCTGTCCACAACCGGGGCAGTTGTCCACAACGGACGCGAGCTCGCCCCGTTCGTCAGCCCCCACCGATAGACTGGACCCATGGGGTGCCCCCGGAGAGGGTGGGGGCGTTTTGTAGGTGGGTTACTGCACGCGTGTGTGCGCGCGAGGTCGTGGTCAGGAAGGGCGACGGATGGGCCGTCATCGACTGGTCCTGCGGACGCTCACCGAGGCCGGGGCCTGCGAGATCGAGCACTGGTTCGACGACTCCGAGATCGACCGCCGGCTCGGTGGGCGCTTCTGGATCCACCGAGCCCTGAGGCTGCGCGACGAGCCGGCGGGGGAGTTCCGCGGCCGCCGGGTGTTGCGCTCCCACGGCTGGCTCGCCGACGACGCCGACGGCACTCCCGTCGCGTACCTCGGCGGTGACGTCTACGACCGCTGGGTCCGCTACCACGGCGAGGGCAAGCCGCTGACCGGCGAGATCAGCGCCCGCACCATGTCGCTCGCCTACGTCGTCGATCCCGCGCGGTGGCGCCGGGGCTACGGCCGCGCCGCCATCGAGTCCGTGCTCGCACACCCGGACGTCGCCGACATCGAGCTCTGGGTGCTCGGCATCGACTCCGACAACGTCGCCAGCCGCCGATGCGCCGAGTCGGCCGGCTTCCACCTCATCGACTCGGTGCCCGACTTCGAGGACACCCTGTACTACCAGCGAGAAGCGCTCACCTGACGACCCGTGGCGCGGACGCCCGGCCCTCGTTGTGCGCGCGGTCCAGCGCTGTCACCACATAGGTGAACCGCCCGGCCGGGGCCGACGTGTCCACAAAGGACCCGCCGCGAACGGTGCCGACAAGATGACGGCCGTCGACGAGCGCGCACCGGTCGTAGCGGCCGGGAACCCGGTACACCGCATGGGAAACCGACCGTCGGTCCGTCCGGTTCCAGTGCAGCGCCACCCCGTCGTCCGTCCGAGCCACGGAAGCGAGAACCGGCGGCCGCGGCCCAGGACGCGCCAACCGCCCAGCGACCGGGGACAGCGCCGGCTGCCCGTAGTGGTCGCGCTTCACGATCGTCATGTGCTGGAGCTTGTCCGCCCGGACCTGCTTGGCCGAGAAGTAGATGTCCCCGCCGACGGATGGGTGCGACCGGTTGAACGTCAGGTGCTTGCTCATCTCGTTCGGGTCGTGCCACGGCGGGCCCTGGGCGGGGTCGGCCACCTTGTAGTTCGCCTGTCCGATGTAGAGCGACACGTCGGTGCCGGACACGACCGACGACCACCACGGCACCAGCTTCGCGTAGTCGGCCACCTCGAACCCGATGTTCCAGTACACCTGTGGCGCGATGTAGTCGAGCCACTCCTCGCGCACCCACTTGCGCGTGTCCGCGTACAGGTCGTCGTAGGTCTCCACGCCGCCCTGTGTCGGCGATCCAGAAGGATCGGTCGACGAGTTGCGCCAGATCGCGAACGGGCTGACCCCGAACGTCACGTTTGGTTTCTCCGCGCGGATCGCGGCGGACAGTCCCGAGATCAGCGTGTCGATGTTGTGCCGGCGCCAGTCGGCGATGTCGTCGAAGTCGCCGCCGTGTTCGGCGTAGGTCTCCGCGTCGTCGAACGTCTCGCCCGCCACCGGGTACGGATAGAAGTAGTCGTCGAAGTGCACGGCGTCCATGTCGTACCGCCGCACCGCGTCCATGATCGCGTCGATCGTGAATTGCTGGACCTCCGGCAGGCCCGGGTCGTAGTACAGCTTGCCGCCGTAGGGGATCACCCAGTCCGGGTGCACACGCGCCGGGTGTGTGGGCACCAGCTGGTTCACGTCGGTGTTCATCGACACCCGGTACGGGTTGAACCAGCCGTGGAACTCCAGGTTCCGCTCGTGCGCCTCGGCCACCGCGAACGCCAGCGGGTCGTAGCCCGGGTCGACGCCCTGCTGCCCGGACAGCCACACCGACCACGGCTCGTGCGGCGAGGGCCAGAACGCGTCCGCGGTCGGCCGGACCTGGACCACGACCGCGTTCAGTCCGAGCTCCACCGCCTCGTCGTACCAGCGCAGCAGCTCCGCCTTCTGTTCCTCGGCGGACAGCCCCTGGCGCGACGGCCAGTCGATGTTGGTCACGCTCGCGATCCACTCGGCGCGCAGCTGCTGCTTGGGTGTCGCCGGGTCGGGGGCGGGACAGCCGGCGGGCGCCGCCGGGTCGGCGAAGGGCTCCGCCACCGCGGCGCCCGGAACGGCCAGCAGGGCACCGGCGACGACGACGGCACCGAGGAGGCGGCGGAGGCGCATTCGTGAAGTCTCTCGCCTGACCACCCCGGTGTAAACCGTGGAAACCTCACGAGTTAGAAGCCTGTCGCCGGAATAGTTCACCGAATCGGTTCGCGCGGTATGTCCGCTTGCGGTCGTTTGTGCAGGTCAGTCTGCGTAGCGTGGGATCCGGGTCACAGATGATCTCGCTTGCGAACTCGCCGGACCAGGTGCATGCTTGTATCGACCAACTAATTGGGTGATGCAAGCAAGGGGAGTTGAGCAGTCGTGGTCGCACCGGAGAGGGAGGCGCCCGCCGCGCTGACCGAGCGGGAGATCGAGAGCGGTCACCGGCTGGCCGGGGCGATGTTCACGCTCGGCAAGCAGCAGGCGAGCCTGGCTCACCGGATGAGTAAGGGCGGCGGCGTCGACCGCTCGACGATCATCCTGCTCAAGACCCTGGTGATGCATGGCCCGAGCAGGTCCAGCGAGCTCGCCACGGCCGTGTACTCCGACCCGTCGACCGTGTCGAGGCAGGTCGCGGCGCTGGTTCGGGACGGCCTCGTCGAACGCCGGGCCGACCCGGAGGACGGGCGGGCGAGCGTGCTCGCGCCGACCGACAGCGGTCTCGCGATGCTCGCGGAGCAGCGCAAGCGGATGGGGCTCGCGCTGGCGCAGGTGGTCAAGCAGTGGGATCCCGACGACGTGGCCCGCTTCCTGGAGTTGTTCGAGCGCTTCGTCGCAGACCACGAACGCGCTCTACCGATGTTGATGAACGAATGCGTGAAAGCGCGTTCCGAAGGGGAGAACTGATGTCCGAATCGGCCTCGCGCACCGCGCCCGAGGCGGACGCACCGTCCACGGGGGGACGTGCGCTGTCGCACCGCGAGATCATGACGGTGCTCGCCGGGCTCATGCTCGGCATGCTGCTGGCCGCGCTCGACATGACGATCATGGCCTCGGCCACCAAGACGATCGCCGACCAGCTGCACGGCCAGACCATCCAGGCGTGGGTGACCACCGCCTACCTGATCACTTCGACGATCTCCACACCGTTGTACGGCAAGCTGTCCGACATCTTCGGGCGCAAGCCGATGTACCTGTCCGCGATCACGCTGTTCCTGGTCGGCTCCGTGCTGTCCGGTGTCGCGAACTCGATGTACGAGCTGGCCGCGTTCCGCGCGGTGCAGGGTCTCGGTGCCGGTGGCCTGATGTCGCTGGCGCTCGCGATCATCGCGGACCTCGTGTCGCCGCGGGAACGCAGTCGCTATCAGGGCTACTTCATGGGCATCTGGGGCATCTCCAGCGTGGCCGGCCCGGTGGTCGGCGGCTTCTTCGCCGGTGCCGGCACCTTCGCCGGGATCGACGGGTGGCGCTGGGTGTTCCTGGTGAACGTGCCGATCGGCATCATCGCGCTGATCGTCGTGGCCAAGTTCCTGAACGTGCCGCACAAGCGGGTCCTGCACCGCATCGACTACTGGGGCGCCGCCGCGCTGACGGTCGGGCTGGTGCCGCTGCTGATCGTGGCCGAGCAGGGCCGCGAGTGGGGCTGGGGCTCGGCCGCAGCGCTGGCCATGTACGGGATCGGCGCGCTGGGCATCGCCGCGTTCGTGTTCGTGGAACGAGCGATGGGCGACGAGGCGCTGCTGCCGATCCGGTTGTTCCGCCGGCCGGTGTTCGCGCTGACCAACGTGATCAACTTCGTCATGGGCATCGGGATGTTCGGCATGATGATGTCGCTGCCGCTGTACCTGCAGATCGTCAAGGGCTCGACGCCGACCGAGTCCGGCCTGCAGACCCTGCCGATGACCGCGGGCATCCTCGTCGCGGCGATGGGCAGCGGTGTGTTGATCTCCAAGACCGGGCGGTACAAGCGCTTCCCGGTCATGGGGCTCGCGATCGTCTCGGCCGCCATGTTCCTGTTCGCGCAGATCGGCGTGGACACCCCGATGTGGCAGACGATGGCCGTCATGGCGATCGCGGGTGTCGGGTTGGGGCTGTGCATGCAGACCCTGATCCTCGCGATCCAGAACGACGTGCAGGCCAAGGACATGGGCGTGGCGACGTCGTCGGCGACCTTCTTCAGGTCGATCGGCGGCACGGTCGGCACCGCGGTGTTCCTGTCGATCCTGTTCAGCGTGGTCGGCAGCAAGATCGCGGCGGCGTTCGCGAGCGTGCGGACCGACCCGGCGTTCGCCGTGGCGCTGCGGCAGGATCCGGACTTCGCCCAGCGGCTGCAGGGCGGGGGCCTGGACCTGAACAACACGGAGTTCCTGAACACGCTCGACCCGACGCTGGCCAGGCCGATCCTGACCGGGTTCGCGGACTCCATCGACACGGTGTTCATGGTCGGTGGCTTCGTGACGCTCGTCGCGTTCGTGCTGATTTGGTTCCTCAAGGAGGTGCCGCTGTCCGACAAGTCGGGCATCCAGCGGGCCGCTGAGGACGAGGCGGCCGCGGCTCCGGCGGCGGTGCGCTGAGACCGGGGAGTGAAGGCCCCGCGTGTCTTCGGACGCGCGGGGCCCGCTCAGTGCTGCGGGTTGTCCTTGAGCCGCTGGTAGGAGCGCACGATCTCGGCCTCGGCCTCGGTGCGGCCGACCCAGGTGGCGCCCTCGACGCTCTTGCCGGGCTCGAGGTCCTTGTAGACCTCGAAGAAGTGCTGAATCTCGAGGCGGTGATACTCGGCAAGGTGATGGATGTCGCGGAGGTGCTCGGTGCGCGGGTCCTCGGCGGGCACGCAGAGGACCTTGTCGTCGCCGCCCTTCTCGTCGGTCATGCGGAACATGCCGATGGCGCGCGACTTGATCAGGCAGCCGGGGAACGTCGGTTCCTGGACCAGCACGAGTGCGTCGAGCGGATCGCCGTCCTCACCGAGGGTGTTCTCGACGAAGCCGTAGTCGGCGGGGTACTGGGTGGCCGTGAACAGGGTCCGGTCGAGCCGGATTCTGCCGGTCACGTGGTCCATCTCGTACTTGTTGCGCACCCCTTTGGGGATCTCGATCGTGACGTCGAACTCCACGCCGTTCCTCACTCCGGTCCAGTAGTGCCGCGTTGCCCATTAGTGTGGAGCACCGCCAGCAAGACGACGTGGAGGGCACGTGCCGCACCCAGGGGACGAGCTAAGGCCCGCAGACGAGAACAGCAGCGCGCCCGGGGACGTCCCCCGGGCAGCCGCAAGCTGGCCGGTCGCCGACTTGGAGCAGGGCAAACAGCTGACCCGCCCGGTCCCCGCCGCCTCGGCCTCGGCTGACACTGCCGCGGCGCCGGCATCGGATGCTCGATCGCCGAGGTCACCTGCGGCGCAGCCGGCCGCCAAGTCACCGGAACCTGCCTCCACGAGCTCGAAGCCGAAGCCGGCCGCCTCGGAAACCGCTCCGGCGAGCCCATCGGCGAAGCCGCCCGAAACGCCAGAGCCCGCAGCCGAATCCCCGACCTCCGGGGCGAGCCGGTCGCAGGCCTCACCTGCGGCCAAGCAGACTTCGGAACAACCGTCACCGAAGCCGGCTCCCGACCCTGCTGGCCGACCGACGCCGTCCGCCGAGTCCGCTGAACCACCACGGGCGAAGCCCGCCGCGTCATCGGAACCGCAGTCGCCGAAGCCCCCGGCCGAACCTCGGTCGAGCTCCGCGGCCAAGGCATCGCAACCGTCGCCGCCGAGCCCGCCGGAGTCCTCCTCAGCCGTGAAGTCGGCCGAGCCGCCACAGCCCACCGCCGATTCCCCGGCGTCGCCAGCGGCGACGCCGCCCGCCGAGCCCGCACAGGCTCAGCCGCCGAAGTCACCCACCTCTGCGGGCCCGTCCCAGTCGAGTCCGGCCGGGTCTGCGCAGGCGCCGCCACCGAAAGCGCCGGCCTCGCCCCAGCCGAGTCCGGCCAAGGCCCCGGAAGGCCGGTCGCCGAAGCCGCCGGCGGAGTCTGCGGGTTCATCGCAGCCGAGTCCCGCCAGGTCTCCGGAACCTCAGTCGCCGAAGGCTTCCGCCGAGGCCTCAGCCCAGCCGACCCCGGCGGCCAAGTCTCCGGAGAGCCAGTCGGCGAAGCCTCCCGCGACCGCACCCGAACCTGGCTCGCCGGCCACGTCGTCGACGCCATCCCCGGCCCAGCCCGACACCCAGCCCGCGAAAGAGCCCCCGGCGAGTCCAGGCAGCAAGTCTTCCGAACCGGAGCAGGCAAGGCCTGCCGCCCCCGCGGCGAAGCCCGCCGGGGAAGGCCGGCCGCGGAAACCGGCCGAGCCCTCGGAGCCGTCACCGGCGAGCCCGGCCACGAAATCCTCGCCACCGGACAAGTCGGCAGAGGCTCCATCAACGGCCAAATTCACGGAGTCCGCGTCAGCGAAGCCGGAACCCGAGTCGGCCACCCAGTCACCAGAACGGCCGCCGACAGCTCAGCCCGCGGAAACCAAGCCGGCGGACGAGCCCTCGAAGCCGTCCCCGGAGAGGCCCACCGCACAGACTCCCGAACCCCCGGCGGCGAGCCCAGCCGCCAAGTCGCCGGAGAAATCGCAGGCCAAGCCGCCCACCGACCCGAAACCGGCGAAGCCAACCGACGGCACCGCTCCGGAAGCCGACCAGCGATCTCCCCAGCCCGCGCCGCCGAAGTCCCCAGCCGCGAAACCAGAAGCGGACAAGACGGCCGCTGCCAAGGATGGTTCGGACAAGGCCGAACCGGGCGCCAAGAAGACCGAGCCAAGCGGCCCGACGCCGGTGGGTCGCATCGAGCTGCCGAAGCGCTCGAGCAAGCCGCACAAGCCGCCGGAGTACGAGCCGTCGGAGCGGTCGCTGTTCGAGCCGGTCGTCGCGCCGTCGTCCGCCCCGGAGACGCAGCAGCGTCCGCCGGGGGCACGCTCCTGGTTCGCACCACCCCGCACGCCGGACCGGCCCCAAACCGCACCGCCCGGCGAGCCGTCCCGTTCCGCCCAGCCTCCGGCGCGGCCGGGACAACGCCCACCGGACAAGCCAACCCCAGACTCACCACAAGGCCGAACAACCGCCGAGCCCCAAGGGCAGGCCCCGCCCCGGCCGCACGCCCCACCGCAGCCAACGGCTCCGGGTGCGCCAAACGCCCGAGTAGCCGACCCGACCGCACCCCCGGACCGACGCACCCCGCCGCCCGGTTCACCGCGACAGTCCGAACCGCCAGAGGCAGGCCTGGCTGGCCCGCCGGATCGCCGCACGCCGCCGGTTGAGCAGCAGCGACCGCCGACGTCGCCTTCGGGCTTGGCCGACCCGAGTACTCCGCCGGCTCGCCCGACACGGCCATCCGGATCTCCGACGCCGCGCCCACCCGAGTCGCCGAAGGCGGGCCCGGCCGAGCCGAGTGCCCCGCTCGACCGGCGCACGTCACCGCCAGAGACGCCGACGCCCCGTCCGTCCGAGCCGCCGAAGTCGGGCTTGGCCGACCCCAGCGCCCCACCGGATCGCCGCACGCCGCCGGTTGAGCAGCAGCGACCACCGACGCCGCCTTCGGGCTTGGCCGGCCCGAGTGCCCCGCCAGATCGCCCAACGCCACCGCCCGGCACCCCCACGCCGCGCCCGGCAGACCAGCAGCGTCCGCCAGAGCCCCCGAAGGCGGACCCAGAAGCTCCGCCGGACCGCCGTACACCGCCGGTCGAGCAGCGACCGTCCGAGCCGAAGGCAGGCTTGGCCGGCCCGAGCGCGCCAACGGACGGGCGCACGCCGCCGTCCGGATCTGCGACGCCGCGCCCACCCGAGTCGCCGAGCGCAGGCCTGGCTGGACCGAGCGCCCCGCCGGACCGCGGTACGCCGCCGTCCGGCACGCCCGCGCCTCCGGCTGAGCGCCAGCGTCCTCCCGAGCCGCCGCGAGCAGGCCTGGCGGATCCGAGCGCGCCAACGGACGGGCGCACGCCGCCGTCCGGATCTGCGACGCCGCGCCCACCCGAGTCACCGAGCGCAGGCCTGGCCGACCCGGGTGCCCCGCAGACGCCGCGTCCACCCGAGTCGCCCGAGGCAGGTTCGGCCGGTCCGGGTGCCCCGCCGGAACGCAGTACACCGCCGTCCGGGACTCCGGCGCCGCGTCCGCCGGAGTCTCCGAACGCGGGCTTGGCCGGCCCGAGTGCCCCGGCAGATCGTCGAACGCCGCCGTCCGGCACCCCCGCGCCTCCGGCCGACCGGCGCCGACCGCCCGAGCCGCCGAAGGCCGGCCTGGCCGACCCGAGCACCCCGGCAGACCGCCCCACTCCGAAACCGCTGCGCCTGAGTGGGCCACCGCTGAGCGCGCCCACCGATCAACCCAAGCCGCCCAGCGCCGAGCCGACCGATCGCCGCCCCCCGCAGCCAGCCGAACGCGCTCCCGAGCCGAGCACACCGGCGGACCATCGCACCCCACCACCGACCGAGCGCGCCCCTGAACCGAGTGATCGCCGCACGCCACCGGACCAGCGCGATGACCGCGCCGGACGGCCGGGCGCACCTGCCGATCGCCCTGCCCCGGCGGGGCGCGTCGCGGAGCCGAGCGCGCCACCGGATCGCTCCACGCGGCCGGGGCAACCTGGCGCGCCCACCGATCGCCCCGCACCGCCGAGTGGGCGTGTTGCCGAGCCGGGCGCGCCGGCTGATCGCCGTACACCGCCGTCCGCGCCGCCGCGTCCTGAGCCACAGCGACCGCCCGAGCCGCCGCGTGGGCGCCTGGCCGAGCCGAGCGCACCAGGCGACCGTCGCCCCGCACCCCCGGACTCCCCTCCCGGCGCTCCGGTAGCTGACCGGCGCCCACCCACCCAGGGGCTCACGCCATCACCTCCGCCCGGCGCACACATCGTCGGGCCGACTGCGCCCCCTGACCGCCAGACGCCGCCCGGCGAGCGCCCCACCAGGCCGACTGCGCCTACCGATCGGCCCGCGCCGCGGCCGGATTCGCCGAGTGCTCGTGTTGCCGAGCCGAGTGCGCCGCCTGAGCGTCGGCCCGCGCCGGGTGAACGCGTCACCGGGCCGGGGGCGCCACCTGACCGTCCCGCTCCGCCCGATTCGCCGAGTGCGCGGGTCGCGGAGCCCACAGCCCCGGCGCCACCGCCTCGGCAGCGGCCGACGGGGCCGCGGCGCCCGGACGAGAAGCCCGACGCTCGAGTCGCCGAGCCGGGCGCACCCGCGGATCGCCGCCCGGCGCCGCCTCAGGTTCGGCCGGGGACGCCCGGTGCGCCGGTCGCGGACCCGAGTGCACCGGCAGACCGTCGGACGCCGCCGGGTGAACGCGGCGCCGAGCCACCCAAGCCGGCCGATTCGCCGCGTGGGCGGGTGGCTGAGCGGCCGCCTGCCGAGAAGCCTGGCGCGCCGGAGAAGCCGGAGTCGCGGCGGCCCGGGGCGCCGGTTGATGAACCTGCTCGCGGTCGGTCGGTTGAGGCCGAAAGGCCCGCTCCGTCGAAGCCGGGCGAGGCACCACCTGGCGCCGAACCGCGGCGGCCCACTTCTCCGGAGAAGCCTCCGGAGAAGAAGGGGATCACGCCGCACGGGTTCGTCGGTTCGCAGCCCACCGGGGAGCGGCAGACGCTGCGGCCGCCGATCGGGTGGCCCGCCGAGCGGGACGGATCCGCGCCCAGTGGTCGGGTCGCGGAGCCAACCGAGCGGCGCACGCCACCTGGCGACACCCGGCCCGACACGGATCGGCCGACTCCGCCGGGACAGGCGCCGGACTCGCCGCGCGGCAAGGTCGCCGAGGCGCCCGATCGCTATGCGCCGCCGGCGCCACGCCGGCCGGAGACCAAGCCGGCCGACCGCGACACGCAGACTCAGCCGCCGACGACCAGGCCCGATGCGCCTCGGCCGCCGCATGCGCCGACCGAGCCACCGTCCGACAAGCCCCGCCAGCAGTCGGCACCCGCGCCAACGGAGTCGCCCCGGCAGACGCCGCCCGCCGACGGCAGTTCGCCAACGAAGACGCCGCCGCGGCCCGACTCACCAGGGCGGCCGGGGCGTACACCGGCTCGGCCGGATGGGCCTCCTGCCGACGGTGGTTCGCCGACGAGGACGCCGCCGCGGCCGGACTCACCAGGGCGGCCGGGGCGTACACCGGCTCGGCCGGATGGGCCTCCTGCCGACGGTGGTTCGCCGACGAGGACGCCGGCTCGGCCGGACTCGCCGGGGCGGACGCCGACTCGGCCGGGATCGCCTCCCGCCGATGGCGGTTCGCCGACGAAGCTGCCGATGCGGCCGGGCTCGCTTAGGCGGCCAGATCGGGCGCCGGCGCGGCCGGATTCGCCTCCTACCGATGGTGGTACGGGGACGAGGACGCCGACTCGGCCTGATTCGCCTGGGCGGCCGGGTCGGACGCCGGCGCGGCCGGATTCGCCTCCTGCCGATGGTGGTACGGGGACGAGGACGCCGACTCGGCCTGATTCGCCTGGGCGGCCGGGGCGGACGCCAACGAGGCCGGATTCGCCTCCTGCCGATGGCGGTACGGGGACGAGGACGCCGACTCGCCCCGACTCGCCGGGGCGGCCGCCGGCGCGGCCGGATGGGCCTCCTGCCGATGGTGGTACGGGGACGAGGACGCCGACTCGGCCTGATTCGCCGGG
>NZ_JBOHGA010000036.1:0-39000 GCF_050699915.1 Actinophytocola sp.
CGTCACGACCGCCACCAGCACCGGCCCGGCCAGCTCCGGCAGCCCGAGCGCCCCGGCCACGTGCGCGCCGGGCGTCATCAGCGCCGGCCCGGCGATCGCCCCGACCGTGCCCGCCCACACGATCACCGACAGGGCGAAACCCTTGCGCTGCGCCGGATACAGCTCGGCCGCGAGGTAGCGGGACAGTTGCGCGACGCCGTTGCCCAGACCCATCAGCACCATCCCGGCGAGCAGCACCGCGAGCAGCGTGCCGGCCGCCGCGCCGAACGTGACGAGCGCGCCGAGCACCGCGGCGCCGTACATCGCGAGCAGCACCGGCCGGCTGCCCCGGCGCGCCATCAGAGCGCCGGCGCCGAGCGTGCCGAGTGCGGTGCCGACCACTCCGAAGGCGTTCGGCACGCCGCTCCAGGACGCGCCGGCGCCGGCGGACGCGATCAGCGTGCCGGCCGTGCTCGCGCCGACCATCGCGGTGTTCATCGAGGCGACGCCGGCGAACAGGGACATCGTCGAGCGGCGAACATCGGTCAGCACGATCGTCATGACCAGAACACTAGGCACGTGCGACGCCGTTTCGAATGGCCTCGGGCAGGCGTATCGTCGCCGCCACCAGCTCCACGAAAGGAATGTGGCGGCCATGACCTTTCGTTCGGAAAGGCCCCTGGATCGGGTCGACTGGCAGCTCGTCGAACAGCTGCAGGCGGACGGCCGGCTGTCGTTCAAGGAGCTGGGCCGCCGGATCAACCTCTCCGCGCCGGCGGTGGCCGAGCGAGTGCGGCGGCTGGAGGAGTCGGGCGTGATCACCGGCTACCGCGCGGAGATCGACGCGCGGCGGGCCGGCTACGCGTTCCTCGCGTTCGTGCAGATGCGGTGCTCGCTCAGCAAGTGCCTGCTCAAGACAAGCACCGCCGAGGACTTCCCGGAGATCGTCGAGGTGCACAAGCTCTCCGGCGACCACTGCTCGATGCTGAAGGTCCGCGCGGCGACGCTCGACCACCTAGAGGGCTTCTTCGAGCGGCTGGGCCAGCACGGCGAGCTGCGCTCGTCGGTCGTGCTGTCCACCCAGTTCGACGGTCGGCCGGTGGGCCCGCCGGTCGAGGACTACCTCACCGCGACGCGTTCGGAGGGCTGGTCGCGAGGCAGGGCCTGACGCTCTCAGGCGGGCGTGTACATCGCGCCCAGGAACTCCACCAGCAACCGCTCCCGCAGCCCCGGCGAGGCGACCGCGAGCATCGCGTTCACCTCGGCCATCCGCTTCGGCACGACGCCGTCGGCGCCGCCGACCCCGTCGAGTCCGGCCGCGGCGAGCAGGCCCGCGAACTGCTCGGGCGTCAGCACGGCCGGGTCGAGCGCGCCGATCGCCGCCACCAGCTCCGGCGCCAGCCGCACCGGCCCGGCGGCCCGCGCCGCGGCGACGGCACCCGCGAGGTCGGCCAGCAGCTCCGGCTCGGTGCCGTGGTTCGCCGCGGTGACGGTCAGGTGCAGGTTCGCCGGCGAGGACTCGTACCCGAACTGCGGCTGGAGGTACCAGCGCCGCTCGGTCATCTCGTCGGCCACGGTGAACACGTCGAAGTCGGCTGAGCCGGCCGAGTCGTCGGCGGCGACGGCCAGCAGCGTCGAGACCGGGTCGCCCAGCACGCGCAGCCCGTCGATCCCCTCGATCCCGGCCCGCAGCACACGCGTGGCGGACAGGGTCAGCGCCGCCAGCCGCGCGTAGCCCGGGTCGCCGAGATGGCGCAGCACCGCCCAGGCCGCGGCCAGCGGCCCGCCCGAGCGCGTGGACTGCAGCGTCGAGTTCAGCATCGTGTAGCCCGGCCAGCCGGCGCTCGCGAAGAACTGCGGCCGCCGCAGCTCCGCCGAGGCGTGCAGCAGCACGGACGTCCCTTTGGGACAGTAGGCGTACTTGTGCAGGTCCACCGACAGGCTCGTCACGCCCGGCACCGACAGGTCGAACGCGGGCACCTCGACACCGAGGCGCCGCAGGTGCGGCAGCACCCACCCGCCGATGCAGGCGTCCACGTGGCAGCGCACGCCCCGCGCGGCCGCCGCGGCCGCGATCGGCACCACCGGGTCGACCACCCCGTGCGCGTAGGACGGCGCGCTCGCCACGACCAGCACCGTGCGGTCGTCGATCGCCGCGGCGGTCGCGTCGGGATCGGCACAGAACGACACCGGGTCGACGGGCACGGTGATCGCCTCGACGCCGAAGTAGTGCGCGGCCTTGCGGAACGCGGCGTGCGCGGTCGACGGGAGCACCATCGCCGGCCGGGCCACGTCCGGGCGCGCGTCCCGCGCGGCCTGCACGGCGAGCAGGCAGCTCTCGGTGCCGCCGGAGGTCACGGTCCCGACCGTGTCCGGCCCGCCGCCGAGCAGCGCGGCCACGGTCGCCACCACGTCGTTCTCCATCCGCAGCAGGCTGGGGAAGGCGGTGGGGTCGAGCCCGTTGGCCGAGCTCGCCAACGCGTGCGCCCGCGCGGCCAGCTCGTCCACACCGGACAGTCCGCTGTCGTAGACGTAGGCCAGCGTGCGGCCGCCGTGGGTCGGCAGGTCGCCGGCCCGCAGCTCGCTCAGCTCGGCCAAGACCTCGTCGGCGGGCAGGCCGTTGCTCACGACAGAACCTCCAGGATCCGACGCCGCAGCAGGGGCAGCCCGGCGAGGGCGAACAGGGCGGGGACGAGACTGACGCCGACGATCACCGCGACGACCGCGCTCGACGGTTGCGCGACGTCCGAGCCGGCCGAGGACACGTAGCCGCCGACGGCCAGCACCAGGCCGTACAGCGCCGGCCCGAGCGCGAGCCCGAGCGTCTCGCAGGCCGTCCACACGCCGGCGAACAGGCCGGCCCGGACCTGGCCGGTCCGGTGCTCCTCGGCGCTGATCACGTCCGGCAGCAGGGCGAGCGGGAACACCTGCATGCCCGCGTACCCGACGCCGATGACCGCCGCGGCCGCCACCACCGCGGCGACCGGGAAGACCCGCGCGCCGAGCAGCCCCAGCACGCCGACGGTGAACACCAGCGTCGCGATGACGTAGCCGGTCCGCTTGCCGTACCGGCCCGCGACCCGCTGCCACACCGGCATCACCAGCAGCGCGGGCGCTACGAACGCCGCGAACAGCAACGACTGCAGACCCTTGTCGCCCATGCCGACCCGCGCCAGGTAGTCCACCCCGGCGAGCAGCGTGCCGATGCCGACCGCCTGGATCACGTACGCGGCGAGCAGCCACCGGAACGGCCGGCAGTCCCGGACCGCGGCAAGCACCTCCCGCCAGCTCGACACCGACGGCAGCACCCGACCGCGCGGCGCCCGAGCGGTGCCGACGAACACGCCGACCGCGCCGACCACGATCAGCACCCCGACCGCGAGGCCCATCACCCGGTAGCCGTCGATGCCGCCGATCGCGTCGCGCAGGGCGGGCGCGCCGGCGCCGGAGACCAGGATCGCGATGGCGAGCACCGCGATGCGCCACGCGGTCAGCCGGGTGCGCTCGGTCGGGTCGGCGGTCAGCTCGACCGGCATCGCGTTGTAGGGCACTTGGAAGAACGCGAACGCGGTGGCGCACAGCAGGAACATGAACGCCACGTACAGCGCGTCGACCGCCGCCGCACCCGTGTTCGGCCCGGCGAACAGGCCCGCGAAACAGATCGCGAGCGCCACCCCGCCGGCGAGCAGGTAGGGCCGCCGCGCCCCGAACCGGGTGTGCGTGCGGTCGCTGATCCGGCCCGCCACCGGGTTGATCAGCACGTCCCAGGCTTTCGGCAGCAGCACGAGCAGGCCCGCGACCGAGGCGGACACCGCCAGCGTGTCGGTCAGGTAGGGCAGCAGCAACAGCCCCGGGACCGTGGCGAACGCGCCCACCGACAGCGAGCCGAGCGCGTACCCGAACCGCGTGCGCACGGACAGCCGGTCCGTGACGGGCGGAACGTGAGACGAATTCATCATTGTGCCGGACCCTACGACGGGGCGGGATGCGCGTCCAGTCGGGACGTACCCATCAGCTCCAGGTCAGGACCAGCCGGACCGACTTCTTGTCGATCACGTACTCGCCGGTGGCGGCGCTGCCGGCCGGGTAGGCGTCGATCCGCAGGCCGGACGTGCCGGGCCGGCCGGCCTCGTCCCACGCGACGACGTGCGCGGCCAGCTCCTCGGCGATCCGCTCGGCGCCGGTGACGACGAGCTCGCCGTCCTCGACGCTCAGCGTGGCGAGCCCGAAGTCGTCCAGGATGCCGGCGGTGACCCTGGAGTCCGGCGAGCGCAGCGGGGCCTTCGCCAGCCGGGTGCCAGGGTCCATCTCGGACAGTCCGAACCAGCGCGGCTCGCGGACGGCGAGCCACAGGCTGAAGCCGTCGTAGAGCTCGGCCGGCCCTGCGGTGACGCCGGTGCGCACCTCGAGCTCTGCCGCATCGAGGGCCTCGACGACCGCGTCCGTGTCGAGCTCGCGAGACTCGGGCAGAGCCAGCGTGAGGCGGGTTTCCTTGTCCAGCAGGTAGTTTCGCTCAGGACCGGCGGCCGGCCCGCGCATCCGCATGAAGCCGCACGGACGGGCGGAGCGGCTGGCCCAGTGGTCGTCCGCGCGCTCGAAGCAGACCGAGCGCTGCACCCCGCGCAGGTCGAGCGGGACCACGAGCCGGCCGCCTGGCGCGAGCTGCTCGTGCCAGGCGGGCGAGAGGTCCCAGACGCCGACCGTGGCGATGATGCGGTCGTAGGGCGCGCGCTTGGGATGGCCGCTCGCGCCGTCGGCGGACAGGACGGTGACACCCCGGCAGCCCGCGGCGGACAGGTTGTCCTCGGCCCGCGCGACGATCTCCGGGTCGAGGTCGATGCTCACGACTCTCCCCTTCGGACCGACGACGTGCGCCAGCAGCGCGGCGTTGAACCCGGTGCCCGCGCCGATCTCGAGCACGCGCTGTCCCCGGGCGACGCCGAGCTGGTCGAGCATGATCGCCATGATCGTGGGCTGGGAGGACGAGCTCGTCGGCGTCCCTTCGTCGTCCCACTTGATGACGATCGCCTCGTCGCGGTACGCGGCGTCGGGCGGCAGGTCGGGCAGGAAGATGTGCCGCGGCACCGTGCGCAGCGCATCGGCCACGAGCGCGTCCACGGCACCGCCGTGCTCGCGGACCGTGACGAGCAGCTGCTCGCGCAGACCGTTCAGCTCGGCGCCCAACGTACCTCCCGTTCGCCCCAGATCGGCACCATGCTCCCATCGCCCGGGCAGGTGACGGGAGCATGGTGCCATCCCCGGCCTAGAGGGAGCGTTGGTAGGAACGGAACGCCCGGGTCGCCAGCCAGACGGCGGCCAGCGCGACCACCAACAGGCCGCCCAGCCGCGGCCAGATCGCCGACCAGTCCGGGCTCGCCGACAGCGCCTCGCGGCTCGCCACGACCGTCCAGTCGACCGGGTTGTAGCTCGACACCGTCTGGATCCAGTCCGGCGCCACCTCGCGCGCCATCATCGCCGAGGACAGGAACGACAGCGGCAGCGTGAGCATCGTGGAGAAGCCGATCAGCGACTCCTGCGTGCGCACGATCAGCGCCATCCCGTTGGACAGCGACGAGAACGCGGCCGCCAGCAGCACCGACGCGACCAGCATGACCACCACGCCGACGACGCCGCCGGAGAACGACGCGCCCAGCAGCAGCCCGACGACCACGACGATCAGGCCCTGCACGACGATCGTCACCGCCTGGTTGGCGACCGCCGAGATCATCATCGCGCCCCGGCTCACCGGCGAGGACAACATCCGGTCCATCACCCCGCGCTCCATGTCGTCGATGAACGCCATGCCGGACCACCCGCTGGTGAACAGCACGGTCATCACCACCACGCCGGGGGTGAGGAAGTCGATGTAGGACCCGGACGCGAAGCCGGGCAGCTCTACCACCCGCTTGAACAGCTGCCCGAACAGCAGCAGCCAGATCATCGGCTGGATCAGCATGATCACCACGAACGCCGGCTGGCGTCCGGTGGCACGCAGCAGCCGGCCGGTCAGGTATCCGGTGTGTGCGGCCGTCGTCGTCATCGGGAGCCCCCCTCGGCGGCCGCGAACGTGCGACCGGTGTGTCGCAAGTAGACGTCGTCGAGCGCGGGGCGGGCGATCGTGACCGCGGCGACCGCGACCGACTCCCGCTCCAGGGCCGCGAGCACCGCCGGCACCGCCGACGCGCCGTTGTCCACGCGCGTGCGCACGGTGCGGCCCTCGACCGTGACCTCCCGGGCGCCGGCCAGCCCGCCGATCGCCGCGTCGGCGAGCGCGAGGTCGGCCTCGGGCGCCAGCTCGATCACCACGGCGTCCCCGCGCAGCTCGCTCTTCAGCTCCTCCGGGCTCCCCTGCGCGACGGCCCGTCCCCGGTCGACGATCAGCAGGTCGTCGGCGAGGTGGTCGGCCTCCTCCAGGTAGTGCGTGGTGAGCATGACGGTCAGCCGCTCGTGCTCGGCGAGCCGGGCGATCTCCGCCCACATCTCGGCGCGCGCCTGCGGGTCCAGGCCGGTCGTCGGCTCGTCGAGGAACAGCACGGCCGGCCGGTGCACCAGCCCCATGGCGACGTCGAGCCTGCGTTGCATGCCGCCGGAGTAGGTCCGCACGACTCGCCGGGCCGCCTCGGTCAGGCCGAACCGCTCGAGCAGCTCGTCCACCCGGGTTCGCACGGTCCGGCCGCGCATGCCGTGGATCCGCCCGGCCAGCAGCAGGTTCTCCCGGCCGGTGGCCATCGGGTCGGTGCCCGAGCCCTGGGTGACGACGCCGATCGCGCGGCGCACGTCGTCCGGCCGGCGCAGCACGTCGACGCCGGCGACCGCGGCCGAGCCGCTCGTGGGCCGCGACAGCGTGGTGAGGATCTTGATGGTCGTCGACTTGCCGGCGCCGTTGGGGCCGAGCAGGCCGAACACGGAACCGACCGGGACCGTGAAGCTCAGCCCGGCGAGCGCCTCGACCTCGCCGTAGGTCTTCACGAGCTCGGTGGCGACGATCGCGGGCTCGCCGGCCGGCGGGTCCGCGGTGTGGTGGGCGGTGCTCGTCCGCCCGGTGGGCATGGTCATCTGCATGAACCTTCCTGGTGTCACCAGGACGATCCGCGCACGCCTGCCCGCTATCGTTGAGATGCAGCCTGGGTCGCGAGCCGACACGGATCGAGCCTGGGTTTCTGGTCGCTGGCCGGGTGTTGCCGCACCCGGCCAGCGCTGTCTCCGACGGAGCGCCTTCCCTCCCTCGAAGGCGTATATCCGAAGTCGAGTATGCGCGTGGCATCATCATGACGTCAAGACTGACGTCACGATGACTTCAGTCGACGCGGCGCAGGCGCGTGGCGCGCTCCCAGTCCTCCTCGGTGGGCAGCTCGCCGCTCTCGTGCGCGCGGCGCCAGACGGACAGGTCCTCCAGCGTGCCGTCGCGAATCTTCTCGACGAGGTCGCGGACGAAGTCCCGCTCCGCGCGCCGCAGCACCAGGGCGTAGTCGGCCTCGATCGCCCACAGGTAGGACAGGCCGCGCCGGGCCATCTCGTCCAGGACGCCGACCATCCCGGCGACCTCGGCCTCCAGCCGGACGAGCCGGGTCTCCAGCAGCCGCCGGACGTCGTCCGGGGGGATCACACCCATCAGCGACAGCGCCGCCTCGAACTGCGTGAACTCCTTGACCGGGATGGAAAGCAGCTCCGACATCCAGTCGACCAGCTCGATGCGGCCCAGCTCGGTGATCGCGTAGACGGTGCGCTCCGGTCGCCGGCCCTCCCGGAGGGTCTCCTGCACGTCGATCAGCCCGTGCCGGCGCAGCGACTCGACGACCGAGTACAGCGAGCCGTAGTTGAGCTTGATGCTCTCCTCCTTGGCCCGCTCCCGCAGCGTGTTCGACATCTCGTACGGGTGCATCGGCCGTTCCGCCAGCAAGGACAGCACGGCGAGGGCGAGCGGGTTGGAGACCTTCCGCTTGGTCACCACGACAGCCTAGCGCAAATATCCGACTTCGAGTATTCACCTGAGCGTCATCGTGGCCGGTGTTGAATTGGCGGCGTGACCGAATCTCAGACGGAGTACCGCCAGTTCCGCTTCACGCTGCCGCCCGGCGGCACCGACATCCTGCTGGTGCGCCACGGCGAGTCCGCGCCCGCCCGCGAGGACGAGCCGTTCCCGGTCGTCGACGGGCACGGCGACCCGCCGCTCGCGACCGAGGGCGAACGCGAGGCGGAGCTGGTCGGCCACCGGCTGGCGGTCGAGCCGATCGAGGCGATCTACGTCTCCGGCCTGCGCCGCACCGTGCAGACCGCGGCGCCGCTCGCGAAGCGGCTCGGCGTAGCACCCGCGGAGGAGCCGGGCCTGCGCGAGGTGAAGCTCGGCGACTGGGAGGGCGGCGCGTTCCGCATCCGGGTCGCGGAGAACCACGACATAGCCCAGCGCATGTGGGAGACCCAGCGATGGGACGTGATCCCGAACGCGGAGTCCACTGAGGACCTCGCGGCGCGGGTGCGCGCGAGCATCGACCGGATCGCGGCGGCCCACCCCGACCAGCGGGTGGCGGTGTTCACCCACGGCGGCGTGATCGGCCAGGTGGTCGCGATGGCCACCGCCTCACGGCCGTTCGCGTTCATCGGCGCGGACAACGCCTCGATCACCCAGCTCGTGGTGGCCGGTGGCCGCTGGATCGTGCGGCGCTTCAACGACACCGCACACCTGCACCCCGCGTTCACCGTCCGCCCAGAACCTTTGACCTGACCGACGAGTACGACCCGCGTGGGATGCCAGCCGCACCTAAGGGGAACGGGACGCAACTCAGCCACAAGTACGCACAGAACAGAAGGAACTCAACCAAGGCGACCACAAGGGTTAATTCCGGGGAGGCGGCACTGTGGCGGCGAGGAACGCCCACCGGTTCGGCGGCAGCACCGCCCGCCAGTCCGCGTTCGCCGCGAACGTCTGCGAGCTGCCGCCGTCGAGCCGCCGGCCGAGCGTGTCGACCCGCAGCTCGCCGGACACGTCGATGACCTCGAGTAGGGCGCGGACGGCGTGCCCGTCCGAGTCTCCAGACAGCACGCCGTCGAGCCCGACCGCGTTGTAGCGGTCGGCCGGGTCGGCGGTGTTGGTGTCGAGCGCGGGCGCCAACCGCACCTAAGGGGAACGGGACGCAACCCAGCCACAAGTACGTGCCGAAATCGGACGACCAGAGTCCAAGGCGACCACAAGGGTTAATTCCGGGGAGGCGGAACAGTGTGCGATCGGCCGAGGTCCCGTTCCACGGCGGGGTTTCCGTGCGCCGGGTGCTCGAAGTCGTAGTACGCCACGAGGTTCGGCCGCAGCGAGGGGAACACGTCGGCCGGTGCGGCGGTCGCCGGTGCCGGCACCGCGAGCGTCGCGCACACCACCGCAACCAACGCCACCGCCCGGCGGGTCACGAGCCCACCGCCGTTCCCGTGACCCGGAAGCCACGCGCCCGGCCGATGTTGTCGAACGAACCGAACCCGGTTCGGCCGGCGGCGAAGGTCCGGTCCACCGCGGTGATCAGCGGCTCGTCGGCACCGTCCACATAGACCGCGATCTCGCCGGAGTCCGCGCAGTGCACGACGCGCACGTCGTGCCAGCGGGCGTCGGTGACCGCCGGTGGCGCGCCGCGCGAGGCCACCGGGTCCCACTGGTCGTCGATGCGCAGCCGGTCCGCGTCGTCGACCACGAAGATCCCGTTGTGCGGGTAGATCGTGTTGTCGGTGGACAGGTGCGCGTAGTAGTACTGCGTGTCCGACCGGAACCCGAACACGATGATCACGTCCCGGTTGGTCACCTCGACCGGCGTGTCCAGCCGGACCTTCGTGTCGATCCGGACGGAGCCGAGCTCGGGCCCCTCGGTCAGCACCGCGTACTCGAACGGCCGCCGCGGCCCCGGCGGCGCGACGCCCTCCTCGGCGAGCACGATCTCGTCGCCGCGAAACCGCCACTTCGCCGGGGTCTTCGGTGCCCAGTCCCGCGCGCCGTGCGCGGTGACGCGGGTGTGCCCGACCTCGCAGTCCGCGAACCGCTTGCTACCGGTCACTCGCCACGCCTTTCCGTTGGCCTTCGCGAGCAGGTACAGCTCGCCGTCACCGTCGCTGCCGAACCGCAGGTCCACCCGGTCGTCGCCGACCAGCTCCCGGAACGTGGTCCGCTCGCCGGTGGCGTCGTAGACCATCAGCTCGTGGATCGTGGCCATCGGTCGGCCACGGCGCATCTCGTCGGCCTCGGTGTAGAAGACCCGGCCGTCCACGAGGTCGGTGAACACGTACTTGCCGCGCAGCTCCGGCACATCGTGGCCGCGGTAGACGAAGCCGCCGCTGATCGCGTGGCCGGAGTCGGAGCACAGCGGGTGCCCGGGCGGCGGGTTGTGGTCGAACGCGGCGACCGGGTAGGTGTAGCCGAACTGCTCATCGTCGGGCGGCAGCGGGTAGACGCCGCACTCCGGGTCGCCGCGCTTGTAGACGAACGGGCCCTCGCGATCGCTCCAGCCGTAGTTGTCGCCGGGCCGGACCTCGTACACGGCCTCGATGCGGTGCTCGCCGATGTGGCCGAGGTACATCCGCCGGGTGGCCGGGTCCCAGCTGAAACGGTGCGGGTCGCGCATGCCGATCGCGTAGATCTCGTCGAGCACGCCGTCGTCGCCGGCGAACGGGTTGTCCGGCGGGATGCCGAACTGGCCGCCGGTCCCGTCGCTGCCGAGCGGGTCGATGCGCAGGAGCTTGCCGTAGGGGTTGTCGAGCTCCTGCGGCCCGGTGGTCGAGGCGCCCTGGCCGCCGTCCCCGGAGGCGAGGTAGAGCACGCCGTAGTCGCGGCCGCCGCGGCGGGCCGTCGGGTTGAAGTCGATCTGCTGGATGGCGTGGATCTGCCCGCGCTCGCCGACGCGCAGGATCTCGCGGCGGGTGCCGCTGAAGGTGTCGGCGGCCGGGTCGTCCGCGGTCCACTCGGTGACGATCGAAGCCAGAATCGGGTCCGGCTGCGAGGGCCAGGTGGTCGGCTTCGTGAGGCCGGCGCCGTTCTCGCTGTGCACCGTGTAGAGCTTGCCGTTGCGCGCGAAGTCCGGGTGGAAGGCGGCGAACCCGGACCCGGTGCCCAGGCCGCGGCCGGAGAAGAAGTCGGGCGCGAAGACGGTGCCGAGGTCGAGGTAGAGGTGCGGGGTGTCGTCCCGGCCGAGGAGGTACAGCCGGCCGTTGAGGTCCGGGACGTAGAGCCGGCCGGAGCCGTCAGGCACCTCGCCGAGGTAGTTGATGCGCGCGTGGCGCATGAGCCGCGGGTCGGTGGGCGGGGGCACCGGCTCGGTCTTGGGGAACTGGGCGAACTCCTCGACGGTGATGCCGAGGCCGGACTGGACCGGGTCGGGCAGGGGGTCCTGGATCGGCTCGTCGGCGGCCTGTGCCGGTGCCGCGGCGGGCGCGGCGGCCGGTTCGGCTTGCGCGGTTGCGGGTGCCAGGCCGGCGGCCAAGGCGAGCGCGGCGACCGCGACGAGCCAGCGTCTGGGTTTCGACATCTCGCCCACCACCTCGGGGGTTGACGCGGCTGGGAAAGCGCTTTCCGGCAAGCGCTTTCCAGACGTTACAGAGCGTCTCCGACCGGACGCAAGAGGCAAGCTGATCCGATGTCCTCGGCCAAGATCCACGGCTGAGATGCCATGCGGCGAACTCTGGCTGCCGAACATCAGACCAATACGCCCTCAGTGGCCACGCCGGGTGGCCACCGGATGTCGCCAACCCGGCGTCGACCAGCTAATTGGTTCAACCTCTGATCGAAGTTGTCCGAAATTTGTGCACGTCTTGACAGATAAGTTTCGGATGTGACTGAATTTGATCGGCGAGGTCGCCGATCGGGCGTGACCTCCGTGACGGCCAGGAGTGACCCAATGGCGGCCTTCCGTTCCCTTCGCCCCGCACGCCTCGCCGGCGCCGCCGCCCTGTGCGCGGCCCTCGTGCTGAGCGCCTGCACCAAGTCGGAGGACTCCGGCGGCGGCTCGACGGAGGGCACCGGTGGCGCTCAGGTCGCGGAGACACCCGAGGGCGAGGGCCCCACCTGCACGCTCGAGCAGTACGGCGGCAAGGAGCTCGACCTGGCGAACGCGGTCGTCGGCTTCTCCCAGTCGGAGAAGGAGGCGAACCCGTTCCGAATCGCCGAGACGCAGTCGATCAAGGACGAGGCCGAGAAGGTCGGCGTGAAGCAGCTGCTGACCACGAACGCGAACTCGCAGCTGAGCAAGCAGATCTCCGACATCCAGGACATGATCAACAAGGGCGCGCAGGCACTGGTCGTGGCGCCGCTGAACTCCGACGGCCTCGAGCCGGCGCTGGCCGCCGCGCGGGCCAAGGACATCCCGGTGCTCACGATCGACCGCAAGGTCAACTCCGAGCCCTGCAAGGACTACGTGGCCTTCCTCGGTTCGAACTTCGTCGAACAGGGCAAGCGCGCCGCGCAGGAGATGGCCGAGGGCCTGGACAACAAGGGCAAGGTCGCGATCCTGCTCGGCTCCTCGGGCAACAACGTGACAACCGACCGCACCAAGGGCTTCGTCGACGAGATGGCGAAGATCGCGCCGGACATCGAGATCGTTGCGCAGCAGACCGGCGAGTTCGCCCGCGACAAGGGCCAGCAGGTGATGGAGCAGATCATCCAGGCCCAGCCGGACCTCGCGGGCGTGTACGCGGAGAACGACGAGATGGCGCTCGGCGCGCTGGTGGCGCTCAAGAGCGCGGGCAAGGCCCCGGGCACCGACATCCAGGTCGTCTCGATCGACGGCACCCGCAACGCCGTGCAGAAGATCGTCGACGGCGAGATGCTCGCGGTGGTCGAGTCGAACCCGCGCTTCGGCCCGCTGGCCTTCGAGACGCTGGAGAAGTTCCTGTCCGGCGAGGCGGTCGCGCAGGACGTCGTGATCAGCGACAAGCTCTACGGCAAGGACAACGCCTCCGCCGAGGTCTCGAACGCCTACTGACCCCGACGGGAACGGGTCCATGGACACGAGCGAGGTCGTGCTCGCCGCCACGGCGATCGGCAAGCGGTTCCCCGGCGTGGTCGCGCTGTCCGATGTGGACCTCGAGCTGCGCGCCGGCGAGGTGCACGCCCTGGTCGGGGAGAACGGCGCGGGCAAGTCGACGCTGATCAAGGTGCTCACCGGGGTGTACGCGCCCGACGACGGCACGCTGACCTACGAGGGCCGCGAGATCCGCTTCGGCAACAACCCGGCATACGCGCAGGCCGCCGGCATCAGCACGGTGTACCAGGAGGTCAACCTGGTGCCGCTGCAGTCGGTGGCGAGCAACCTCTACCTCGGCCGCGAACCGCGGACCCGGTTCGGGCTGGTCGACTTCCGGGCGATGAACCGCCGGGCGCGCGAGCTGCTCGACTCCTACGGCATCGGCGTCGACGTCACCCGGCCGCTGCGCACGCTCGGCATGGGCGTGCAGCAGATGGTCGCGGTGGCGCGGGCCGCCGACACGCGGGCGCGCGTGGTGGTCCTGGACGAGCCGACGTCCTCGCTGGAGCCGCGCGAGGTCGACACGCTGTTCGCGATCGTCGAGCGGCTCAAGGCCGACGGCGTCGCGGTGCTCTACGTCAGCCACCGACTCGACGAGCTGTACCGGATCTGCGACCGGGTGACCGTCCTGCGCGACGGCCGACTGGTCCACAATGGACCGCTCGCCGACCTGCCGCAGATCGAGCTGGTGGCCATGATGCTCGGCCGCGACCTGGAGGAGGTCCGCCGGGAGGGCGCCACGAAGTTCGAGGGCGAGCGCACCGCGGCGCAGACCGAGCCCGTGCTCGACGCGGTCGGGCTGACCGCGCGGCACCGGCTCGACGGCGTGGACGTCACGGTCCGGCCGGGCGAGATCGTCGGGCTGGGCGGGCTGCTCGGGGCCGGTCGCAGCGAGACCGCGATGGCCATCGCCGGCGCGCTGCCGCTGGACGCCGGCGAGGTCACGGTGGGCGGCAAACGGTTGCGCACCGGCTCGGTGGCGGCGGCGATGCGGGCCGGCGTGGTGATGCTGCCCGAGGACCGCAAGGCGGACGGGATCCTGCCGGAGCTGTCCGTGCGGGAGAACATCGCGCTGGCCGCGCTCCCCCGGCTCTCGCGCACCGGGCTCGTCTCCCGCCGGCGCCAGGACTCCATCGTGGACACGTTCATGCGCCGGCTGCGGATCAAGGCGGCGAGCCCGGACCAGCGGGTCGGCGAGCTGTCCGGCGGCAACCAGCAGAAGGTGCTGCTGGCCCGGCTGCTGTGCACGCAGCCGAAGGTCCTGTTGCTGGACGAGCCGACGCGCGGCATCGACGTGGGCGCGAAGGCGGAGGTACAGGCGCTGGTCGACGAGCTCGCCGCCGACGGGCTCGGCGTGGTGCTGATCTCCTCGGAGTTCGACGAGGTCGTCGAGGGCTCGGACGCGATCGTGGTACTGCGCGAGGGAAGGGTGGTGGCCCGGCTGGAGGGCGACGACGTCAACGAGGCGACCCTGTTGGCCGCTATCGCCGCGAGCGAGCCATCAGACACAGGCGAGGAGTCTCATGGCGACTGAGACCGTCAGCGCGCCGCTGCGCACCACGGGGACCCGGGCGTGGTTGCGGGACAACGGGGTCTACGCGGCGATCGCCGTGCTCGTGGTCTACAACCTCGTGTTCACCGAGAACTTCGCGTCCGTCGCGAACCTGAACACCCAGCTCGTCCAGGTCGCGCCGATCCTCATCGTCGCGCTCGGCATGGCGCTCGTGATCGGCACCGAGGGCGTGGACCTGTCGGTCGGCTCGGTGATGGCCATCGCGGCGGCGATCCTGCCGCTGTACCTGGGCTACGGCATCATCCCCGCGATCGGGCTCGCGTTGCTGGCCGGGGCGCTGTGCGGGCTGCTCAACGGCACCCTGGTCGCGGTCGTCGACATCCAGCCCATCGTCGCCACGCTGGCACTGCTGGTCGGCGGCCGCGGCCTCGCGCTGGTGTTCGCCGACGGCCAGCTCAAGGACATCCGCAACCCCGAGCTGCTCGACCTCGGCTCGGGCAAGCTGCTCGGCCTGCCGGTCATCGTGTGGATCTCCGCGGTCCTCGCCGCGCTCGTGTGGCTGCTGGTGCGGTACACGACGTTCGGCCGGCAGCTGGTCGCGGTCGGCGGCAACCGGTCGGCGAGCGCGCTGGCCGGGCTGCCGGTGCGCCGGGTGCTGATGCTTACTTACGTGCTCAGCGGCGTGCTGGCCGCGATCGCCGGCATCGTCGCGACGGCGCGGCTCACCGCGTCCGACCCGTCGGCGATCGGGAACCTGTACGAGCTGGCCGCGATCACCGCGGTCGTGGTCGGCGGCACGCCGCTGTCCGGCGGCCGGGTGCGCATCCTCGGCACGGTCGCCGGCGCGCTGCTGATGCAGCTGATCACGGCGACGCTCATCAAGCACGACCTGCCGGACTCCACGGCCCAGATCGTCCAGGCGGCGATCATCGTGGTCGCGGTGTACCTGCAGCGGACCAAGGCGGGTGGCCGGTGACCGCGATCAAACAGGCGCACACGGTCGAGGACGACTCGCCCGCCACCGCGGGGACGACCCGCAAGGAGTGGCTCGCCGCGCTGGTCGCGCGGCGCGGCTCGATCGTCGTGCTGGCACTGCTGGTGCTGGTCGCGTCGTTCTCGTTCGACGCGTTCGCCACCGTGGGCAACGCGCAGAACATCGCGATCCAGAGCTCGTTCCTCGCGATCGTCGCGCTCGGCATGACCTTCGTGATCATCTCCGGCGGCATCGACCTGTCCGTCGGCTCGGTGTTCGCGCTCGGCGGTGTCCTCGCCGCGTGGGGCATCCAGCACGGCAGCCTGGTCGGCCTGCTGGCGCCGATCGTGGTGTGCGGCGCGATCGGGCTGCTGAACGGGGTGCTCGTGGCGTACGGGCGGCTGGCGCCGTTCATCGTCACGCTGGCCACCCTGCTCGGCGCGCGCGGGCTGCTGCTGGCGATCACCGACGAGGGCGCCACGACCCGGCTGATGCCGCGCGACGAGTGGCTCACCAAGATCGGCCAGGGCACGTTCCTCGGGCTCGGCCTGCCGGTGTGGATCATGATCGTGCTGTTCGCGGTCGGCGTGGTCGTCCTGCAGCGCACCCCGTTCGGCCACTCGACGTTCGCGATCGGCGGCAGCCGGGAGGCGGCCACGCTGATGGGGCTTCCGGTGGCCCGCAACACGATGCTGCTCTACGTCGGCAGCGGGCTGCTCGCCGGGCTCGCCGGCGCGCTCGCCGCGGCCTACTCCGCCTCGGGCGTGACGATCGTCGGCGAGGGGCTCGAGCTGGAGGCGATCGCGGCGGTCGTCATCGGCGGCACGCTGCTCACCGGCGGCGCCGGCACGGTCGGCGGCACGCTCGCGGGCGTGCTGCTGCTGCGCGTCATCCAGAACGTGATCAACCAGATCGGCACGCTGTCCTCGCACTACCAGTCCGTGGTCAGCGGCGCGTTCCTGGCCGTCGTCGTCGCCGTTCAGGCCTACCTCAGCCGCGCCTACCTGCGAGGGCGGCGATAACCCTGCAGTAAGTCAAGGAGGTCGTCCCTGCCATGAAGACCCCCAGGAAACCCACGGCGAGAAGAAGGGTGACCGGTGCGCTCACGGCGATCGTCACTACCGTGGCACTGATGCCAGCCATGTCCACGCCCGCGAACGCCGACCCGGGTTGGGAGCCCGGCACCCCGCCCCTGTCCACGCCGTGGACCGACGAGGTGGGGCCGGACAACGCGTTGCCGGAGTACCCGCGACCGCAGCTGCCCCGCGACCGCTGGCAGAACCTCAACGGAGTGTGGGAGTTCGCGGCCGCCGAGGACCTCACCACGCCGCCGGTGGGCGAGACGCTGGGCGAGCGGATCCTCGTGCCGTACCCGATCGAGTCGGCGCTGTCCGGGATCCAGCGCAGCGAGGAGCGGATGTTCTACCGGCGCACGTTCGAGGTGCCGGCCCGCTGGAAGGTCGGCAAGGCCGACGAGCGCCTGGTGCTGAACTTCGGCGCGGTCGACTACGACGCGACGGTGTGGGTCAACGGCCGCCAGGTCACCGTGCACCGTGGCGGCTACGACAAGTTCGGCGTGGACATCACCGACGCGTTGACCCGAAAGGGACCGCAGGAGCTGATCGTCGGCGTAGAGGACCTCACCGACGCCACGTGGCAGCCGGTCGGCAAGCAGCGCCAGGTGCCAGACCGCGGCATCTTCTACACCGGCAGCTCCGGCATCTGGCAGACGGTGTGGCTGGAACCCGTGGCGGGCAGGCACATCACCGACCTGGACATGACCCCGAACCTCGCCGACGGGAGCTTGGCGCTGACCGCGCACACCGCCGGCGGGGACGCCACGGTCGAGGCGGTCGCCTACGACGGCGACACCGAGGTCGGCCGGGTACGCGGGCCGGCGAACGGCGAGCTGCGGCTGCCGGTGCCGAACGCGAAGCCGTGGTCGCCGGACTCGCCGTTCCTCTACAACCTGCGTGTGTCCATACTGGACTCGAAGAAGGGCGAGCGTGCGGTCGACCAGGTCGGCTCGTACTTCGGCATGCGCGAGATCGGCATGAAGCCGGGCGCGGACGGCAAGCTGCGGATGACGCTCAACGGCGAGATCCTGTTCCACATGGCCACGCTCGACCAGGGCTTCTGGCCGGACGGCATCCACACCGCGCCGACCGACGAGGCGCTGGCGTTCGACCTCGAGCAGCACAAGGTGATGGGCTTCAACGGGGTCCGCAAGCACATCAAGGTCGAGCCGGACCGGTGGTTCTACCACGCGGACCGGCTGGGACTGCTGGTGTGGCAGGACATGCCGTCGATGAAGACCTCCGACGAGCTGCCGCCGCCGGACGCGCGCGCGGAGTTCGAGCGCCAGCTGCACACGATGGTGGACCAGCACGACAGCTGGACCTCGGTCGTGGCCTGGGTGCCGTTCAACGAGGGCTGGGGCGAGTGGGACCGCGACGACACCGGGCGGATCGCCGACGAGGTGAAGGCGCGGGACCCGAGCCGGCTGGTGAACGCGCACAGCGGGGTGAACTGCTGTGCCTCCAAGGGCGACTCCGGCCGCGGCGACATGATCGACCACCACGCCTACGTCGGCCCGGCGCAGCCCGTGCCGGACGAGCGGCGGGTCTCGGTCGACGGCGAGCACGGCGGCTTCGGGCTCGAGGTCGAGGACCACATGTGGTTCGGCGAGGGCCATGCCTACGAGATGACCCCGGACTCGGCCACGCTCACCCGGCGGTACGTGGAGAACCAGCGCGATGTGCTCTCCTCCGCGCAGAGCTGTGGGATCTCCGGCGCGATCTACACGCAGATCACCGACGTCGAGCACGAGGTCAACGGCTTCTTCACCTACGACCGGCAGGTGGAGAAGATGGACTTCGCGCAGGTGCGCGCGGTCAACGAGGAGATCATCGCGGGCGCGGACGGCTCCGGCGGCGGCACCGAGCCGCCTCCGCCCGGCACGCCGGGGCCGGACGGGATCCACTACTACCCGTTCAGCGAGAACACCGGCACCACGACCGCGGACGCGGTGGGCGACGCGGACGGCACGTTCGTCGGTAGTCCCACATGGACGGACGGGCACGACGGCCCGGGCATCCAGCTCGCCGGCGACGGGTCGCATGTGGACACCGGGCGGGCGCTGCTGGACACGAAGGTCAACTATTCGGTGGCCGCGTGGGTGAAGCTCGACAGCCTCGGCGGGTTCGCCACCGCGGTGAGCCAGGACGGGACCGCGGACAGCGGGTTCTTCCTGCAGTACTCCGGGGCGGACAACCGGTTCGCGTTCAGCTTCGTCGGCGTGCGGGCGCTCGCGCCCACCCCGCCGGAGACCGGCCGCTGGTACCACCTGGTCGGCGTCCGCGACGTGGTGTCCGGCACCTTGAAGCTGTACGTGGACGGTCAGCTCGCCGGCACGCAGACCGCGTGCGTGGGCAGCGACGCGCGGGGCAACACGGTGATCGGGCGGGCCAAGTTCGGCGGCAACCCGGTGGACCACTGGCGCGGCGCGCTCGACCAGGTGCACGTGTTCGACCGGGCCCTGCCCGACTCCGAGGTGGCTGAGCTGTTCGAGTCCGGGAGGTAGTACCGGCGGCCGCTTAGTGTGGGACCCATGCTGATCGTCGTCATGGGTGTCACCGGATGTGGGAAGTCGACGGTCGGCGTGGCGCTCGCCGAACGGCTGGACGTGCCGTTCGGCGACGCCGACGACTTCCACAGCCCGGAGAACGTCGCGAGGATGGCCGCCGGCACGCCGCTGACCGACGCCGATCGCGTGCCGTGGCTGCACGCGATCGGCGCCTGGCTCGCTTCCCAGCCTGACGGCGCGGTGGCCAGCTGCTCGGCGCTGAAGCGGTCCTATCGGGACATCCTGCGCGAGTCGGCGCCGGGCGTGTCCTTCGTCCACCTGCACGGCGACCGGGAGACCGTCCGGCGGCGGGTGTCCGGGCGGGCCGGCCACTTCATGCCTTCCTCGCTCGTGGACTCGCAGTTCGCCGCGCTGGAGCCGCTCGACCCCGCTGAGCGGGGCGTGGTGCTGGACCTGGACGCCCCGGTCGAGGATCTGGTCGAGGCCGCCGTCCGAGCGCTTCGATGATCACCGGTGACGGCGGCGCCTCAGTCGCCCAGTAGCTTGCGCGCCTGGTCGATGATCGTGAGCACGCTGAGCACCCCGAACAGCGCCACCGACCAGCCCAGCACCGCGACGCGGAAGCCGCGGATCTTGATCTGGTCGGGCAGCACGCGGCGGTTCAGCACCAGCAGCAGGATCGAGTAGATGAACATCATCAGGCCGCCGACGCACGCCGAGATCACCAGCAGCACCAACGGCTGCGCGGAGCCGGACAGCATGATCACGCAGCCGACGAGGACCAGCACCCACACCACGGCGAAGTAGAGCGTGCTCTCCTTGACGTGCTGGGCGTAGGAGGTCTTGATGACGTCCGCGACCAGCCGCGCCGAGTAGTCCACGATGCCCAGGGCTGCGCAGAACAGCGAGAACGCGCCGATGATCCAGAAGAAGCTGCCGAACCAGCTGCCCACTTCCGCGGCGAGCACGTCGCCCTCGGTCTGCAGGAAGCCGATGTCGTTGGTCACGTCGTCCCGGCCGTACACCGTCGAGTAGGCGAGCAGCGAGGTGAACAGGATGGTGAGGAAGGTGATCAGCACGAACGTGTAGAGCTGCTCGCGGTTCGCGAGCCGCCACCACGAGCGCCACCGTCCCAGGTGCTCGTCGGTCGGCTCGAAGATGAAGCCGGTGCTCGGCGCGGCCTCGGGCTGGCCGGTCACCGGGCTCTTGATGCGCGGCACGTACTTGCCCATGCCGAAGCCCTTGTCCCGGATCCAGTTGCTCTGCACCAGGTTCTGCCCGCCGCCGGCGCCGGCGAACGCCAGCGCGCCGAGCAGCAGCGCGACGCCGAGCTCGGTCGGCACGGTCGCGCCCGTCACGATCGTTGGCACGTCGGCCCACGCGTCGGCGCTCACCGCTGCGAACGCGCCGACCAGCAGCAGCACCAGAACCGCCGCCACCTTCACCATCTCGGCGCGTTCCAGGACGACGTAGACGACCGGCGCGAGCGTCAGGATGAGACCGATCGCGAGCAGCATGCCGACGGTGATCCAGGTGACGCTGCCGCCCCACAGGTAGGTCACCATGGTCGCCGAGCTCGACGCCCAGCCGGGCCAGAGGTTCGCGAAGAGCGCGAGGATCGCGAACACCAGGCCCCAGTGCCGCCAGAAGCGGCTGAAGCCGGTCAGCGCGGTCTCACCGGTCGCGAGCGTGTACCGCTCGATCTCCATGTTCAGGAAGAACTGCGTGACCAGGCCGACCATCGCCGCCCACACGAACACGAGGCCGACCTGGGAGGCGATGTACGGGAAGAGGATGAACTCGCCGCTCGCGAGCCCGACACCGGCCGCGATGATCCCCGGCCCGATGATCCGCCACGTGGACCGCGGCGGCTCGGGTAAGGGCCTGATCTCGGGCTTGGCCAGGTGTTTCGCGGGAAATCGGTCGACGACCGAGGTCGCTTCGTCGTGCTGGCTCGCCATGTTCCTTCATCCCCTTTCCTACCGGGTGTACGCAAAATCCTAACGGCGTTCATCGGATAGCGTCGGTCGTGATGAAGACGATGATCGACTTCGGCGAGGCGCGGACCTTCGCCATCCCGCTGACCACCCGGTTCCGCGGCATCGACGTGCGCGAGGGCATGCTCGTCGAGGGGCCGGCCGGCTGGGGGGAGTTCTCGGCGTTCACGGAGTACGACGACGCGGAGTCGGCGTCCTGGCTGACCGCGGCGCTGGAGGCGTGCACGGTCGGCTGGCCGGACCCGGTGCGCGGCCGGATCCCGGTCAACGCGATCGTGCCCGCGGTGGGTCCCGCCGAGGCGCACCGTCTCGCCGCGTCGTCGGGCTGCCGCACGGTGAAGGTGAAGGTCGCCGACTCGCCGTCCTCGCTGCCGGCGGACATCGAACGACTCGAGGCGGTGCGGGACGCGCTGGGCCCGTCCGGCCTGGTGCGCTGCGACGCGAACGGCGCGTGGGACGTTGACACGGCGGTGTCCATGATCGGCGTGCTGGACCGGGCGGCCGGCGGGCTGGAGTACGTGGAGCAGCCGTGCGCCTCGATCGAGGAGCTGGCGCTGGTCCGGCGTCGGGTGGACGTGCGGATCGCGGCCGACGAGTCGATCCGGCGGGCCGCCGACCCGCTGCGCGTGGCGGTGGCGGAGGCCGCGGACGTGGCGGTGCTGAAGGCGACCCCGCTCGGCGGCGTGCGGCGGGCGCTGCGGGTGGCGGAGGCGTGCGGGCTGCCGTGCGTGGTGTCGTCGGCGTTGGAGACGAGCGTCGGGCTCGCGGCGGGCGTGGCGCTGGCGGGCGCGCTGCCGTCGCTGGAGTTCGCGTGCGGGCTGGGCACGCTGTCGCTGCTGACCTCCGACCTCGTCGGCCCGGCGCGCTCGCTGCGCCCGGTGGACGGCCACCTCCCGGTGTCGCCGGTGCCGCCCACGCCGGACCCCGCCTTGCTGGACCGTTACGCGCCCACCGACCCGACCCGCGACACCTGGTGGCGCGACCGCCTGGCCCGCCTGGTCGAGCAGGGCCGCGTACTCAGCTGAGTCGTACGGTGGACACGTGAGCCGCCGAAGCGATGTGCGACGCCGCCGGAGAGATGGCTGGGGTCCCGCCGAGCTGGTACAACGGCGTTCCGCCGGCCCGTGGTCGGCTTCGCCATGATCCGGCGCCGACGCTGAGCCGGGTCAGCTGAGCTCGTCGCGGGTGGGGCTCGACTGGGCGCCCCAGCGGGTGGTCGAGATGCCCGCGACCCGGACGGCCCACTCGGTGGCGGTCACCAGCGGCTCGGCGCGGGCCAGGGCGTCGGCCAGGGCGCCGCAGAACGCGTCGCCCGCGCCGGTCGCGTCGATGGCGTCCACCTGGGACACCGGGACGTGCGTGGCCGCGCGGTCCTCGACGACCAGGGCACCGTCGGCGCCCAGGGTGACCACCACCGCGGCCGGGCCGTCGAGCGCGGCGGCCAGCGCGGCGGCCTCGTCCGGAGTGGTCGGTTCCGGGGCTCCGGCCAGCACTCCCAGCTCCGACCTGTTGGGCACCAGCACGTCGACCGACGCGAGCAGCTCGGCCGGCAGCGACCGCGCCGGCGCGGGGTTGAGCACCACCCGGCCGCGCGCGGTTCGCACGGCGGCGGCCACCGCGTCCAGCGAGATCTCCAGCTGTACCAACGTCACCGCGGCCTCGGACAGCAGCCCGGCCGCGGCCTCGATGTCTGCCGGGCCGAGTCGGGCGTTCGCGCCCGGGCTGACCGCGATCGTGTTCTCGCCCCCGTCGGCGACGGTGATCAGCGCGATCCCGCTCGGCGCGTCCGGCACCCGGCGCAGCCACGAGGTGTCCACCCCGGCACCGTCCAAAGCGGACAGGATGGTCGGCGCGAGCGCGTCGTCGCCGACACAGCCCACGAAGGCCACCGGGGAGCCCAGCTTGGCCGCGGCCACCGACTGGTTGGCCCCCTTGCCGCCCGGCATGCGCAGGTGGTCCCGCCCGAGCACGGTCTCCCCCGGCCCGGGCAGGACAGCGACGGGCACGACGAAGTCGACGTTGCAGGAACCGACGACGGCGATCATCGGGCGGAGGACCGAGCCCACAGGTTGATGCCGCTCTCCTCGGCGAACCGGTCGATCTCGGCCAGCTCGTCGTCGGTGAACTCCAGGGCGCCCAGCGCCGCCAGGTTGTCGTCGAGCTGGCGCACGCTCGACGCGCCGATCAGCGTCGACGTCATCCGCGCGTCGCGCAGCGTCCAGGCCAGCGCCAGCTGCGCGAGGGTCTGGCCGCGGCCCTTCGCGATCTCGTTCAGCGAGCGGATGCGGCCCAGGTTCTCCTCGGTCAGGAAGTCCTTCGACAGCGAGCCGTCCCGGCTGGCGCGCGAGCCCTCCGGGATCCCGCCGAGATAACGATCCGTCAGCATGCCCTGCGCGAGCGGCGAGAACCCGATGCAGCCCACGCCCAGCTCCCCCAGCGTGTCCAGCAGCTCCGGCTCGATCCAGCGGTTCAGCATCGAGTACGACGGCTGGTGGATCAGCAGCCGCACGCCCATGCCGGCCAGCAGCGCGTGCGCCTCGCGGGTCTTGGCCGGCGAGTACGACGAGATGCCGACGTAGAGCGCCTTGCCCTGCGCCACCGCCGACGCGAGCGCACCCATCGTCTCGTCGAGCGGGGTGGTCGGGTCGAAGCGGTGCGAGTAGAAGATGTCCACATAGTCCAGACCCATCCGAGACAGGCTCTGGTCCAGGCTCGACAGCACGTACTTGCGCGACCCGCCGCCCTGGCCGTACGGGCCGGGCCACATGTCGTAGCCGGCCTTCGTGGAGACGACCAGCTCGTCGCGGTGGCGCCGGAAGTCCTGCGCCAGCAGCGTGCCGAAGTTCTCCTCGGCGGAGCCGTACGGCGGTCCGTAGTTGTTGGCCAGGTCGAAGTGCGTGACGCCGCGGTCGAACGCGCGGCGCAAGATCGCCCGGCACTGCTCGAGCGGCACCTCGCCGCCGAAGTTCTGCCACAGGCCGAGCGAGATCGCCGGCAGGTCCAGGCCGCTGTCACCGCTGCGGCGGTAGGTCATCGTGTCGTAGCGGTCCGCTGCGGCGCCGTAGGCCGGGGTCGTCATCTCGTACCAACCGCCTCTCCGGAATTCAAACGTTTGGTTGCGTTGGTCTGTTGTCCGTCGGTTCGGTGCGTACTTATGGCTGAGTTGCGTCCCGTTCCCCCTGGGTGCGGTTGAGAGACACTCGCTCTGATCTCGAATCGTTCTCCTCGATCCGCGGGTAGCGTGAATGGTATGTCCGTGCTGGTCGGCAACGTCTGGTGGATGGGCTGGAACCTCGTGCTCGCGCTGGTCCCGCTCGGCTTGTCCCGGTACCTGTTCGGGCGGCGGTCGCGGCCGCCGTGGCTGCTGTGGACCGGCGGCGTCGTGTTCGTGGCGTTCCTGCCCAACGCGCCGTACGTGCTCACCGACATCCTGCACGTCCCCGCCGACATGGCCCAGACGAACGACGACCCGTGGCTCGCGGCCGCGGTGCTCGCCCAGTACGCCGTGCTGATCGGCGTCGGCTTCCTGGCGTACGTGCTCTCGCTGGTCCGGTTCGAGCGGTGGCTGGCCGGCCGCGGGCTCTCCCCCAGGGCGGTGCTCGGCATCGACGTGGCGCTGCACGCGCTGTGCGCGGTCGGGATCCTGCTGGGCCGGGTGTTCCGGTTCAACTCGTGGGACGTGGTGACCGACCCGTGGGGTCTCGCCGAGATGCTGCGGGTGCCGCAGCCGCGGACGGTCGTGGTGCTGGTGGTGCTGTTCGCGGTGCTCGCCGGCGGGGCGGCGGTGCTGCGCGCCCTGCCGGCGATCCTCACCCGCGTCGCTCGGTCGGTCTAGTTGTCCTGCAGGTTGGCGAGCTTCTCCTTGACCTTGCTCAGCTCCGCCTCCAGCTCGGCGAGCCGCGCCTGGTGTTGCTCCCGAGCCGCGTCCAGCACGCTCTCGATCGCCTTCGAGATGTCCTCGTGCAACTCGGCGGCGGCGCGGGAGACCGCGGCGGCCGGGATCGAGATGCCCTGCAGCAGGCGGCTGCCGGACTGGGTCAGCTCGGCCTGCCATTCGCCGTCCATGGTGCCGGTGACCGTGAGGGTCAGCTCGACGGTCCGGGTCTTGCGGGCGGTGCTGCCTGGCTTGCGGCCGCGCTTGCGGGGCGCCTCGGCCACAGCCTCGGAGCCGGCCTCGGGGACCTCAGGGGTCTCGGGGACCTCGGAGGCCGCCGCGGCCTCGGTCGGCTCCTGCGCCTCGCTGGGGGTGGACACCATCACGCTCCTTGATCAGATCGACGGGACCGCGATATTAGAACACGCGTTCCCCAGCCCGCTCCCCTGCGGCACGCAGGGAGTCGCCGAGGAGTGTGCGCGGGTAGCGAGGATCTCCACCACGTACTCGCCGACCAGCCGCACCACGAACGGCACGACCCACGGCTCGGCGACGCCGATGACCTGCTGGAGGTGGCGCTGCCGGACGAACCCGGGTGGGAACGCCCGCTCCAGCTACACCCTCAGTCCTTGCGGTTGGTCAGCGCGAGACTCGCGCCGAGGCCGATCATCATCAGCCCGCCCGTGCCGCCGACCATCGCGAGCCGGCGCGGGGAGCGGGCGAACCAGGTGCGCGCGGTGCTCGCGGCGAACGCCCACACGCCGTCGCACAGCACGGCCAGCACCGGGAACAGCGCGCCCAGCGCGAGCATCTGCGCGCCGTTCGCGGTGAACTCCGGCAGCGCCACCACCAGGAACACGATCGTCTTCGGGTTGGTGAAGCCGACCACCACGCCCTCGCGCAGCGCCCGCGCGGGGCCGATGCGGGAGACCGAGCCGGCCAGCGCCTCGGTGACCTTGCGGCGGTGCCGGAACGCCTGCACGCCGAGGTAGACCAGGTAGGCCGCACCCACCAGCTTGACCGCGGTGAACACCGCGGCCGACCGCTCCACGACCGCGCCGACGCCGAGCGCCACCGCGACCACCTGCAGGTACGCGCCCGTAGCGTTGCCCGCGACGGTCAGCAGCGCCTCGCGCCGGCCGACGGTCAGCGCGCGCCCGATGGTGAACAGCACGCTCGGCCCCGGGATCACGATCATGATCAGCGCCAGGGCGGCGAACGCGAGAACGTCGGTCGACAACACGCCCACGAGACTAGGCCGGCACGGCGACCGCGTCGTCGGATTTAGCGCGCACCAGCACGCCCAGCACCACGACCGCGACAGCCGCCACCGCGAACGCCCCCATCAGCCGCTCGACAAGGCCGAGCGGCACGAACCGCCACCACGGACCGCCGCCGGCGAGCATCCGCACGAAGCCGACCAGCAGCACACCGAGCCCGCCGAGCGCGAGGAGCCCGAACGCCTGCGCGGTATGCCGCCAGGCCGGCGCGTCGGCGAACACGGTCCGGGCGGCGAGCAGGATCGCGAGCGGCAGCGCGAGGTAGGCGACCACGCTCGCGTAGCGGTGGATCTGCCCGCCCATGCTCGGACCGATCGTCCAGTCGGTCTTGGTGAACCAGACGATCACGAGCAGACACACCGTCCACAGTGCACCGAACAGGACCGGTGCGGACAGCGGCCGGACCAGCCGGCGCCGGACGAGCTCGGTGAAGGCCAGCGCCGAGCCCAGCGCCACCAGCAGCACCGCGAGGTCGAAGAGCCACTTGTTGACCCCGAGCGCGTACTGGCTGAGCGTGCGGCGGACCGGGTCGATCTCGTCGGTCGGCGGCACCACGTGCAGCGACAGCATGAGCACCGTGCCGAGCGCGAGCGTCCCGAGGCTCGCCGCCGCCACCGCTCTGCCCGTGACCATGGACTCGACACTAACCGGCGAACGTGAGAGAACCGTAAGACGACAAACCGGACGCGTCAGGCGCGTGAGCGGACGAGCACCTCGAACCCGTCCATCAGCCTGGCCAGGCCGAACACGAAGTCCTGGTCGAGTTCCCCTTCCTCCGCGTCGTCGAACACCCCGGCCGCGAGCACCTCGTGCAGCGCGGGGAAAGCGGCCGGGTCGGTGACCGCGCGCAGGATGTTGCCGTAGTTGGTCAGCGCCTCGAGCGCGGTCGGGTCGCCCGCCTTCATGGCCGAGTCGATCTGCGAGCTCAACATGGCCCAGCTGCGCGTGTAGCTGGTGAGAGTCAGGATCACCGCGAGCTTCTCGTACGGCTCCAGCGGCGTGCCGGAAAGGCAACGCAAGCCCTGCTCCAGGAAGGCGATCTGGTTCGGCGTGACCGGTGGCCCGTTGACCGGCACCTGCAGCACCCAGAGGTTGCGCCGGTAGGCGCCGATCTCCGCCCACGCCCACCTCTCCAGGCCGGCCCGCCAGCCGTCCTCGGCCGACACGTCCGGGACCTCGCCGAGCGCCGCGTCGACCATCAGCGCGAGCAGCTCGTCCTTCGAGGCCACGTAGCGGTAGAGCGACATCGCCGACATGCCGAGCTCCTTCGCCACCCGGTTCATCGACACCGCGCCGATCCCCTCGGCGGACGCGACCGCGACCCCGGCGGCCACGACCCGCTCCAGGCTCAGGGCACGCTTCGGCCCCTTGGTCGGCCGCGCGCGCACGCCCCAGGCCAGCTCGAAGCTGGCCGGCAGCCCGGTCTCGTCGCTCATCAACCCTGACCTCACCTAGGGGAAAAACCCTGATGTACTGTTTACGTCCTACGCAGTAGAGTTTACGCCATACACAGTGCGCACTGTGATCTCGCCAGGAAACACAGAGAGGGAATCCCCATGCCCCACGAGCCAGCCATCGAGGCTACTGGCCTCGAGAAGTCCTACGGCACGGTGCGGGTCCTCGGCGGCGTCGACGTCAGCGTCGACCGCGGCAGCGTCTACTCGCTGCTCGGGCCGAACGGCGCCGGCAAGACCACCACGGTGCGCATCCTCGCCACGCTGCTGCGCCCCGACGCCGGCACCGCCCGCGTCGCCGGCCACGACATCGTCCGCGAGCGGGCACTGGTCCGCCGCAGCATCAGCCTGACCGGTCAGGACGTCGCGATCGACGAGCTGCAGACCGGCGCGGAGAACCTGCGGATGATGGCCCGGCTGTACCGGCTGTCCAAGCCGCGGGCGGCGGCCCGGGCCGCCGAGCTGCTCGAGCGGTTCGACCTCACCGACGCCGCGGACCGCCGGGTCGCCACGTACTCCGGCGGCATGCGCCGGCGGCTCGACCTCGCCGCGAGCCTGATCGTCCGGCCGTCCGTGCTCTTCCTCGACGAGCCGACCACCGGGCTCGACCCGCGCAGCCGGCAGGCCGTGTGGGAGGTCGTCACCGGTCTCACCCGCGACGGCGTGACGATCTTCCTGACCACCCAGTACCTCGAGGAGGCCGACCGGCTCGCCGACCGCGTCGCCGTGATGGACGGCGGCAAGATCGTCGCCGAGGGCACCTCCGCCGAGCTGAAGGAACAGGTCGCCGGGCACCGGCTGGACCTCACAGCCACCGACCGGCCCGCCTTCGACGAGCTCGTCGGCGCGCTGGGCGGGCGCGCGGTGGCTCCCGCCGGCGAGCGGCTCGCGGTGTCCGTCGCCACCGACGGCAGCGCCGGCCACGTGCGCGCACTCCTCGACGAGCTCGACCCCACCCGCCGGACGGTCGCCCGGTTCACCGTCCACGGCGCGACCCTCGACGACGTGTTCCTCGCCCTGACCGGGCACCGGGCCGGCCAGGAGGAGAAGGAGACCACCCATGTCTGAGCTCGCCGTTCGCCCGCCGTCCCTGACCGGGGACATGCGCGCGATGACCGCCCGCTCGGTCCGGCTGTCCGTGCGAAACCAGGACGCGCTCTACACCGCCCTGTTCCTGCCGGTCATGCTGATGCTGCTGTTCGTCTACCTGTTCGGCGGTGCCATCGAGACCGGCACGGAGTACGTCACCTACGTGGTGCCGGGCGTGATCATCCTGTGTGCCGGGTTCGGCTCCTCGCTCACCGCGGTGGCCGTCACCCAGGACCTGAAGGGCGGCGTCATGGACCGCTTCCGGTCCATGGACATCAGCGGCGCCGCCGTGCTCGCCGGGCACGTGGTCGCGAGCATCGCCCGCAACCTGCTGTCCACGGTGCTCGTGCTGGTGGTCGCGTTCCTGATCGGCTTCCGCCCGCAGGCCGGGCTCGGGGAGTGGCTCGCCGCGGTCGGCGTGCTGCTCATGTTCGTGCTCGCCTTCTCGTGGGTCTCCGCCGCGGTCGGGCTCATCACCCGCTCCGCCGAGGCGGCCGGCGGGTTCAGCTTCTTCGTGATGTTCCTGCCCTACCCGTCGAGCGCGTTCGTGCCGATCGACACGATGCCGTCGTGGATCCACGGGTTCGCCGAGCACCAGCCGTTCACGCCGGTGATCGAGTCGATGCGCGGGCTGCTGCTGGACATGCCGGTCGGCAACTCGCCGTGGCTCGCGATCGCGTGGTGCGGCGGAATCCTCGCCGTCGCGGTCGCCGCGTCCGGCTACCTGTTCCGCCGCCGGATCAGCTGAACCACGCGGGGTCCGTGCCGGCCCGGGGGCGGCACGGGCCCCGTCACTCGGTGATCGTGAGCAGCGTCGGGTCGCCGTCCCGCATGGCGAGCAGCCCGTTCCCGCCCCAGTTCAGCCGCATGCCGTCGGGTGCCGCGAGGCCCTCGACGGCACGCAGCTCACGCGCCGGCGCGGGTCGCTCGGCGAGTGGGGAGAGCACGACCTTCAGCGTGCCGGGCAGCTCGACATAGGCGATCGCGTCGGCACCCGGCACCCAGGCCGGGAAGCCGACCCGGCCGGCGGCCACCGGGCGCGGCTCGCCGCCCGCGGCCGGCACGACCCGCGCCCGCCCGCCGTCCGAGTCCAAGGACCGGTACTGCGCCATCGAGTCCACGAGCAGCGCCTCCCCGTCCGGCGAGAACGACAGCAGCGTCCGGTCCTCGCCGCCCTTCGGGGGCAGCATCGTCCACTCGCGGAACCGGGACACCTCGGCGACGCGCACCTCTGGCTCCGCCACCCCACAGGTCCAGGCCACCCGCTTCGCCGACCAGGCCAGCGCGGTCACCTGGGGAGTCGCGCAGGAGACCTCCCGAACGCCGGCCAGCTCGCCGTGCTCGACGTTGAGCGACATCAGCGAGGTCGTGTCCGCGCCCATGGTGCCGCGGGCGAACCGGACGAAGATGCCGTCCGGCGACCACGACGGCAGCAGGTCGACCGTGGCCCGCGGGTCGGCGCCGCCGAGGTCGAGCTCGGCCACGCCGTCGTCGGTGAGGTTGCGCACCTCGCCGGTGCGCAAGTCGAACATCCACACGTCCGGCTCTCGCAGCTGCCGCCAGAAGTCGTCGGTGAACACGATCCTGGTGCCGTCCGGCGACCACTGCGCGTGCAGCGGGTCCGGCCGGACCGTGCCGCCGTCGTCACCGTTGTCGACGCACTGCTCGCCGGAGCCGTCCAGCGCCGTCACGCACAGCCGCGGATCCAGCCGCAGCACGCGCGTGCCGTCGGGCGAGAGGCGGACCGGGCCGCGCACATCCACTCGCCGCTCGTCGGTGACCCGCAACGACTCCGCGTGCACCCGGTCGGGGAACGCGGACCCCGAGACGGTCGGCACCGCGCAGCCGGCGAGCAGCGCGGCCGAGCCGAGACCGACGACCAGCGTCCCGATGCGCCGCATGAGTACCTCCACAGGGCCGGTCCAGATGATCCCACCCGGACCGGCCCCGTGGCGGGCTAACGGAAGGAGACCTCGAGCTTGCCGTCCTTGTGCACGGCCGCCCGGACCTCGTCGCCGCGCGCGGTCGACACGACCTCGAAGTCGACCGAGCGCCCGTTGAAGGTCACCTTCACCGGCTGCTTTCCGGCCGGCAGCACCGCGCCGACGGTCAGGTCGGCACGCAGCCGGTCGACGTCGACCTTCGTCGACAACCGGTTGCCGTCGCGCCAGACCTCGACGTCGACCGAGCCCTTGCCCAGCTGGATGTCGGACCCGGCGATGCGCCGCTGGCCCTCGGGCAGCTGCGGGACCACCGACAGCCTGCCGTTGCCCAGGTCCGGCGCGACGCCGAGGTGCTGGTGCACGACCGGCCAGAGGATCCCGTAGGCGCCCCAGGCCTGCAGCGACATCGAACGGTCGTACATCGGCCGGTCGATGTTCGCCGGGAAGTCCGGCGAGGGCGCGATCTCCGGCATCGCCCCCGGCGTCTCCCACACCGACGGGTCGAGCTGGATGCGGGCGTTGCCGTCGGTGTAGGTCCGCTGTGGACCGAGCCGGCCGAAGTTGCCCTCCGCCACCGCCATCACGCCGGTGTTGAGGGAGAACGTCGAGCGCTCGCTCTTCACGGTGGACACCACGCTGTCGCACGACGGGCCGGGGTTGCCCTCCGGCGCGGAGGTCGGGCCGCTGCCGGTGTGGTAGAGCCCGAACTCGCCCGTGTAGCAGTCCTTCTCGCGCTGGGCGAGCGCGGCCTGGCCGTGCTCGCCGCTGGCCAGCGGGCTGCCGCCGGGCAGCTCGATCTCCATCGGCGACACGCCGGTCCAGTGCCGCTGGAAGACCGCCGCGTTGTCGTTGGCCGGGTTCTCCGGGTCGTCGATCGACTCGGCGTAGGCGTTCGCGTCGCCCGGCGTCCACCAGGTCTGCTCGAACCGGGACTGCAGCGCCGCGGCCTTGTCGCTCGCCCACGTCGCCGTGGCGTCGTCGCCCTTACTGGCGGCCATGTCCGCGAGGTCGAGCAGGCCGCGGATGAAGTACGCGGTGCTGTCCAGCTTCTCCTCGCCCATGCCCGGCCGCTCGACGTTGCCGAGGCCCTCGAGCCAGCCGTCGCCGTCCGCGTCGAGCGTGGCGTCCACGTACCGCAGGTTGCGGACCGTGAAGTCGTACAGGTCGTCGCGGAAGCGGTCGTCGCCGGTCCAGCGCCACACCAGGGCGACGGCGCTCGGGAACTTCACCGTCTCGTCGGTGTTGCCCGCGTCGTCGTTCGCTCCGAAGTAGACGTCGCCGGTGTGCACGATCTCGTGCACGAGCTTCCCGCTGCCCTCGTTGACGATCTCGCTGACGTCGCGCAGCCCGCGCAGGTGCGACTTGATCGGGTCGAACTGGCCTGCGGCCACCGCGGCGAACGCGGTGTACTCGCCGTCGGTGCCGAACATCCACGGATAGTCGGGGAAGCCGGCGCCGTAGAAGCGGGCCTCGTCGAGTGTGCCGACGGGCTCGGGGTAGGCCCGGCCCTCGTCGACGTCGCGCAGCTTCAGGTCGTGCGGCTCCTGCACGGAGTCGGCCAGGTTCTGCTTGCTCCACTCGACGCTCTGCTGCAGCAGGCGGTCGCCGGGCAGGTCCACCTTCGTGTTGCCGGCCAGGTCACGCCGGTCGTCCACCTTGGACCGCAGCGCCGCTACCGGGTTCTTCGACGCCCGCGCGAACTCCGCGCGCGCCGCGGCCGGGCCCCGGTCCGAGCCGGCGACCGTGAACCACACCGTGGTCGCGCGGCCCGGCTGGAGCGAGACGTCGTAGCTGAGCCGGCCGCCGGTGCCCTTGCCGAACGCGGAGTCGTCGCACTTCGGCGGCGCCTCGCCCTCGGCCGGGCAGACCACGGCCGGATCCTGCGGGCCGCGGTGGTTCGGGCCGAGCTGGTGGGCCGAGGGCCGCGCGGAGGACCCGACGACCGCGGCGTAGTCGTGCGCGCCGAGGCCGGGCGAGGCGCCCTTCTCGCGGAAGTTCAGCGTGCCGTTCGCGTACCCGCCGGTGTCGGCCAGGTTCACGTCGGCCGCGCTGGGCGTGGTCCAGCCCCACGGGTAGTTCGGCATCAGCTCGGAGTGCGCGTCCATCGCGAGCTTGACCGTGCGCCGCGAGTCGCTGCGCAGGGTCAGCCCGATGACGTTGGCCCGCGCGCCGTCCGGGGCGTAGTCGAGCCGGCCGACGGACACCCCGTCGCTGCCGGCGTAGTCGAACCGCTGGTAGCCCCAGCCGGTGGTGTACTTCGTGGCGGCCACGTCGGCGCCGAGCCAGTTGCCGTCGACGGCGAACCACAGGCCGTCCAGCAGCTTCACCGGCGGCGTCCAGATGCCGCCCATCTCGCCGCGGATGTGCCAGCCGGTGGCCGGGTAAAGCCCGGTCGCGTCGCTCATGGAGATCACCCGGTCGCCGGTGACCAGCGCCCGGCGGTCGGCCAGGCGCGTGGTCTCCGACAGCTCGACCAGGTCGCGGCCGGACAGCGCGCCGCCCGCGATCGAGTCCGAGATGGACTGTGGGGCGGCCGTGGCCGAGGGAATCCCCAGCCCGGCGGTGGTGGCCAGGACGGCCAGTACTAAGAGCGCCTTGCTCCTGCGCATGCTATTTGACGCCTCCAGCAGTCAGGCCGGCGATGATCCGGCGCTGGAAGATCAGGACGACGACGACCAGCGGCACGGTGACGATCACGCCGGCTGCCATCTTGGTCCCGAACGGACTGTCGTACCCGGAGATTCCGGTGAACTGCGAGACCAAGACGTTGGCCGTCTTCATCTCCTTCTCGTTCACCATGGACAGCGCGATGATGAACTCGTTCCACGCGGCGATGAACGTGATGATCGCCGTGGTGAACATGCCCGGCGCGGCCAAGGGGAGGATCACCTTGCGGAACGCCTGACCACGGGTGAGGCCGTCCACCATGGCCGCCTCCTCCAGTTCCTTCGGCATCTGCCGGAAGAACGTGGCGAGTGTCCACACCGCGAGCGGCAGCGCGAACGAGAGGCTGGGCACGATCATCGCCTGGTAGCTGTCGATCCAGCCGATCTCGGTGAACAGCTTCTTCAACGGCACGATGAGCGAGATGCCGGGGAACATCGAGGTCGCGATGATGATGCCGGCCGCGAGGTTCTTGAACCGGAAGTTCAGCCGCGCCAGCGTGTACGCCGCGAACGTGCCGAGGATCAGCGTGAAGATCGTCGTGATGCCCGCGACGACCACGCTGTTGACCAGGCTCCGGCCGAAGCCCACGTCCGACCGGAACACGCCCGCGAAGTTCTCCATCGAGAACGGGCTCGGGAAGAACGAGTTGTCGGCCTGGTCGTTGGGCTGGCGCAGCGCGGAGACGACCATCCAGTAGAACGGCGCCAGGCAGTAGACGACGATGATGACGATGCCCAGCGTCGACAGCCACCGACGACCGGTCAGCTCCCGGGCACTCTTGTTGGTGGGGGCGGTCATACCGACACAGCCTCCTTCTGCTCCGGCTCTGCCGTGGACGTCGCCTTTCGCCTTCGCTCGGCCCGGGTACGTTCTCGGGCCTCACCGATCAGGTCGGCGCCGAGGAGCTTGACGAACACGTACGCGATGATCGCGACGTAGAGGAACAGGAGGGTCGCGTAGGCCGCCGCCGGTCCGTATCTCAGATTTCGCGCTTGTTCGAAGGCCAGCATGGAGAGCGTCTCCACCGACTCCTTGCGTTCGCCGATGAGCACGTACGGCAGGTCGAAGATCCGCAACACGTCCATCACCCGGAACAGGACCGCCACCAGCAGGGCTGGTTTGACCAGCGGCAGCGTGACCCGCCAGAACCGGACCCACGCGTTGGCGCCGTCCACCCGTGCGGCCTCGTACACCTCGGTCGGGATGATCTGCAGGCCGGCGAGCACGAGCAGGCCGACGAACGGCGCGGTCTTCCAGACGTCGGCGATCAGCACCGCGATCTTGGCGTGGAAGCCTTCCGTGGTCCACAGCACCGCGTCGCCGGGCAGCAGCACGTTCGCGATGCCGTCGGCCTGGAAGATCCACTGCCACAACAGGGCCGACATGGCGGTCGGCACCGCCCAGGGCACGAGGATGCTCGCCCGGACCAGCCCGCGGCCCCGCAGCGCGTGGTGCATGACCAGAGCCATCGCCACCCCGAGCACGCTCGCCAGGGTCACCCCGATGACGGTGAAGAACGTGGTGTTGAAGAAGGCGTTCCAGAACCGCTCCGCGGTCTCGCCGTTGAAGACCGCCATGTAGTTGTCGACCCCGACGAACGTGTCGCCCTCGACGACGAAGCCGCTCTCGTCGAGCTGCTCCTGTCTCTGGTAGAGCGACTCGCGGACGGCGGCGATCAGCGGGTAGAGGATCACCAGCGCCAGCACGACGAACGTCGGCGAGAGGAGCATCAGGGCGAGCCGCCCGTGACGCTGTGGGCTGGTGGTGGCGTTTCCGCCCGCGGCGGGCGGCAGAGCAGGCGCGGTCACGACGATCTCCCGTTACGCGTTCAGGGGACGCTCGGCCAGGCGGCGCGAGGCCGCCCGGCCGAGCATCTCGTCCGCTATTCCGCGGTCAGCTCTTCGAGCTTGGACTGCAGTTCGCTCAGCGCGTCGTCGGTCGACTTCTCACCGTTCATCGCGCCGTACGCGGCCTCCTGGATGGCCGCCGTGACATCGCCGTACTTCACGGCCGCCGGCCGAGGCACCGCGTTCTCGATCGAGTCCTTCAGCGTCGGCAGGTACGGGAACTTCTCGATCAGCTCCTGGTCGTCGTACAGGTTCGCCCGGGTCGGCGCCTGCGACGTGGCCAGCAGGTTGGACTTCTCCGACTCCTCGCTGGTGAAGAACTTGATGAAGTCCAGCGCGGTCGCCTTGTTCTTGGCGAACGCCGAGATCGCGTGGTTGTGCCCGCCCAGGGTGGACACGCCCGGGCCGTCCGCACCCGGGATCGGGGCGATGCCGAACTTGCCGGCGACCTTCGAGGAGCCGTCGGTGGCGTTGGCCAGCGCGAACTGGTACGGCCACTGGCGGTGGAAGATCAGCTGGCCGTCCTGGAAGGCGCGGCGACCCGGCTCCTCCTGGAAGGTCACGGCGGCCTTCGGGATCTCGCCGGACTTGACGCCGTCGACGAGGAAGTTCAGGCCCTTCTTGGCCTCCTCGGTGTTGACGTTCGGCTTGCCGTCGTCGCCGAAGACCTCACCGCCGGCCGACTGCACGGCCTCCGAGAAGTTGCAGGTCAGACCCTCGTACTTGTCGAACTGGCCCGCGTAGCAGCCCATGGCCTTGCCCTCGGGCAAGGCCTTGACCTTGTCACAGGCCGCCGCCATCTCGTCCCACGTCTTCGGCGCCTCGGTGACGCCCGCCTTGTCCAGCAGGTCCTTGCGGTAGTACAGCAGGGCACCGTCGGAGTACACCGGGGCCGCGTACAGCTTGTCGCGGTACTTCGCGGTCTCCACGGCCGGCTCGAGGAAGTTCTCCAGGTCGAACTGGTCCTGCGGCATCTCGACGATCCAGCGGTTCGCGGCGAACTCGGCGGTCCACACGACGTCGAGGTTGAGCACGGTGAACGCGTCGGACTTGACCTGCGCGTTCTGCACCATCTGGTTGCGCTGCTCGTCGGCGGCCTCGGGCAGCTCGGTGATCGTCACCTTCTCGTCGGGGTGGTCGGTGTTCCACTGGTCGACGAGCTTCTGCATGTTGCCCGACGTGTCCTTGCCCGTCGCGAGCGTGATCGGCCCGCGGCCCTCCAGGGCCGGCGCCGCACCGCCGCCCGAGCCGCCACTGTCGGCGTCACCGCCGTCGTCGCCACACCCCGCGAGCACGATGGCCGCGACGGCTAGCAAGGCAGCACTGCGCGCCCTTGCTCCAGCACTCATTTCTGTTACTCCTGTCGATCCGTGACTGCACCGCACCTTGAATTTCCGCCACGTGGATCAAGTGCACAGTCAAGGGCTTCCGGAAAGAGCTCGCGGAGACACCGCGGAACGAGCGGACACCAGGCGAAACGCCGCCCCGTGCCGGTCCACCGCCTGAGTCATCCTCGACTCCCTACGCCCGGTCCACTTCGGACCAGGCCTTCGCTGCGACTGCGTAACCGATGGCGCAAAAACGCACTTGATCGGTTAATGGCAGGCAAGCCTGGACCAGCGCAAGCCTCGCAGTCAAGCCCGACCCGCGGCCATCCGCCCGAAGGGAGGCCCGGTGGCCACCGAACAGCCCACCGGCTACGGATCCGAGCCCGTTCCGACACCTTCCCGTGGCCTTCCGCCACCGGTTCCGGGCCATGTGGACGCACGTCGAACCATGATCATCGGGCCGGTTCGGCGGCCCTGTCCGAGCCGGCGAGGCATGGTTGCTATTCGGCAACGATGATGCAGCGCCCGGCCGAACACACCTAGCCGAGGGTCGTCCTCGCCTTGGCCGTGGCGGTCAGCCGGACGAAGTCGTCGAGGTCGAAGTCGGCCAGGGTGGCCGCGTGCAGCACGACCGGCTGGCCGGCGACCCGCTCGACGGCGGTCGCCTCCTGCGGCCGGACGCCGTCGTCGGCCTCGAGGTCCAGGTGCAGCGCGACCGAGTCGGGGCCGGCGGGCCCGGGCAGCGAGCTCGGGCCGCAGGTCGTACTCGTAGCCGTCGGGGTTCTCGTGCGCCGCCAGCAGCGCACGCTCGCGGTCCTGCCAGCTCACCTCGCGCGGCGGGGCCGGCGGGTGTGTTCCGCGCGTTCGCGGTTCGTAAGGACTCGGTTCGTCGGGCTCAGGGCAGCTCGAAGTGGGCGATCGCGCGCTCGTTGAGGCTGCCCAGGTAGACCCGACCGGCGAACTCCCGGACGCCGGTCACCATGTGGAAGTCGGGCCGGGTGCCGCAGAAGTCGTGCACGACCCGGCCGGTCGCGCCGTCCACGGCGCGGGTCCAGATGACCCGCTTCTCCTTGATCTGCAAGGCCTCGGGCAACGCCCACACGGCCTTGCGCAGCGCCGGGTGCAGCCGGCTGGTGATATCGAGCGCGGCGATGCGCCGGCTCGGCATCGCGATCCAGACGAGGCCGTCCGAGCCGGTGGCGATGTTGTCGGGGAAGCCGGGCAGGCCGGCGACGAAAACCTCGGCCTCGCCCTGCCGGTCGCCGGTGAGCACGATCTTGTCCAGCTGGTAGGAACCGGTCTGCGCGACGACCACATAGGACTCGTCGGGGGCGAGTGCCACGCCGTTCCCGAAGTGCAGCCCGCCCGCCAGCGTCTCGACCGAGCCGTCCGGGTCGCGGCGCAGCAGCCGGCCGGTGCCGCGGTGCTCCAGCAGGTCCGCCTTCCAGTGCTGGAGGTCGAACCGGTTCGTGGAGTCGGTGAAGTAGACCGTGCCGTCGGCGGCCACCGCGGCGTTGTTGCACACCCGCAGGTCGGGGCCGCGCTCGACGAGCACCTCGACGTCGCCGCTGACCCGGTCCACGAGCAGCAGGCCGCGGTCGGCGTCGCAGACCAGCAGCCGGCCGTCCGGGTAGGCCTCGATGCCCAGCGGCCGCCCGCCGGTGTCGGCGACCGTGTCGAGCCGCCGGCCGTCCTGGGTGAGCCGCAGGATGCGGCCGTCCTCGACGCCGGTGTAGACGTGGCCGTGCTCGACCAGCACGTCCTCGGTGCCGCGCCCGTTGACCTGGACCACGGTCAGCGGTGGCAGCGTGTTCTTCGCGGGCCGGTCGACCTGCTTCGACGGCTGCCAGACCACGGGGTCGATCGAGGGACGTCGCATGCCCCCTGCCTACCTCACGGCCGGTGACCCAGCAAGGTCACTTGCTCGGGTCGAACACCGCGCGGCCGTACCAGGACAGGGCCGCGCGCAGCTCCCGCGCCTCGCGACGCCGCGCCGAGCTGCCCCGCTCGTGGCCGACCGGGAACACCCGATGGCCACCGGCGTACTCGGCGCCCAGGTCCGTCGTCTTCCCGTGCGACCACACCACGACCCACGGCCGCCGCTTGTCGTCGACGATGCGTACCCGCGCGAGCTCGCCCCACCGCACCTGCCGCTCCTGCTTGCCGCGGCCGACGGTGAGCCCCTCGGGCGAGACGGCCAGCCACCGCCGCGGCCGCAGCACGACCCACCACTGCCGCACGGCGGACAGCAGGAAGAACACGGCGCCGCCGAACAGGGCGAGCGCCACGACGTCGTCCCCGTTCAGGTTCGCCCCCTGAGAGAACGTCAGGCACGCGAGCATCGCGATCGTCGTGATCACCCCGAGCACGAACGCCGACACCCGGGACACGCGGAACACCGCGCGACCACCCGGCTGGCCCGAGGCCGGCTCGCTCGCCGGTTTCGCGGGCGGGGCGGCCACCGCGGGCTTGGCCGCGGGG
>NZ_JBOHGA010000037.1:0-38938 GCF_050699915.1 Actinophytocola sp.
GGGCTCGGCCGGCTCGTCCGGGTCCGCCGCGGCCGTGCCGGGCGACGCCGCGCCGGCCAGGAGCGCCGCGACCACGCAGAAGAGGCTTCGTGACATGGCTGGTTCCCCCCGAGACGTCGTGCTGTACGCCGGAAGTGGACGCGCCCGGCGCGCGAGCCGTTCCGGTCAGTCCGTGCCGAGCAGCCCGGGCAGCTCGTCGAACCAGGCGAGTGCGGCCTCCTCGTGGCGGATGCCGAACCGCAGGGTCGCCAGGCGGACGTGGTCGGCGTCGGTCGCCAGGTGGGCCTCGTGCTCGCGGTAGGCGGCCAGGCGGGCTGTGTGCTCGGCGCGGGCCGCGTCGATGATCTCCGCCAGGCGCCCCGGCCGCAGGTGCGTCGAGAACTGGATCGTCAGCAGCAGCGGCACCCGAACCTGGTCCGCGGCGGGCGCGGCGTCGATCCACTCCGCGAACGCCGTCCGCCCGGCCTCGGTGATCGTGTACGGCTTGCGGTCGCGCGGGCCCGGCTCGCCGACCGTGACCAGGCCGTCGTCGGTCATCCGCGCGAGCTCGCGGTACACCTGGCTCTGCGTCAGCGTCCAGAAGTTCCCGATCCGCTCCTGCGCGGTGGCCACCAGGTCCCACCCCGTCAGCGGCCCGTCGTGGAGCAGGCCGAGCAGCGAGGCGGCGGTGGCGTTCAGTCGGCGCATGACATTCCATTGTGTCAGGAAGTCTCCAGGTAGCCTGTCGCCTCATGGACGTGCTCACCGTCGACCACCCGCTGGCCAAGGCGCGGCTGACCGTCATGCGGGACGCCCGCACGGACAACGCCAGGTTCCGGGCCGCCCTGCACGAGCTGACCGTGATGCTCATCTACGAGGCCACCCGCGACGCCACCGTGCGCACCGAGCGCATCCACACCCCGGTCGCGCGCACCGAGGGCTACTGGCTCGCGAAACCGCCGCTGCTGGTTCCCGTCCTGCGGGCCGGCCTCGGCATGGCCGACCAGGCGCACCGGCTGATCCCCGAGGCGCAGATGGGCTTCGTCGGCCTGGCGCGCAACGAGGAGACGCTCGAGCCGACGCCGTACATGGAGTCGCTGCCCGCCGACCTGGCCGGCCGGTCCGTGTTCGTGCTCGATCCGATGCTCGCCACCGGCGGCTCGATGGAGTACACGATCCGGCTGCTGACCGACCGCGGCGCGACCGACGTGACGGCCGTGTGCGCGCTCGCGGCGCCGGAGGGCATCCGCCACCTGGAGAAGTCCGGTCTGCCGATCCGGCTGGTCACCGCGAGCGTGGACGAGCGGCTCAACGACTCGGGGTACATCGTCCCCGGCCTGGGCGACGCCGGTGACCGGCAGTACGGGGCGGTCTGAACCTCGTCCGTGGTGGTATCACGGTGGTACCGTTGGGTGCATGGCGATGACACTGAGGCTGTCCGACGAGGAGGACCTCCACCTCGCGGAGCTGGCCGCGGCGGAGGGCCGGTCGAAGCAGGAGATCATGCGGCTCGCGCTCGCCGAACGCTGGGCGCGGTTGCACAAGGAGCAGCAACTGGCCGAGGTGCTGGGCCGAGTGCTGCCTCGCTACCAGGGCCTGCTCGATCGGATCGGATCCGCCTGAACCTGTCGGTGGCTAGTGGCATGATCACGCGGTGATCGTGTACTTGGACGCCAGCGACCTGCTCGTGTTGGCCGCTGCCGTCACCGGCGGTGACCTCGTGGTGCGCGATCTCGGCCTGCTCGACGCCGCCGCCCACCGGCCGCGCGCCACCGTGCTCGGCGTGCAGGCCTACGACACGCTGTGGCTCAAGGCCGCCGCCCTCCTCGACTCCATCGTCACGACCCGCCCGCTCGCCGAGGGCAACTGGCGCCTGGGCTGGGTGGCCGCGGTGACCATGTGCGACATGAACGGCTGGTGGGTCGACGCAGACGAGGACGACGCGCTCGACATCGTCCGCGAGGTCGGCCGCGGCGCGGTGGGCGTGCCGGAGATGGCGGCGCGACTCGAGGCGTGGGCCTTCCCCAAGCCGGACGACTCGGCTTGACCTGGAGCGCACTCCAGCTCCTACCGTCGAGGGCGTGACTTACGCGATCGCCGAGGCGGCCCACCGCAGTGGGCTGTCGATCGACACACTCCGTTACTACGAACGCATCCAACTGATCGACCCGCCCGCCCGCGACTCCGGCGGCCGGCGGGCCTACTCCGACGAGGACCTGGCCTGGCTCGAGTTCCTGACCAGGCTGCGCACCACCGGCATGCCGATCCGGATGATGCGCGAGTACGCGCGGCTGCGCCATCAGGGCACCGCGAGCGCCACCCGCCGCAAGCAGATCCTGATCGAGCAGCGCGCGGAGGTGCTGGACCGGATCGTCGAGCTGAACTCCTGCCTCGACGTGCTGAACTACAAGATCGCCAACTACGAGCAGTGTGAGCGTGACCTCGACGAGAAGACGTCCAACCTGGAGGAGGCGTCGGCGTGAAGACTCGCGCGCTTGGCGGGCTGACGGTGTCTGCCCAGGGGCTCGGCTGCATGGCGTGAGCGGAGCTTGCGGAGCGAACCATCAAACACCGGGCGACCGCGAGCGGCATCACCGAGCCTGCGAGGGGATGTCGGGAGCGAGTTCTACGGCGAGGCCGACGGGTCCGAGTCGGTCGCCACCATCCATCGCGCGCTCGACCTGGGCGTGACGCTGATCGACACCGCGGACATGTACGGCCGGGGCGCCAACGAGGAGCTCGTCGGCCGGGCCATCGCCGGCCGGCGCGACGAGGTCGTGCTGGCCAGCAAGTTTGGTGTGGTGCGTGGCGAGGACCCGACCGACCGCGGCGTGCGCGGCGACCCGGACTACGTCCGTGCCGCATGCGACGCGTCGCTGGCCCGGCTCGGCGTGGACCACATCGACCTGTACTACCAGCATCGCGTCGACCCGAAGGTGCCGATCGAGGAGACGGTCGGCGCGATGGCCGGACTCGTCGAGGCGGGCAAGGTCCGCCACCTGGGCCTGTCCGAGGCCGGCGCCGGGACGATCCGGCGGGCGCACGCCGTGCACCCGATCGCCGCGCTGCAGTCGGAGTGGTCGCTGTGGACGCGCGACCTCGAGGCGGAGATCGTCCCGACGTGCCGAGAGCTCGGCGTCGGGATCGTCGCCTACTCGCCGCTCGGCCGAGGGTTCCTGACCGGCCGTTTCACGTCGACGAGCGACTTCGCCGACTCGGACATGCGCCAGACCGAGCGGTTCGCCGACGGCAACCTCCAGCACAACCTCGCCATCGTCGAGACCCTGCGCACGCTGGCCGACGCGCGCGGCCTGACCGCGGGGCAGTTGGCACTCGCGTGGGTGCAGCACCGCGGTTCGGACGTGGTGCCGATCCCAGGCACCAAGCGGCGCAAGTACCTCGAGGAGAACGTCGTCGCAGCGAGCCTCGAACTGTCCGAAGAGGACATCGCGGCGATCGAGGCGGCGGCGCCCGCTGACGCGTTCGCGGGCAACCGCTACCCCGAGGTCGGCATGCGGCTGGTGAACGGCTGACCGGGTCTTACGCCGGCCCGGTCAGCCGCTCGGTCGATCAGAAGTGGGAGTCCTGCACCCAGCCCCAGCGCTTCGCGTTGGGCACGTAGACCTTGGTCCAGCCCTGCGAGCGCTCGCCCGTCGTGCGGACGTGCCAGCCGGCGAAGACGTTGCCGATGACGAAGCGGTTCGCCTTGTCGCGCAGCGTGCCCTTGCTGTCGATGCGCACGCGCTCGTCGACGACGGTGCCGGGCGAGACTCGGAAGTCGACCGCGCGGTAGTGGCTGTCGGTGATGGCGCTGCGGCCCTGCAGGATCCGCGTCGGCACCGGGCGGCCGGCCGGGTACGAGCTGGTCGGCGTCGGGAAGTGCTCACCGCCGACCGAGGTGCCGATGCACTCGCGGCGGACGAAGCCCCACCACGGGTTCTTGCTGCTGCCGCGGTACTTCTTGTCGCTGATCATCGACCAGGTGCTGTTGACGTTGTAGCGCCACGCCACGATCTCGTTCGGGGCGATCTTCCAGCCGATGTCGTTGCCGATCACGCCTTCCTTGGGGTAGTTCGGGAAGACGGTGCAGGTCTTCTTGACCGTGTAGTCGAGGATCAGCGCGATGTTCCGCTTGGGCGCCTTGGCCTGGTCGGCGGGCGCCGCGGTCGACATGCTGACCAGCCCCCCGGCCAGCACGGCCGTCAACGCGGCGCTGATCGCCGCGGCCACCTTCGTCCTCGTTCGCATGTGGGTTCCCCTGTTCTGGTGCTTGTTGGCACCCCCCGGTCTACCGGCCGGTAACCCCGCGGCCGAGCCGGACTGCACAGGTGGAGCAGGCTTGTGCTCAGCTCATCAGGGTGGCCGCCACGGTGGCGCCGAGCTCCCAGCAGCGTTGGATGTCCTCTTTGGACGGTTCGCCGGTGACCGTGACCGTGTCGGTGGCCCGCTCCCAGCCGAGGCCGGTGGTGACCGAGTCGATGCCGCGGATCGCGCCGGTGGTGTCGTTGTTGCCGTGCACGTAGAGGCCGAACGGGCGGCCGCGGGTGGCGTCGAGGCAGGGGTAGTAGACGAGGTCGAAGAAGACCTTGAGCGCGCCGGACATCATGCCCAGGTTGGCCGGCGTGCCGAGGACGAAGCCGTCCGCCTGGAGCGCATCGGTGACGGTGGCCGCGAGCGCCGGCCGCCGGACCACCTGGACGCCCTCGATCTCGTCGGTCGTCGCCCCGGCCACCACGGCCTCGAACATGGCCTGCACGTTGGGCGAAGGCGTGTGATGAACGATCAGCAGCCGGGCCACGGTCACGCCTCCAGGAGAGTGGCGACCTCGGTGCGCAGGGACGCCATCCGTTCGGTCGCCTTGGTGCGGGCCGACTCGAGTGCCTCTGGCGAAGCGACCGGTTCGACGACTTCCAGGTAGGCCTTCACCTTCGGTTCGGTGCCGGACGGGCGGATGACCACTCGGAGGCCGTCGGCGCGTAGGCGGATGATGTCCGGGGCCGGGTTGTCCTGGGTTACCTCCACGCCGCCCAGCGAGGCCGGTGGGGACTTGCGCAGGGCGGCCACCAGCGGGGCGATCGCGGACACATCCGTGAAGCGGAGCGAGACCTGCTCGGTCAGGTGGACGCCGTGCGCCACCGCCAGGTCGTCCAGCGCGTCCGGCAGGGAGCGGCCCGCGGCCTTCAGCGACGCCGCCAGGTCGCAGGCCAGCACCGCCGCCGAGATGCCGTCCTTGTCCGACACCGACGACGGGTCGACGCACAGGCCCAGCGCCTCCTCGTACGCGAACACCAGGCCGGAACCCGCCCGCACCAACCACTTGAAGCCGGTCAGCGTCTCCGTGTGCCGCGCGCCATGGGCAAGAGCGACGAGGCCCAGCAGCGACGACGAGACGATCGTCGACGCGGCCAGCGGGTCCGGGTGCGCCGCGCGGTCCAATGTGGACAAAACCTGCGCGCCCAGCAGCGCACCGGTCTCGTCGCCGCGGAGCATGCGCCAGCCGTCCGGGAAGCGGGCCGCCAGCGCGCAGCGGTCGGCGTCCGGGTCGAGCGCGATCGCCAGGTCCGCGTCGGAGGACGATGCGAGCGACAGCAGCAGGTCCGCGGCCCCCGGCTCCTCCGGGTTCGGGAAGTCGACGGTCGGGAACTCCGGATCCGGCGCGGCCTGCGACGGCACCAGCGTGACGTCGGCGAAGCCCGCGCGCCGCAACGCCGCCAGGGCCGTCGAGCCCCCGACACCGTGCATCGGGGTCAGCACCACGCGCAGGTCACGGGACGTCCCGCGGGCCAGGGACGCCACGTGCGTGACGTACCAGTCGACCTGCGCGTCGCTCACCGGCAGCGCCCCGGCCGACAGCGGCACCGAGCGCGCCGCCGGCACGTCGCGGATCGCCGCCTCGATCAGCCGGTCGTCAGGCGGCACGATCTGCGAGCCGGCCGGTTCGTCGACGCCGGTGTAGACCTTGTACCCGTTGTCCGCGGGCGGGTTGTGCGACGCCGTGATCTGGATGCCGGCCGCCGCGCCGAGCGCGCGCACCAGGAACGCCGTGATCGGCGTCGGCAGCGGGCCGGGCATGGTCAGCACCGTGAAGCCGGCTGCGGTGAGCACCTCGGCCGCCGCCGTCGCGAAGTCGGCGGACCCGTGCCGGGCGTCCCGGCCGACGATGATCGTGCCGCTCGCGTGTCCCTTGTGGCGCAACCACTCCGCGACGCCGGCCGTCGTCTGGACGACCACCGCGCGGTTCATCCCGTTGGGCCCGGCCCGGACCGGCCCGCGCAGGCCGGCCGTGCCGAAGGTGAGCGTGCCGTTCATCCGGTCGGCCAGGTCCTCGACCGCGCCGGGCACGCCGCCCATGGCGTTCGCGACGACCTGCTGCAGCTCGGCCTTCGTCGCCGGGTCCGGGTCGTCGGCGATCCACCGGAACGCCGCGTCGCGCAGGGTCGAGGACAGCGTCATGACCGTTCGACCAGAGCCTGGAGCAGGCCGCCCATCCGGCCGGCCGCGGCCCGGCCTGCCTCGAGGACCTCCTCGTGGTTCAGCGGCTCCCCGGTGACGCCGGCCGCCAGGTTCGTCACCAGCGACAGGCCGAACACCTCGACCCCGGCGGCCCGTGCGGCGATCGCCTCGAGCACGGTCGACATGCCGACGAGGTCCGCACCCAGCGTGCGCAGCATCCGGATCTCCGCCGGCGTCTCGAAGTGCGGCCCGACGAGGCCCGCGTACACGCCCTCGACCAGCGACGGGTCGATCTCCCGCGCGACGGCGCGCAGCCGCGGCGAGTACAGGTCGGTGAGGTCCACGAAGTTCGCGCCGACGAGTGGGGAGGTGGCCGTCAGGTTGAGGTGGTCGCTGATCAGCACCGGCGAGCCGACCGGGATGCCGTCGCGCAGGCAGCCCGCCGCGTTGGTCAGCACGACCGTCCGGCAGCCGGCCGCCGCGATCGTGCGCACGCCGTGCACGACCGCGCCGACGCCGCGGCCCTCGTAGAAGTGCGTGCGGCCGAGCAGGATCAGCACCCGCCGGTCACCGACCCGCAGCGAGCGGATCGTGCCGCCGTGCCCGGCCACGGTCGGGGCGGCGAACCCGGGCAGCTCGGCCATCGGCAGCTCGGCCGTCGCGGTCCCGATCTCGTCGGCCGCCGGGCGCCAGCCCGAGCCGAGCACCACGGCCACGTCATGCTTGTCGACCCCGGTTCGCTCGGCGAGGGCGGCCGCCGCATCCTCGGCCAGTGCGGCGAAGTTCTCAGTCACGGGAGCGACTGTAGTCAGCCGGTGACCTCGAACGTCTTCGCGATCCGGTCGAACAGCTCGGTGCGGCCGGTGTCCTCCTGTTCCACCGGGACGGTCACCGAGAGCACCCACAGGTCGCCGCGCAGCGGCAGCAGGTTCGCGAACGTCACGCGGTTGAGGTCGCCCTTGCCGGTCTCCAGGTTCGCCGCGCTAGTCGTGGTCCGGTAGATCAGCCGCTCCGCCTCCGAGACCGGCGCGAGGCCCACGATCGCCTGGCGGTCCACCTGCGTGACCGTCACGCGCTCACCCTCGTCCAGCGAGTCCACGTACTCGTCGGGCGTGTGGTCGGGGAAGTAGCCGGGGAAGCGCTCCACGGTCAGCGTCCGCGTGCCGTCGGGGGAGACGTAGTACACCCGGGTGCTGCTCAGCTCCTCGCCCACGCGCTCCTCGACGAACTGCACCCACCCGGCCGGCACGCCCACCGAGAACCCGCCGCCCTGCTCCCCGTTCACGGTCGCCGCGTCGCCGGTCCGCGTCTCCAGCTCGGTCGCCGGCGTCTCCGGCAGGGGCGTCGGCGACGACGACGAGGTCTCCGCCGGCGGCAGCACCGACTCCCCGCCGGCCACCCTGGCCAGCGCGAAGCCGCCGCCGGCCGCCGCGAGGAACAGCAGCACCGCGACCGTCACCAGCACCATCGACGACGCCCGGCCCCGGCCCGGGGGACCCGGTCGCACCGGCGGCATGTGCGGTCGGTCCGTCGACTCGAAGGGCAGTGGGCCTGGCGCCGGCGCCAACGGCGGGGCGAACGGCTGTGCCGCGAGCGGCGGCGACGGCGCGGGCGGCGTGGGCGGCGTGGGCGGCTTCGGGGTGAACCTGGTCGGCGTCTGGTCCGGGTTGGTCAGCTTCGCGAGCTCGTCGTCGGACAGCAGCGGGGTGGTAGACGAGGGCAGCAGCGGGCGCAGCCGGTCGCGCACCTCGGCGAGCGAGAGCCGGTCGGCCGGCTCCTTGACCATCAGCGCCGTGACGAGCTCGGCCAGCGGCCCGGTCGACTCCGGCCGCGGCGGCTCGCCGTGCACGACCATGGCCACGACCTGCAGCGCCGACTCGCCCTTGTCGTAGGGCGGGTGGCCCTCGAGCACCGCGTACAGCGTCGCGCCGAGGCCCCACGCGTCGGCGGCCGGCGTCAGCTCGCCCCCGGCGGCCACCTCCGGGGCGATGTAGGCGGGCGAGCCCAGCATGATCCCGGTTCGGGTCATGGTGTGCTCCGAGACGTTGCGGGCGATGCCGAAGTCGGTCAGCTTCACCTGGCCGTTGGTCGCGGGCGTGGTGCCGACGAGCACGTTGCCCGGCTTGACGTCGCGGTGCGTGATGCCCACCTGGTGCGCGGCGGCGAGCCCGGCGGCGACCGCGTCGGCGACCGCGGCCGCGGCGGCGACCTCCAGCGGGCCGAGCGCGCGCAGCAGCTCGGCGAGGCTGTGCGCGGCCATGTACTCGGTGACGACGAACGGCTCGCCGTCCTCCCGGGCGACGTCGTGCAGCGTGATCACGTTCGGGTGGGACAGCGCGGCGATCGCGCGGGCCTCGCGCAGCGTCCGCTCCCGCAGCTCGTCGGCCTCGGCGTCCGGGATCCCGGGCGGCAGCAGGACCTCCTTCACCGCCACCGAGCGGCGCAGGAACTCGTCGTAGGCCTCCCACACCGTGCCCATCGAGCCCTGGCCGAGCTGCCGGCGCAGCCGGTACCGGCCGGCGACCACGCGTTCGGAGGGGCTGGACACCTGACACATTGTGCGGCATTCACCACACCTGCCGACGAGAACCCGTGATGTCACCAGACCGGTCCGTAGCATCGTCGGGTATGACCTCGGCGGAGCGGTTGAACCTGGCTGCCGATTTCCCGGCAGCCACCAGGGACCAGTGGCGCGGGCTCGTCGAAGGCGTACTGCGCAAGTCAGGTGTCGAGTTCGGCGACCCGGAGGCCGCGCTCGCCACGCGCACCTACGACGGCTTCGACCTCCGCCCGCTCTACACCGCCGACGACACCGCCCCGGATGCCGGGTTCCCCGGCCTGCCGCCGTACGTGCGCGGCGCCACCCCCGGCGGCCGGGTGCTCTCCGGTTGGGACGTCCGCCAGCGGCATGCCGACCCGGACCCGGCCACCGCGCGGCGCGCGGTGCTCGCCGATCTGGAGAACGGCGGCACCTCGCTGTGGCTCGTCGCCGGCGCCGCCGGGCTGCCGGTCGCCGCGCTCGGTGACGTGCTCGCGGACGTCTACCTCGACCTCGCCCCGGTCACCCTCGACGCGGGCGCCGAGACGCTCGCGGCCGCGGACGCGCTGCTGGCCGTGCACGTGGACAAGGGCGTCGCGGCCAGCGAGGTGCGCGGCAACCTCGGTGCCGACCCGCTCGGGCTGCGGGCCCGCACCGGCGAGCCGGCCGACCTCGGGGTGGCCGTCGAGCTGGCCCGACGCGCGCAGGCGTACCCGGCGCTGCGCTCGGTCGTCGTGGACGGTCTGCCCTACCACGAGGCGGGCGCGTCCGACGGTCAGGAGCTGGGCTGCGCGATCGCCACCGGAGTGGCCTACCTGCGCGCGCTCACCGGCGCCGGCCTGGACGTCGACCAGGCGGCCCGCCAGCTGGAGCTGCGCCTCGCCGCCACCGCCGACCAGTTCGCCACGATCGCGAAGCTGCGGGCCGCGCGCCGGCTGTGGGCGCGGGTCACCGAGGTGTGCGGCGCGACCGTGCGCACCGCTCCGCTGCACGCGGCCACCTCCTCGACGATGACCACCCGCCGCGACCCATGGGTGAACATGCTGCGCACCACGCTCGCCTGTTTCGCCGCCGGCGTCGGCGGCGCGGACGCGGTGACCGTGCTGCCGTTCGACGCCGCGCTCGGCCTGCCGGACGCCTTCGCCCGGCGCATCGCCCGCAACACCCAGTCCATCCTCCTCGAGGAGTCCAAAGTGGCCGGTGTGATCGACCCGGCCGGCGGCTCCTGGTACGTCGAGCGGCACACCGACGAGCTGGCTCGCGCGGCGTGGGCGGTGTTCACCGAGATCGAGCGCGCGGGCGGCATCGCGGCCGCGCTCGACTCCGGGCTGGTCGACGAGCGGCTCGCCGTCACCCGCACGGCCCGCACCGCCCGGTTCGCGGCCGGCGAGGAGGCGATCACCGGGGTGACGGTCTTCCCCAACGAGAACGAGAAGCCGCTCACCCGCGAGCCCGCGCCTCCCGAGCCGGGCGGCGGGCTGCCGCGGGTGCGCTACGCCGAACCCTTCGAGGCGAAGCTGGAGAGCTCATGATCCCCGACTTCTCCGACGTCGAACTGGGCGAGCCGGCGGCGTCGAGCACCTCCGCGGCCGCCGACTGGCAGGCCGCGCTGCAGGAGGCCACCGGCAAGGGCAGCGACGCGCTCACCTGGGAGACGCCCGAGGGCATCGGCGTGAAACCCTTGTACACCAAGGAGGACACGGCCGAGCTGGACTTCCTCGACACCTACCCGGGCATCGCGCCGTACCTGCGCGGACCCTACCCGACGATGTACGTCAACCAGCCGTGGACGATCCGCCAGTACGCCGGGTTCTCCACCGCCGAGGAGTCGAACGCCTTCTACCGCCGCAACATCGCGGCCGGCCAAAAAGGACTGTCGGTCGCGTTCGACCTCGCCACGCACCGCGGCTACGACTCCGACCACCCGCGCGTCGCCGGGGACGTCGGTATGGCCGGGGTGGCCATCGACTCGATCTACGACATGCGCCAGCTCTTCGACGGCATCCCGCTGGACAAGATGTCGGTTTCGATGACGATGAACGGCGCCGTGCTGCCGATCCTCGCGCTCTACGTGGTCGCCGCCGAGGAACAAGGCGTGCCGCAGAACAAGCTCACCGGGACCATCCAGAACGACATCCTCAAGGAGTTCATGGTCCGCAACACCTACATCTACCCGCCGCAGCCGTCGATGCGGATCATCTCCGACATCTTCTCGCACACCTCGCGGCAGATGCCGAAGTTCAACTCGATCTCCATCTCCGGCTACCACATGCAGGAAGCGGGCGCGACGGCCGATCTCGAGCTGGCGTACACGCTGGCCGACGGGGTCGAGTACATCCGCGCGGGCGTGGACGCGGGCCTCGACGTGGACGTGTTCGCGCCGCGGCTGTCGTTCTTCTGGGCCATCGGCATGAACTTCTTCATGGAGGTCGCGAAGCTGCGGGCCGCGCGGCTGCTGTGGGCCAAGCTCGTCAAGCAGTTCGAACCGAAGTCGGCCAAGTCGCTGTCGCTGCGTACGCACTGCCAGACCTCCGGCTGGTCGCTGACCGCGCAGGACGTCTACAACAACGTGGTCCGTACCTGCGTCGAGGCGATGGCCGCCACCCAGGGGCACACGCAGTCGCTGCACACCAACGCGCTGGACGAGGCGCTCGCGCTGCCGACGGACTTCTCCGCTCGCATCGCCCGCAACACCCAACTGCTGCTGCAGCAGGAGTCCGGCACCACCCGGGTGATCGACCCGTGGGGCGGCAGCGCGTTCGTCGAGCGGCTCACCCACGACCTGGCCCGGCGCGCCTGGGGGCACATCAGCGAGGTCGAGTCCGCGGACGGCATGGCCCGCGCGATCGACGCGGGCATCCCGAAGCTGCGCATCGAGGAGGCCGCCGCGCGCACCCAGGCCCGCATCGACTCCGGCCGCCAACCGGTCATCGGGATCAACAAGTACCGGCTCGCCGACGCCGACGAGCACGTCGAGGTGCTCAAGGTCGACAACGCCGGCGTGCGCGCCCAGCAGCTGGAGAAGCTGCGCCGGCTGCGCGCGGAGCGCGACCAGGCGGACGTCGACCGCGCGCTCGGGGCGCTGTCCGCGGCCGCCGACGGGACCGGGAACCTGCTCGCGCTCGCCGTCGACGCGGCCCGGGCGAAGGCCACGGTCGGGGAGATCTCCGACGCGCTCGGCAAGGTGTGGGGCCGCCACTCCGCACAGATCCGTACGATCTCCGGCGTCTACTCCGAGGAGGTCGGCGCGGTGTCCAATGTGGACGAGGCGCGCGCGGTGGTGAACGCGTTCGCCGAGGCCGAGGGACGCCGGCCGCGGATCCTGGTCGCGAAGATGGGCCAGGACGGGCACGACCGCGGCCAGAAGGTGATCGCCTCGGCGTTCGCCGACCTCGGCTTCGACGTCGACGTGGGCCCGCTGTTCCAGACGCCGGCCGAGGTCGCCCGCCAGGCGGTCGAGGCCGACGTGCACATCGTCGGCGTCAACTCGCTCGCCGCCGGGCACCTCACGCTCGTGCCGGCGTTGCGCGACGAGCTGGCCGCCCTCGGCCGCGACGACGTCATGATCGTCGTCGGCGGCGTGGTCCCGCCCGCCGACCACGAGGAGCTGCTCGCCGCGGGCGCGGCGGCGATCTTCGGGCCCGGCACGGTGATCGCCGAGGCCGCCGCCGACCTGCTCGGCAAGCTCGCCGAGGCACACGGCCACGAGGCACCCGGTTCCTGATGGCGCGCGAGGTCGACGTCTCCGAGTACGCCAAGGCGGTGCTCGCCGGCGACCGGGGGACCCTGTCGAAGGCGATCACGCTCGTCGAGTCGCGCCGCGCCGACCACCGCGGGCTCGCCCAGCAGCTGCTCGTCGAGCTGCTGCCGCACGCGGGTGGCGCCCACCGGGTGGGCATCACCGGCGTGCCGGGCGCGGGCAAGTCGACGTTCATCGACCGGCTCGGCTCGACCCTCACCGAGGCCGGCCACCGGGTCGCGGTGCTCGCGGTCGACCCGTCCTCGTCGCGCACCGGCGGCTCGATCCTCGGCGACAAGACCCGGATGGCGCGCCTGGCGGTCGACCCGGCCGCGTTCGTCCGCCCGTCGCCGACCTCCGGCACGCTCGGCGGCGTCACCCGGGCGACCCGGGAGACGATCGTGCTGATGGAGGCGGCCGGCTACGACGTGGTGCTCGTGGAGACCGTCGGCGTCGGGCAGTCGGAGATCTCCGTGGCCAACATGGTCGACTGTTTCCTGCTGCTCACCCTCGCCCGCACCGGCGACCAGCTGCAGGGCATCAAGAAGGGCGTGCTCGAGCTGGCCGACGTGATCGCGGTGAACAAGGCCGACGGCGAACACGAGGCACCGGCCCGCGGGGCCGCCCGAGAGCTCTCCGGCGCGCTTCGGCTGCTGCGCAACCCGGACGCGAGGTGGACGCCGCCCGTGCTGACCTGCAGCGGACTCACCGGAGCGGGCCTGGAAACCCTGTGGGAACAGGTCGAGCGCCACCACCGCACGCTGTCCGAGTCGGGCGAGCTGGCCGGCAAGCGGCGGCGCCAGCAGGTGGACTGGACGTGGACCATGGTCCGCGACACGCTGCTCACCCGGCTGCAGGAGCACCCCGGGGTGCGGGCGCTCGCGCCTGACCTGGAACGTCAGGTCGCCGAGGGCGACCTGACGCCGACGCTGGCCGCCGAGCGGATACTCGAGGTGTTCGCCGACTCACCAAGCGCTGACTAGAGTCACGACCATGCGGAGTGCCACCAGGCTCGTGATCATCGCACTGCTGGGCCTTTTCCTGGCACTTCCGGTCGTCTCGTTCGCGGGCTCGTTCTCGTCGGCGTCCGCCGAGCCGGCCGACCGTCTTGTCGCGCAACCCACCCAGCCGACGGCCCCGTCGTCGCCGGGCGCCACCGCCCCGTCGGGCCCGAAACTGCAGCCGGACACCGAGGCCGACCGGCTGGAGACGCGGCGCAAGCTGATCATGGGCGTTACCTCGGTCGTGCTGATCGCGCTCGTGGTCTGGGGGCGCAGCGTGCGGCGCAAGCGGAAGAAGGCGCTGGAAGGCAAGTGAGCCGTCGTTCGACGATTGTGATCGTTTAGCCAGGCTGAAGCGCATACACCGCTCGGCGCACGTCCGACACCGGCCGACCAGTTGACCAGCGAACCTCGTGCGAACCTCAGTTGCACATGGTGCAGGATTGCCGCGTGACAGTGCTCGATTCGCGGTCCGAGATGTCGCGAGACCGCGACGACGTGAACGCGACAGACGGGGTCGGTGTGCTCCTGACAGACAAGGGCGTCAGTATGCCCACTGTGGAGGACCTTGGTTCGGGGCGTGGCCCCTCCTGGCTCGACGAGTGGCTCGCGCGCAACGCGCTCGACGTACTCGCCTGGTTTCGGCACATCCACGCCCACCCGGAGCTGTCCCGGCGCGAGTTCGCCACCACCGAGCTCGTGGCCGGTCTGCTGTCCGCCTGCGGGCTGCGGCCGAAGCTGTTCGACAGCGGCACGGGCCTGATCTGCGACGTCGGCTCGGGCGATCGCTGCGTGGCGCTGCGGGCGGACATGGACGCGCTGCCGCTCACCGAGCTCACCGGCCTGCCCTACGCCTCGACCGTCCCCGGCGCCGCACACTCGTGCGGCCACGACGCGCACACGTCGATGCTGGTCGCCGCCGGTCTCGCGCTCGCGTCCGCCCCGGAGCTGCCCGGCCGCGTGCGGCTGGTGTTCCAGCCGGCCGAGGAGGTCATGCCCGGCGGTGCGCTGGACGTGATCGCCGCGGGCGGGCTGGACGGTGTGGAGTCGATCTACGGCCTGCACTGCGACCCGCGCGTGCAGGTCGGCAGCGTGGGCACCCGGGTCGGCGCGATCACGTCGGCCACCGACCTGCTGGAGCTACGGCTGACCTCGCCGGGCGGGCACACGTCGCGCCCGCACCTGACCGCCGACCTGGTGCACGCGCTGGGCACGGTCATCACCGGCCTGCCGGCGCTGCTGTCGCGGCGGATCGACCCGCGCTCGGGCACGGTGCTCGTGTGGGGCGCGGTACACGCGGGGGAGGCGCCGAACGCGGTCCCGCAGGACGGCGTCCTGCGCGGCACGCTGCGGACCGGCGACCACGAGGTGTGGGCCGACCTGGAGCCGCTGGTGGCGGGCCTGGTGGAGTCGCTGCTGGCGCCGACCGGGGTCGGCTTCGAGCTGGAGCACCGGCGTGGCGTGCCCCCGGTCGTCAACGACGTGGAGAGCGAGGCGGTCCTGCGGGCGGGAGTCGAGGCGGCGCTCGGCGAGCAGGCCGTGACGTCGACGAGGCAGTCGTCCGGCGGCGAGGACTTCGGCTGGTACCTGGAGCAGATCCCGGGCTCGTTCGCGCGACTGGGGGTGTGGTCCGGCGAGGGGCAGATGCCCGATCTCCACCAGCCGACGTTCCACCTGGACGAGCGGGCGCTGCTGACCGGGGTTCGGGTGCTGACGCACACCGCGCTGGCGGCGCTGGCTCCTTAGTCCGTTAGTAGTGGTCCCCGCCGTCGCGCCGGTTGGCGAAGACGACCATCCCGGCCACGACCACGAGGTACAGGCCGAGCGCGATGCCGGCGTCGACGAGGCGGTCCATGCCGCCTGCCTCGTCGAGGAAGAAGCTGATCGCACCGAACGCACCCACGGCGGCGACGATCACGAGGCAGACCTTGACGAAGCGGGAGTAGGAACACCACCACGTGCAGCTGCCCGGTGAGGTGTGCTTGCAGAGGGAGTCGCCGTGCCCGGTGCGCGGCAGCTGTTTCGCGGAGTGACGGCTCACGGGCGGCTCACAGGGCGGCACCGCAGAAGGCACAGCGCTTGGGATCGCTCGCCTCGGGTTGATGGCGCCCGCTGGGACTGTACGGACACTCAGGCCGGGCACCCATGCCCCAACTATGTCGCGCTACCCAGACATCATCAACCCCTTGACACGCCCCGGTGCGCTGATTGTCCACAGGTGCGCAAGCTGTCCACAGAACTCCGCCGACGCCCCAAACCTGTCAGCCCTCGCGACTAGCCTGGAACCAGGGGTCCCCCGAGCGAGTTCGCAGACGTGTAGGCGCGAGCGTTTGTAAGTGCACTCGCTCGGCCGCGAAGATCACGGGCCGAAGGTCAGGGGCCGATGCCGTGGCACGGGCGGATTCTCAGGTCCGCCACGTAGTCTGCCGGCGCGCCCGCGGACTCCGCCGCGTCCGAGACGACGCCCAGGTACCGGGCCGAGGGCAGCCCGCCCTCGTAGGCGTCCAGCACGTAGAGCCACGCCAGCACCGAGCCCTCCAGCGTCTGCACCCGCAGCCGGATCTTCGAGTGCAGGCCGAGCTCCGAGCCCTCCCAGCGGTCCAGCATGGCCTCGTCCTCGGCGGTCACGTCGTAGAGCACCACGAAGACCTGGGTGCCGGGCTCCTCGACGATCGTCGCGAGGGCACCCTCCCAGCCCAGGTCCTCGCCACCGAACGTCAGTCGCCAGCCGACGAGCCAACCGGTCCCCGCCATCGGCGAGTGCGGCGCTCGCTCCATCATCTGGGCTGGATCCATGTTGGACCCGTACGCGGCGTAGAGCGGCACGCGGACAGCGTAGCGATACCTCGGATCTTGTGCGGCGTGATGGCGCTCGGGCGTGTTCGCCGCCGGGTGCCCCGCGTACCGTTGCCACCGAAGAGCCGAACCACGAGGGGAGTTCCGGGTGACCCGGATCGTGATCATGGGCGGCGGGCCCGCCGGCTACGAGGCCGCGCTGGTGGCCGCTCAGCACGGGGCCGACGTCACGGTCGTCGAACGGGACGGGCTCGGTGGGGCGTGCGTGCTGTACGACTGCGTCCCGTCCAAGACGTTCATCGCCTCCGCCGGCGCCCGGACGGCCTTCCACATCGCGGACGAGCTCGGCATCCACACGGACAACCAGCTTCCCCCGGTCGATCTACCTGTCGTGCACGGACGGGTGAAAGGGCTCGCGCTCGCCCAGTCGGCGGACGTACGCAGCCGCGTGCAGCGCGAGGGCGTGCGGGTCATCAGCGGCGGGGCCCGGTTCTGCGACGACCGCACCGGCCTCGCCGCGCACCGGGTCTCCACGACAACCCTCGCCGGCGAGACCGAGGTCCTCGACGCGGACGTGGTGCTGATCGCCACCGGCGCCACGCCCCGGATCCTGCCCGGCGCCGAGCCCGACGGCGAGCGGATCCTCGACTGGCGGCAGATCTACGACCTGCCCGAGCTGCCCGAGCACCTCGTCGTGGTCGGCTCCGGAGTCACCGGCGCCGAGTTCGTCTCCGCCTACACCGAGATGGGCGTGCGCGTCACGTTGATCTCCAGCCGCGACCGGGTGCTGCCGCACGAGGACGCCGACGCGGCCGCCGTGCTCGAGGACGTCTACGCGGCGCGCGGCACCGAGGTCGTCAAGCACGCGCGTGCCGAGCGGGTCGAGCGCACCGCCAAGGGCGTCGTCGTACACCTGCGCGGCGGGCAGACCGTCGAGGCCAGCCACGCGCTGATGACCGTCGGCTCGGTGCCCAACACGTCCGACATCGGGCTGGAGAAGGTCGGCATCGAGCCGGGGCAGGGCGGGTTCGTCTCCGTCGACCGGGTGTCGCGCACGAGCGTGCCGGGCGTCTACGCGGCGGGCGACTGCACCGGGCTGCTGATGCTCGCCTCGGTCGCGGCCATGCAGGGGCGGATCGCGATGTGGCACGCGCTCGGCGAGGGCGTCGCGCCGATCAAGCTGAAGACCGTGGCCGCCAACGTGTTCACCCACCCGGAGATCGCCACGGTCGGCATCAGCCAGCAGGCGATCGACTCCGGCGAGGTGCCGGCGCGCACGATCATGCTGCCGCTCGCGACCAACGCCCGGGCGAAGATGGAGGGCCTGCACCGCGGCTTCGTGAAGCTGTTCTGCCGCCCCGCGACCGGCGTGGTGATCGGCGGCGTCGTGGTGGCGCCGGCGGCGAGCGAGCTGATCCTGCCGATCGCGCTGGCCGTGCAGAACCAGCTCACCGTGGAGCACCTGACGCACACGTTCTCGGTCTACCCGTCGCTGTCGGGCTCGATCGTGGAGGCCGGCCGCCGCCTCATGCGCCACGACGACCTGGATTGAGCTGGTCCCGGGATTTGAGTGTTGGTCGCGTTCCGGCGACCGGGCGCGTGGATCACGTGGATGGTGGCTGGGTGCCGTCACGGTCCCCTGAGGTTCCGTTGGGCAGCCCGATCACGGCCTGCGGTCACCGGCCGGGGGTCTGGCGGTCGGCCACCAGGCGTAGGCCGTCAGTCCGATCCCCATCAGCAGGAAGAAGCCGAAGTAGTAGAACGGCGTCGGCTCCACCGCCGGCTCCGAGGCCAGCCGGACGAGTCCGGGATCGCTTGCCACGTACCGGATCCGGACCACGTCGCCGGTGCTGAGGCCCTCGTCGTACCGCGGCCGGCCGGTGGCGACGACGCCGGTCAGCATCGCGCGCACCGACTGGCCGTCCTCGGCCGTGAACCGGATGTACACCGTGGGTCCGTCCTCGTCCTCGACCCGGTCGACGACTACCCCGTCCGCCTCGACGCCGTTGACGGCCTGGTTCCAGGTGAACCAGCCGTACACGCCGGTCATGAGAGCGATGACGACGATGAAGACGACCGAGAACACCCGCAGGTAGCGCCGACGCCACGGCTGGCGGAACCCGAACAACGGCATGGCGAAGACCCCCACCGACCGCACGTGGCCACCGGGACGCCGGTGGCCACGTGCTCGAGGTGCTCGAGAGAACTCAGTCGGACTCGACCCAGTCGAACGTGCGGGTGACGGCCTTCTTCCACTGGCCGAAGGTCTTCTCGCGGGCGGACTCGTCCATCGACGGCGTCCACTCCTTGTCCTTCGCCCAGTTGTTGCGGATGTCGTCCTCGCCCTTCCAGAAGCCGACCGCGAGGCCGGCGGCGTACGCGGCGCCCAGCGCGGTCGTCTCCGCGACGACCGGCCGGATCACCGGGACGCCCAGGATGTCCGCCTGGAACTGCATCAGCAGCTCGTTCTGGACCATGCCGCCGTCGACCTTGAGCGCGGTCAGCGGCACGCCCGAGTCGGCGTTCATCGCGTCGATCACCTCGCGGGTCTGGTAGGCCGTGGCCTCCAGCACCGCGCGGGCCAGGTGGCCCTTGTTCACGTACCGCGTCAGGCCCACGATCGCGCCGCGCGCGTCCGAGCGCCAGTACGGGGCGAACAGGCCCGAGAACGCCGGCACGAAGTACGCGCCGCCGTTGTCGTCGACCGCCCTCGCCATCCCCTCGATCTCCGGCGCGGAGGCGATCATGCCGAGGTTGTCCCGCAGCCACTGGACGAGCGAGCCGGTGACCGCGATCGATCCCTCGAGCGCGTACACCGCTGCGTTCGTCCCGATCTTGTAGCAGACCGTGGTCAGCAGGCCGTTCTGCGACGCCACCTGCTCCGTGCCGGTGTTCAGCAGCACGAAGTTGCCGGTGCCGTAGGTGTTCTTCGCCTCGCCGACCGACAGGCACGCCTGGCCGAACGTGGCCGCCTGCTGGTCACCGAGGATCCCCGCGATCGGGACCCCGGCGAGCGCACCCTTCTCGCGGACCTTGGCGTACTCCTCCGACGAGGAACGGATCTCCGGCAGCATCGAGGTCGGGATCTTCATGTCCTCGGCGATCGAGGCGTCCCAGGACAGCGTCGACAGGTCCATCAGCAGCGTGCGGGACGCGTTGGTCGGGTCGGTTACGTGCACCCCGCCGTCCGCGCCGCCGGTCATGTTCCACAGCAGCCAGGTGTCCATGTTGCCGAACAGCAGGTCGCCGGCCTCGGCGCGTTGCCGGGCGCCGTCGACGTTGTCCAGGATCCAGCGGATCTTGGGACCGGAGAAGTAGGTCGCGAGCGGCAGGCCGGTCTTGGCCTTGTACCGCTCCTGCCCGCCGCCGAGCGCCTCCAGCTCGGCACAGATCCGGTCGGTTCGGGTGTCCTGCCAGACGATCGCGTTGTAGACCGGCTTGCCGGTGGTGCGGTCCCACACCACCGCGGTCTCGCGCTGGTTGGTGATGCCGACCGCGGCGATGTCCGACGCGTTCAGGTCCGCCTTGGCGAGCGCCCCGGCGGCCACCTCCCGGGTGTTGCGCCAGACCTCCTCGGGGTCGTGCTCCACCCAGCCCGCCTTGGGGAAGATCTGCTCGTGTTCCTTCTGGTCCACGGACACGACCTCGCCGGCGTGGCTGAAGATCATGCACCGCGTCGAGGTTGTGCCCTGGTCGATCGCGGCTACGTAGCTGGTCATGAAACAAGCCTCTCGAGTTCAGGATGCGGCCGGAAGAAGTTGGAAGACGAGGCCGGCGAGGATCGCGCCGATGATCGGGCCGGCCACGGGCACCCAGGAGTAGTTCCACTCCGGGCTGCCCTTGCCCTTGATCGGCAGCACGGCGTAGGCGATGCGCGGGCCGAGGTCGCGCGCGGGGTTGATGGCGTAACCGGTCGGGCCACCGAGCGAGGCACCGATGCCGAGGACGACGAACGACACCGCGGCGTACCCGAGGGCCGCGTTGACCGCCGGGTTGAGCAGGATCCAGAAGATCAGCGCGAACGTGCCGATGACCTCCGTGACGACGTTCCAGGTGTAGTTCGGCACGGTCGGTCCGGTGCAGAAGATCCCGCGGGTGTTGGCCGGTTCGTCGTGGGTGTCGAACTGCAGCTTGTAGGCGGCCCAGGCGAGCACGGCGCCGATGAACGCGCCGACCATCTGGCCGAGCAGGTAGGCGGGGGCGTCCGCCCAGCCGAACGGCGAGTTGCCGCTCGACAGCAATCCGATGGTCACAGCCGGGTTGATGTGCGCCCCCGACGGCGCGGCGATGCTCGCCCCGACGAACACCGCGAAGGCCCAGCCGATGGTGATGAGCAGCCAGCCGCCCCCGCTGCCGAGGGTCTTCCTGAGGACGACGTTCGCGACGACACCAGCACCGAACAGGATCAGCGCCGCCGTGCCCAGCATCTCCCAGACGAAAATGTCACCGAAGTTCACGGACCCACTTCCTTCTTGCCGAAGGGGGGTAGGGCAGCCGGACGAAAGGGATCGGCGCCAGTGCCTACCCTGAGCGACTTCGGACGCTACGGTACGCAAGGTCAACTTGTCCAGATCCCAATGACACACTGGAAACGGGCCTGGTCGGCGTACGCCCGGTAGCGTTGGTCAGGTTCGGGTCGGGCCGTACTCGAGGAGGCGCCGTGAGTGATCGCAAGGCATCCGGGCAGCACTCCACATCGGACACGATCGGTGGCCGGTTGGGTACCGAGGAGCGCGAGCAGGGCTGGCGACGGTTGGAGTCGGAGACGTTCGACCTCGTCGTCATCGGCGGCGGCGTTGTCGGCGCGGGCACCGCGCTCGACGCCGCCACGCGCGGGCTGCGGGTCGCGCTCGTGGAGGCTCGGGATCTCGCGTCGGGCACGTCGAGCCGCTCGTCGAAGTTGTTCCACGGCGGGCTGCGCTACCTGGAGCAGCTCGAGTTCGGGTTGGTGCGCGAGGCGTTGCGGGAGCGGGAGCTGATGCTGACCCGGCTCGCGCCGCACCTGGTGAAGCCGGTCAGCATCCTGTACCCGCTGACCCGCCGCGGCTGGGAGCGGCCCTACACCGCGGCCGGCCTGCTGATGTACGACACGATGGGCGGCGCGCGCTCGGTGCCCGGGCAGAAGCACCTCACCCGGGCGGGCGCGCTGCGGATGGCGCCGGCGCTGAAGTCGTCCGCGCTGATCGGCGGCATCCGGTACTTCGACGCGCAGGCCGACGACGCCCGGCACACGATGACCGTGGCCCGCACCGCCATGCACTACGGCGCGGTCGTGCGCACCTCGACCCAGGTGGTCGGCTTCCTCCGGGAGGCCGACCGGGTGTCCGGGGTGCGCGTCCACGACGTCGAGGACGGGCGAGAGGCCGAGGTCCAGGCGAACGCGGTGATCAACTGCACCGGCGTGTGGACCGACGAGCTGCAGCGGATGTCCGGCTCGCGCGGCAGGTTCCGGGTGCGTGCCTCGAAGGGCGTGCACATCGTGGTGCCGCGGGACCGGATCGTGTCGGAGACCGGGCTGATCCTGCGCACGGAGAAGTCGGTGCTTTTTGTGCTCCCGTGGCGTAATCATTGGATCGTCGGCACAACCGACACCGACTGGAACCTCGACCTCGCGCACCCGTCGGCGACCAAGCACGACATCGACTATCTCCTCGAGCACGTCAACTCGGTGCTCGCGACGCCGCTCACGCAGGACGACATCGAGGGCGTCTACGCGGGGCTGCGGCCGCTGCTGGCCGGCGAGTCGGAGGAGTCGTCCAAGCTGTCCCGTGAACACGCCGTCGCCCGGGTGGCGCCGGGCCTGATCGCGATCGCCGGCGGGAAGTACACGACGTACCGGGTGATGGCCGCGGACGCCGTGGACGCCGCGTCGCCGGACGTGCCGGGCCGGCTGCAGTCGTCGATCACCGACAAGGTCCCGCTGCTCGGCGCGGACGGCTACCACGCGCTCGTCAACCAGGTCGACCAGCTCGGCGCGCGGCACGGGCTGCATCCCTACCGCGTTCGGCACCTGCTGGACCGGTACGGGTCGCTCGTGCACGAGGTGCTCGAGCTCGCCGCCGACCGCCCGGAGCTGCTGCGGCCCCTGGCGGGGGCGCCGGACTACCTGCAGGTGGAGATCGTCTACGCGGCTTCGCACGAGGGTGCGCTGCACGTGGAGGACACGCTGTCGCGGCGGACCCGGATCTCGATCGAGTACCCGCACCGGGGCGTGGACTGCGCGGACCAGGTGGCGCACCTGATGGGCGAGGTCCTCGGCTGGGACGAGGACACGATCGCCCGCGAGATCAAGGTCTACACCGCTCGGGTGGAGGCCGAACGCGACTCGCAGACCCAGCCGGACGACCAGGCCGCCGACGCCCGCCGGGCCGCCGCCCCGGAGGCCCGCCCGGAGCTGCTCGAACCGGCCACCTGACGTGGCCAGCCGCCTGAGGTGGACCGCTTGACGTGGGCCACCTCGGGCGGACCGCTCAGGAACGCTGCTGCTGTTGCTCCTCGTGCAGGGTGGTCAGGTGCTGGAGCATCCGGCGGCCGTCCGCGGGGGAGATCGTCGTCCAGGCCTCGCCGCCCTCGGACTCGCGGCGGATCTGCAGGTAGCGGCCGTCCTTGGTGTCGAAGAAGCTGATCACCCGGTCGGCCCGTACGCGGCGGCCCCACTTGTCGCGCACGGCGCTGCCGAACTGGCCCTGGTTGACCACGTCGCCGATCATCTCGGCCAGGTTGGCCGCGTCAGAGGTCTTCACCCCCTGGGTGCGCAGCGCCCCCTCGAACCTCGCCCGCTCCGTCGCCTCCCGGGCGGCGGCCTCGAAGTCGGCCGTGCGCAGCGTGATCGACTGGCCGGGGCCGGCCGGCATGGGCGGCAGCACGGACAACGCGTGGCGCGGCAGGCCGGTCGCGTCGGCATCGCGCAGCGTCAGCTGGCTGCCGGTCATCGTCGCCAGCACGGCCTCGTCGCCGGTGGCCGCCGCGAACAGGCGCAGCGGATGGCCGACCCACAGTCGCCCGTCGATCTCCCGCTCCGGGCGCCGCAGCAGCGACACCAGCCGGCCCAGGCGCGGGTCGAGCTCGACCGGGCGGCCCAGCCCGCGGCGCGCCAGGCTGTCCCACGCGTGGTGGACGAACCGCGCGCGCTCCGCATCGGTGCGACCGGGCGAGGGCACGCGCAGCACGAGCGGCATCGCGTCGAGTGCGAGGTGCTCCCACAGCACGTCGAACTCGAGAGCCGTGATGGTCAGCGGTTCGTCGAAGTCAGGCTCACCGAGCCAAGGGAACGGTGCGGTCATGCGAGTCCAGCGGCTAGCGGTCGGTGGAGCTGTCCCCGATCACGGTCGGCGGCAGCTTGTGCTCCTCGTCGAGGATAGCCACCGACTCGGTGACCTGCGGCGTTTCGGAGAAGTCACGCCGCCGGCGGGCGCGCTCGCCGACGACACCCTCGTCGTCGCCGAACCACTGGTTGGACCCGATCGCGTCCATGCCGAAGCGGCGCATGGCCGTCCGGTCCTGCGCACCACCGGCACCGGCACCGGTCGTCGGCGCCATCGGGGCAGCCGCGCCGGACTGGTGCACGGCCGCGTGCCCGACCGCCGCCTGGCTGGCCGCGGCCGCCTGCATGTCGCCCGTCGGCATGGCACCCAGGCCCACGACGGGCTTCGCGGTGGCACCGGACGAGCTGCCCGCGGCCGGCGAGCTGCTGCCGACCGGGACGCCGGAACCGCCGCCCGAACCCGAGCCCGACCCACCGCCCGCGCCGCCACCGAGGTTGCCGCTGAAACCGCCGCCGGTGCCGCTCGAGCCGCCGGCCGCGAGCCGGTTGTTGCGCGTACGGTCCCTGGAGCGGTTGTTGTTGGCGGACCCGGGCAGCAGCGGGTCGAGCACGCCGCTGAACGAGCCCTGGCTCGGCAGGAGCGGGCGGCGCCCGTCCGACTCGAGCAACGGCGCCGACGCGCCGCCCGTGCCTCCCGGCGGGCCGCCGTGGTGACCGCCGGCGTTGCCGAGGCCGGCCGGCGAGGTGTGCTGGGTGCCGACGAGCTCGCCCTGGTGCACGCCTTCGTTGTGGCTCAGGTCGCGCGGCGCGTCGAACGTGGCCATCGCACCGGTGTTGGTGTTGGTGTTCAGCTCGTAGGCGGCCATCACCTCGAAGGCCCGCTCCTCGGCGGAGGCGGCGCCCGCCTCGGTGCTCTCGAGGTCGGTCTGCGCCTGCACGACCTGCACGGCCGGCGCGATCGTCGGGTCCGGCTGGGCCGGCGGCACGTCCTCGGGCGTGGGCATGTCCGCCCGGGCGCGCGCGATGTGCTCGGCCTGGCTCTCCACGGCGGTACGCATGCCGGCCGCGTCCGCGCCGGTGTCGGTGGCCCACGTGGCGGTGACCGACAGGCGGTCGTACGCCGCCCCGGCCGCCTTACCGGTCCAGCTCGCTCCCGACTGCTCCAGCGCCTTCGCCAGGTCCTGGCCGATCTCGCCCAGCGCGGTGGAGATCGCCTCCCAGCGCCGGGACGGCTCCGCCGACGCGGCCGCACCCGGGCCGGCGTGCAGCATCAGGTAGAGCTCCTTGTGCGTGTGTCCACGCCACCGGGCCCCGTCCGCCGCTGGGGTGGCCGGCTGGGTCCCCGGCTGCTGCTCGGTCGGTTGAGTCACTGCCGGTCAGCCCCCGTTCCGGTTCACGCCGCTACGACCGCCGTTGTCGACCGCGCTGTACTGCTCGGCGGTCTTGTCGAGGTTCGCGACCGCCACGCTCAGCTGGTCGCGGTACGCGCGCAGCGAGTCGATGGCCGAGGCCGCGGTGTCCACGGAGCGCTCGTTGAAAACCACCGCGGCGTCCTGGCTCACCGGGTCCTTGGCCCACGCGGTGATCCGCAGCTCCTGGTTGGCCAGCCGCAGCTGCTCGTCGACCCGCGACAAGGCGTCCGCGAAGGCACTGCGCAGCGCCGGGACCGCCTCGGGATCGACTTTCAGGGAGTCGGTCGGCGCGGTTTCGTGCGCGCTCCTGCCGTGACCGTGCCCGCCCCCGCGCTCGCCTGCCACGCCGCCCTCCAACAAAGCCCGCCTGTGTTCGGTGGAACCTTATCCGTAGCGGATGCTCGGATTCGACGGTTCACCGGAACTTCGTGAGATCTTTTTGAGAGTTTGGCAAGGGTGGGTACGGCAGACAATCCGCCGATCGGCCCGTTCAGTAGCGCCCGTCGCGCCAGTCGGCGCGCATCCGGTGGTGCTGGTCGCGCATGGCGTCGCGGTAGTCGCGCATGGCCTGCCGGTGCGCGTTGTGTATGTGCTGGTTGAAGCCCCGGCGGCGGGAGCTGGCGATCGCGATGAAGACGAACGGCAGCAGGAAGACGAACGGCAGCTTGACGATGAACATCAGGCCGACCGCGAGCCCGACCGCGACGACCGGGACCAACACGGGCACGACCTTGTGGCGCAACGACGGCGAGCGGTCGGCCGCGGCGACCGGGGCCGGCCCCGGCCGGCCGAACGCGGGACGGGGCTCGGGCAGGTCGCCGAACAGGTCGAGCAACTCGCCACGGGTCTTGGCGGCGGTGACCTTCGCGCTCCGCTCGCCGTACTCGTCGATGTCGAGCCGACCGGCGCTCATGTGCTCGCCGAGCTTGCCCAGCGCGTCCTCTCGCTCGGTGTCGCCGACACGGATGTCGGACGCCTGGTAGTCGGTCACACCTCGATGGTACGGCGATCGGGGCGTGCTCGGCCGGGACGGACGGCCCGAACTGAGGACGTTCTCAGCCGTCCTTCTCGGTGCTGTCGTCCGCGACGCGCTCCTCGCGGTCGTCGTCGGCCGGTGACGGCGCGGCGGCCGGGGTCATGAAGGCGACGCCGAGCACCATCGCCACGGCGGCGACACCGAGCACGACGACGAACATCCACCACACACCGGAGACGGCCGTCATCACGATCGCCACGGGCAGGCCGACCAGCAACGACAGCACGCCGATGACGTCCATGACGCGGCTGGCGCGGGTGCCCGTGCGCCCACCCGGCCACTCCGGGTTGACCATCGTCGGCCGGCGCGGGGTGATCGCCGCGGTCAGGTCGGGGTGCGGGGCGGGCAGGTCGTCGAAGAGGGACTCGAGCTCGGCGCGGGTCTGCGCCTCGGTCGCCTGGCGCTGGCGCCGCTCATACTCCTCCGACGACAGCCGCCCGCTCGACAGGTGGACACCGAGCGCCGCGATGGCGTCGTCCCGCTCGGCCGAGCTGACCCGGATCTCAGCCAAGCCGTCCTCCAGTCGACCTAGTCCTTGATCTCGCAGAGCACGCTGCCCTGGGTGACCGTCTCGCCGGCGGCCACCGCGAGCCCGGTCACCGTGCCGGCCTTGTGCGCGGTCACCGGATTCTCCATCTTCATCGCTTCGAGGACCACGATCAGTTCACCCGTTTCCACAACGTGTCCGTCCTCGACCGCGAGCTTGACGATCGTGCCCTGCATCGGGGCCGTCACCGCGTCGCCGGAGGTCGCCGCGGCCTTGCCCGCACCGCGCTTGCGCGGGGCCGCCTTGCCGGCCGGGCCACCGCCCGCGGGCGCGCCGACCGCGAGGCCGCCGGGCAGCGACACCTCCAGGCGCCGGCCGCCGACCTCGACGACCATCGTCTGCCGCGGCTCCTCCTCCGCCGGCTCGGCGGCGTCGGTGAACGGGGCGATCTGGTTGTCGAACTCGGTCTCGATCCAGCGGGTGTGCACGGAGAACGCCGCGTCCCCGGTGGCGCGGAAGGCCGGGTCCCGCACGATCGCGCGGTGGAAGGGCAGCACGGTGGCCATGCCCTCGACGACCATCTCGTCCAGCGCCCGGCGCGAGCGCTCCAGCGCCTGGGTGCGGTCCTCGCCGGTGACGATCACCTTGGCCAGCAGGGAGTCGAACTGCCCGCCGATCTCGGAGCCCGACTCGACGCCGGTGTCCACCCGCACGCCCGGGCCGTCCGGCGCGACGAAGCGGGTGACCACGCCCGGCGCGGGCAGGAAGTTGCGGCCCGCGTCCTCGCCGTTGACGCGGAACTCGATGGAGTGCCCGCGCGGCGCGGGGTCCTCGGTGAACCGCAGCCGCTCGCCGGCCGCGATCCGGAACTGCTCGCGCACCAGGTCCACGCCCGCGGTCTCCTCCGATACCGGGTGCTCGACCTGCAGCCGCGTGTTGACCTCCAGGAACGAGATCGTCCCGTCCAGGCCGACGAGGTACTCGACGGTGCCCGCGCCGGAGTAGCCGGCGGCGAGGCAGATCGCCTTGGCGCTCTCGTGGATCTGCGCGCGCTGCTCGTTGGTCAGGAATGGCGCGGGAGCCTCCTCGACCAGCTTCTGGTGCCGGCGCTGCAGCGAGCAGTCCCGGGTGCCGACGACCACGACGTTGCCGTGCTTGTCCGCCAGGACCTGGGCCTCCACGTGGCGCGGCTTGTCGAGGTAGCGCTCGACGAAGCACTCGCCGCGGCCGAACGCGGCCACGGCCTCGCGCACCGCGGAGTCGAACAGCTCGGGGATCTCCTCGCGGGTTCGGGCGACCTTCAGGCCCCGGCCGCCGCCGCCGAACGCCGCCTTGATCGCCACCGGCAGCCCGTGCTCGTCGGCGAACGCGACGACCTCCTCCGGGCCGTCGACGGGCTCCTTCGTCCCGGGCACCAGCGGCGCGCCCGCGCGCGTGGCGATGTGCCGGGCCGTGACCTTGTCGCCGAGGTCGCGGATGGCCTGCGGGTCCGGGCCGACCCAGACGAGCCCGGCGTCGTGCACGGCCTGGGCGAAGTCGGCGTTCTCGGACAGGAAGCCGTAGCCGGGGTGCACGGCGTTCGCGTCGGCCCGCTTGGCCACGTCGAGGAGCTTGCCGATGTCGAGATAGGTCTCCGCGGCGGTGGACCCGCCGAGCGCGAACGCCTCGTCGGCGAGCCGGACGAACGGGGCGTCGCGGTCGGGGTCGGCGTACACCGCGACGCTGGGCAGGTCCGCGTCCCGGCAGGCCCGGATGACGCGAACGGCGATCTCACCGCGGTTGGCGATCAGGACCTTGCGCAGCTCGGGCACGCCCAACTCCTCGTTGATACTGGTCTTCTCGGGGAGTCTACGGATCGGAGGGGGCGGCGGGACCGAGAGCAAGCTCACGCCGGAGTGGACGGAGGCGGACACCGTGGCGGGACGCAGACCATGGGCGGTCATCGTGGTAGCCGTGCTGTCCGCGCTGGTCGCGGGTGGTGCGCTGGTCGCCGCCCACCAGGCTCGGGACCGGCCGGCCGCGACGTCGACCCCGCCGTCCGCGTCGACGTCGCCGTCCCAGGTGGACGTGGACGGCTGTGTGCGCGAGCCGTGCGCGGTGCTGGCCACGGTCCCGGTGGCGGGCACGACGGTCGAGCTGGTCGCCGACCGGGGCGCCCGTTCGGGCCGGCTGCGGATCGGCGGCCCGAACTCCAGCGAGGTCATCGAGGTGACGGTCACCGACCTGGGCGTGCGGCTGACGCGGGAGTCGCTGCAGTGCGTGGTGTCCGCGCTGTCCGCCTGCGTCGTGCGCGGCAGCTACGAGGGCGGCACGGCGGGGCAGGTGGTCGCCGGCCGGTCGGGCAAGTGGAGCTCGCTGACCAAGCCTTTCGTGTCCGACGCCGGGTTCCTCGCGCTGGCCCAGGTCACGGTGGACTCGGGCCCGGAGGTGGTGGCGGTGCAGCACGACTGCGACCGCGCGGCGACCGACTGCGCCGGGACGCCGGTGTTCGCGCAGGTCTTCACGATGGGTGGCGCGGAGGCGGGCTGCACGCGGGACTACTCGTCGGTCGAGGCGCTGCCGGGCTTCCCGGCGGTGGAGATCCGCTCCGACCAGCTGTCACCGTGCTAGTAGCCCGCGTGTTCAGGTGCCGGCTCGTGGTTCGTTTGCGAGGTCTCGCTACCCGACCAACGCAACCTCAGGGGAACGTGACGGCACTCAGCCACGAACTACAGGACCAACCGTGCCGTTCGCTGGTACGCGACCAACACTTTGAATTCCGGGGAGGCGGTTACCGTCGGGCCCAGAGGTCCACGACCGACACGCCGACCTCCACCAGCAGGCGGCGGGTCAGCGGCAGGCTGATGCCGATCACGCTGGACGGGTCGCCGTCGACGCCGTCCACGAACCAGCCGCCGAAGCCGTCGAGGGTGAAACCGCCGGCGACGACCATCGGCTCGCCGGTCGAGATGTACGCGTCGATCTCCGCCGGGCTCGGCGAGCCGAAGCGGATCGTCGTCTGGGCGGTGCCGCTCGCCAGCGCGCCGAGCACGCCGCCCTGGATGCGCAGCACCGTGTGGCCGGTCAGCAGCACGCCGGTGCCGCCGCCCATCATGATCCACCGCTCGCGGGCCCGCTCTGGCGTACCGGGCTTGCCGACCAGCATCCCCTCGTGGGCCAGCATCGAGTCGCAGCCGATGACGACCGAGTCCGGGTGGTCGCCCGCTACCGCGTCGGCGACCGTGCGGGCCTTGGCCTCCGCGAGCGAGGCGACCAGCTGCTCCGGCGACGCGCTGGGCAGCGAAGACGCCAGCGCGTCCTCGTCGACCCCCGACACGTACTGGACGGGCTCGATGCCGGCGCCGCGAAGGACTTGGAGTCTGGCCGCGGACTGCGAGGCGAGTACGAGCTGCACGGGCGCAGACCCTAGCCGACTCGCTCCTTGGTGCGGCTCAGGCGCGGCACGCGGATCCCGGTCGCGGCGAGAACTCCCAGTAGCAGCACGGCGATCGGCAGCACCAGGCTCGCCTTCGCGGCGACGGTGAACCCGTCGTGGAACACGCCGATGACGATTCGGCGCACGATGCCGGCGACCTCGGGGTCCAGGTTCGACGGGAGCGGCGGCCGGCTCGTGTCGAACTGGCTCGCCGTGTTCGCCGCGGCGCTGATCCGCTCGACGAACTCCTCGCGGTAGCGCGGCGGCAGCCGCTCCGCGTACCGGCGGGCCGCGTCCGGCACCGCGAACGCGACCCCGACCTGCAGCAGCATGCCCACCGCCGCGCTGCCGAGCACGCCGCCGACCTGGCGGGAGGTGTTGAAGACGCCGGACGCGGAGCCGATCAGCTCGCCGGGCAGCCGCGCCGTGGCCGCGGCGGTCATCGGGGCGTACACGCAGCCGATCCCCACGCCGGCCACGACGAGCCCCGGGATCAGCGCCGACGGTTCGGTGTCCGGCTCGGCGAGCCAGGCCAGGAACCCCGTGCCGGCGGCGAGCATGAGCAGCCCGGTGATGATCAGCGTGCGGGCGCCGATCCTGGTCCACACCGCGCCGACGATCATCGCGAAGACGCCGGCGATGATCGCCATCGGCAGCGCCAGCATGCTCGAGCCCAGCGGCGAGAGACCGAGCACGGTCTGCAGGTAGAGCACCAGCGGCAGGAACATCCCGGTGGTGGCGAACCCGAGCGCGGCGTGCACGAGGTTGGCGGAGCCGAACGTGCCGTCGCCGAACAGGGAGTTGGGCACCAGCGGCTCGACGTCGGTGCGGGCCCGGCGAAACCACAGCTGTCGCCACGCGAACAGGCCGAGGAAGACCAGGCCGCCGATGATCAGGTGCAGCACGGTGACCGGCCCGAACGCCTTGCCCCAGTGGTAGTGCTGGCCGTTCTGCACGCCGAAGACCACCAGCAGCAGGCCGAGCGAGCACAGCGTCGCGCCGAGCGCGTCGAACCGCATCGCGCGGCGCGGCTGCCAGTCCGGCAACGCCACCGCTGCGATCACCAGGCTGGCCACGCCGATCGGCAGGTTGATCAGGAAGATCCACTGCCAGCCGATGTGCTCCACCAGCAGCCCGCCGACGACCGGCCCGGTGATCGTCGCGACACCGGCCACCGCGCCCCACACGCTGATCGGCAGCCCGCGCTTCTCCGGCGGGAACAGCCGGGTGATGAACGAGAGCGTCTGCGGGGTCATCGCGGCCGCGCCGAGGCCCTGGACCGCGCGGGCGGCGATCAGCTCGCCGGGTGAGGTCGCGAGCCCGCTCCACAGCGACGCCCCGGTGAAGATCACCAGCCCCACGAGCAGGACCCGCTTGGGCCCGTACCGGTCGCCGAGCCGGCCGGTGAGCAGCAGCGGCACGGTGTTGGCCAGCAGGTAGACGCTGTTGACCCAGACGACCTCGTTCAGGTTCGCCTGCAGCCCGCCGAGCATGGCCGGGATCGCCACGGTGACGATCGTGGAGTCGAGCATGATCATGAAGAAGCACGCGCACAGCGCCCACATGGCCGTCCACGGGCTTCGCATGGTCATCCTCGAAAGTTAGGGGCCGGACTCAGAACGCCGATGCGCGCCACGCCCCTGGCCCGTGCCGCAGCGGGGCGCGCAGCAGCGCACCCCGATCCGACCACCGCGACCGCCTGTCCGGTTCCACCCGATCGCCCCCCGCCGCCGCGAGCACCGCGGCGACCGCGGCCAGCGCGGCGACCTCCGCGTCGTCCGGCTCCCCGCGCTCAACGCGCAGGAATGGCCCGCCAGTAAGGACGCCTTCCGGACGTTCAGCGTCGTGAAGGACGCCTTCCAGGCATTCGTCACTCACAGCGGGATGTTCCCGTGCTTCTTGGGGGGCAGGGTTTCGCGCTTCTCGCGCAGCAGCCGCAGCGCGCGGGCCACGTGGCCGCGGGTGTGCGAGGGCGGGATGACCGCGTCGACGTAGCCGCGCTCGGCCGCCTGGTACGGGTTGCACAGCGCGTCCTCGTACTCCTGCTGCAGCCGGGCCCGCAGCTCGTCGACGTCCTCGCCGTTGTCGGCCGCGGAGGCGAGCTTCTTGCGGTGCACGATGTTCGCCGCGCCCTGGGCGCCCATCACGGCGATCTGGGCGGTGGGCCAGGCGAGGTTCATGTCCGCGCCGAGGTGCTTGGAGCCCATCACGTCGTACGCGCCGCCGTAGGCCTTGCGGGTGATCACGGTGACCTTGCCGACCGTCGCCTCAGCGTAGGCGTAGATCAGCTTGGCGCCGCGGCGGATGATGCCGTTCCACTCCTGGTCGGTGCCGGGCAGGAAGCCGGGCACGTCGACGAAGGTCAGCACGGGCACGTTGAACGCGTCGCAGGTTCGCACGAACCGGGCCGCCTTCTCCGAGGCGTCGATGTCCAGGCAGCCGGCGTACTGGGTCGGCTGGTTGGCGACGATCCCCACGCTCGCGCCCTCCACCCGGCCGAAGCCGACGAGCACGTTCGGCGCGAACAGCGGATGCACCTCGAGGAACTCGCCGTCGTCCACGACGCGGGTGATGACCTCGTGCATGTCGTAGGGCTGGTTCGGCGAGTCCGGCATGAGCACGTCCAGCTCGCGGTCGACGTCGGTGATCGACTCGGCCACCGCGCCCGTCTCGACGAAGCCCTCGAAGATCGGCGGGTCGGACATGTTGTTGGACGGCAGGAACGACAGCAGCTCCTTGACGTAGGAGATCGCGTCGTCCTCGTCGGCCGCGAGGTAGTGCGCGTTGCCCGACTTGGTGTTGTGCGTGCGGGCGCCGCCGAGCTCCTCGAAGCCGACGTCCTCGCCGGTGACGGTCTTGATCACGTCCGGGCCGGTGATGAACATGTGCGAGGTCTGGTCGACCATCACGACGAAGTCGGTGAGCGCCGGGGAGTACACGTGCCCGCCCGCGTTCGCGCCCATGATCAGCGAGATCTGCGGGACCACGCCGGACGCGCGGGTGTTGCGGATGAAGATCTCGCCGTAGAGGCCGAGGGAGACCACGCCCTCCTGGATGCGCGCGCCGCCGCCCTCGTTGATGCCGATGATCGGCCGGCCGGTCTTCAGGGCGAGGTCCATCACCTTGACGATCTTCTCGCCGTAGACCTCGCCGAGCGCGCCGCCGAACACCGTGACGTCCTGGCTGAACACGCACACCGGGCGGCCGTCGATGGTGCCGTGGCCGGTGACCACGCCGTCGCCGTAGGGCCGGTTGGCGTCGAGGCCGAAGTTGGTGGACCGGTGCCGGGCGAGCCCGTCCAGCTCGACGAACGACCCGGGATCGAGCAGCATGTCGATCCGCTCCCGGGCTGTCTTCTTGCCCCGCGCGTGCTGCTTGGCCACCGCGCGCTCGGAGCCGGCGTGCACGGCCTCGTCGTCGCGCCGGTACAGGTCGGCGAGCTTGCCGGCCGTGGTGTGGATGTCGGCATCCCCGGCCGGCGGCTCGCCGAGTGGTGCGGTCGCGCTGCTCATGGCTGTCGAGCCTATCCAGGCAGCCCACCGGGGTGGTCGGTAACGTGACCGGCGTGACCGACTTGGACGTGCTGGTCCTGCGGGAGCGGCTGGTGGCGCCGAACGGTCCCTACGCCGCGCTGGACGTCGTGGCGACCACCGGGTCGACCAACGCCGACCTGCTCGCGGCGGCCGGCGAGGGAGCCGTGGACCGCACCGTGCTGGTCGCGGACGCCCAGACCGCCGGGCGCGGCCGCCGGGACCGGACCTGGGTCTCCCCTGCCGGGACCGGGCTCTACCTGTCGGTGCTGCTGCGACCATCCGCGGTGCCGGCCGGCCGGCTGGGCACGCTCGGCATGGTGGCCGGCCTCGCGCTGATGCACGTGGCCACCGAGGCCGGCGTCACCGCGAGTCTCAAGTGGCCCAACGACCTCATGATCGCCGGCGCCAAGTGCGCGGGCGTGCTGTCCGAGGCGGTGCCCGACGGCGCCGCGCAGGCCGCGGTCGTCGGCATCGGCCTCAACGTCGCCCCGCTGCCCGAGACCGTGCCGGCCGGCCCCGGCGGACTCCCGGCCACCTGCCTCGCCGACCACGGCGCGACGACCACCGACCGCGGCACGCTCGCCATCGGCTTTCTCGGTGCCTTCCTCGAGCTGGAGCACACCTGGCGGTTCGCCGACGGCGACGTCGAGCGCAGCGGCGTGCTCACCGGCTACCGCGAGGCCTGCGGCACCCTTGGCCAGCGGGTTCGCGCCGAGCTGCCGGGCGGCTCGACCCGCGTCGGCGTAGCCGTGGACGTGGACGCCGGCGGGCGGTTGTTGATCAAGATGGACGACGGCGCGGTCAGCGCGCTCTCCGCCGGCGACGTCGTTCATCTCAATCCCGAAGACGTTTAGCACTCCGCGCACCCGGGGTCGGCCGGCGCCGGTACGGTTACCCCGGTCAGAACGCCAGAGGCGCTTTTTCGGGAGGACGTCGTGCCCTATCCAGACGATCTGCTCAGCGACGGCGAGCGCGTCATTCTCCACCGGCACTCGCACTGGAAGATGCTTCTGGTGCCCTACCTCGTGCTGATCGTGACGCTCGCGCTCGGCATCTGGCTCGCGATCCTTGTCCAGGACCAGTCGTGGAACATGGTCGCGTGGATCGCCATCGGCGTGCTCGGCCTGGGGATCCTGATCTGGCTGTTCTTCGTGCCGTTCCTTCGGTGGCGGACCACCCACTTCATCGTCACCACCGACCGGGTGATGGCGCGCGAGGGCGTGATCAACCGCACCGGCATCGACATTCCGCTCGGCCGGATCAACAGCGTCCGCTTCGAGCACGGCCTGGTCGACCGGATCTTCGGCTGCGGCACGCTGATCATCGAGTCGGCGTCGCAGGAGCCGCTGGAGTTCGACGACATCCCCAAGGTGGAGAAGGTGCACACCTTGATCTACCGCGAGGTCAACGACAACCCGCACGACGACTTCAAGCGCGGCGGCACCACGGAGTTCGAGCCGGGCACGTTCCCGGCCGAGGGCGAGCCGCAGGGCCGCTGAGTTGACCGCGCGGGACCTCGGGCTCCCGGTCCGGGTGTCCGGCGAGGACCTGCCGGCCGCGGTCACGATCTGGGAGGTCGGCCCGCGCGACGGCCTGCAGAACGAGAAGGCCGTCGTGCCGGTCGCGGTCAAGCTGGAGTTCCTCGACCGGCTCGCCGCCGCGGGGCTCACCACGATCGAGGCGACGAGCTTCGTGCACCCGAAGTGGGTGCCGCAGCTCGCCGACGCCGAGGAGCTGCTCGCCGGACTGTCCATGCGGGACGGTGTGCGCTACCCGGTGCTGGTGCCCAACGAGCGCGGCCTGGATCGCGCGCTCGCGGCCGGCGTGCGGCACGTCGCCATCTTCGCCAGCGCCACGGAGACCTTCGCCAACCGCAACCTCAACCGCTCGCTCGACTCCCAGCTGGAGATGTTCGAGCCGGTCGTCACACGCGCGGTCGCCGAGGGGCTGGACGTGCGCGGGTACGTGTCGATGTGTTTCGGCGACCCGTGGGAGGGCCCGGTCGACCCGGCCGCGGTCGTCTCGGTAGGGCGGCGGCTGCTCGACATGGGCTGCACGCAGCTCTCCCTCGGCGACACGATCGGCGTGGCCACCGCCGGCCAGGTCGAGGCGCTGCTGGACGCGTTCGCGGCGGCGGGCACCCGGCCGGCCGCGCTCGCCGTGCACTTCCACGACACCTACGGCCAGGCGCTCACCAACACGCTCGCCGCACTGCGCCGCGGGGTGACCACAGTGGACTCCTCGGCCGGTGGGCTCGGCGGCTGCCCGTACGCGGAGTCGGCCACCGGCAACCTCGCCACCGAGGACCTGGTGTGGCTGCTGGACGGGCTCGGCGTCGCCACGGGCGTGGACCTCGACGCGCTCGCCGACACCAGCGCGTGGCTCGCCGGCGAGCTCGGCCGGCCCAGCCCGTCCCGCGTGGTGCGCGCGCTGCGGGGCTGACGTGCGTGCCTTGGTGTGCCAGGAGATCCGGTGACGCCGGAGCTCGCGTCGGTGGCCGGCGGGGCGGTGCTGGTGTGGCGGCTCGAGGTGCCGCTGCTGACCATCTCGTCCAGCCCGCTGGGCGGCGGTCTCGGCTTGCGGCACTGGGTGCTGAACGCGACCGTCCCGGACGGCTACGCCCGCCGCGACCCCGACGTCCACCTCACCGAGCTGGCCCGCTCGCTGGGGCTCGCCGGCGAGGGCGCCGGGTTCCTCACCGCGGTCGACGTGCGGGACGTCGTGCACCGGTCCGAGGGTGGCGTGCGTGCGTCGGTCACCGCCGGCGTCGGCGCGCACCCCACCTGGGCGGCCGCGCCGGACCCGGTGGCGGCGGCCGGTCCGGGAACGATCAACGCCGTGTGCTTCTCCGCGGTCCGGCTCTCCGAGGCGGCGCTGGTCAACGCGGTCGCGACGATCGCGGAGGCGAAGGCACAGGCGTTGTGGGAGGCGGGCGTGCCGGGCACCGGAACCAGCACCGACGCGACCGCCGTGCTGTGCCCCGCGGACGGGCCGGCCGAGCCGTTCGGCGGCCCGCGCTCGCCGGTGGGCGGCGCGCTCGCACGTGTGGTGCACTCGGCCGTGTCGGCGGCGTTGCCGGATCGTCGACTCAGTCGTTGAACTCACCGGAACCGGGACGCCCCGGCAGGCGTCCAACATCGGTCCGACGACCATGCCGTCACCCACACGGAGGTAGCCGTGGAGGCTGACCACCGAGCTCAGGTCGAGGAACTGCTCGCCGGGTACCGGCGCAGCCGGGAGCAGCTGGGCGCCGTGCACCGCAAGCTCGCCACCCTCCAGGCGTCGGCGACCAGCGAGGACGGTCTGGTGACGGTCACCGTCGGCGCGCAGGGACGGCTCACCGAGCTGGTCATCGTCGACTCCGCGTACCGCAAGCTGCGCCCGCACGAGCTCGCCGCGACCATCGTCGCGCTGACCGCGACGGCCGCCTCGAAGGCGTCCCGCGCGGCGAGCGAGGCGATGGCGCCGGTGCTGCCGCCGGACACCGACCCCGACGCGCTGCTGCGCGGGACGGCCGACCTCACGCCGGCGGAGCTCAAGCCGGAGCCGCCGGATGCCGAGGAGACATTCGAGGACCTCAGCTGGATGCGAGCGGGGAGTAAGAAGCGATGACCGACGGGTACGAGGCCGACTCCGCGCGGCTCGCCGGGCAGGCCGGGCAGCTGGATCCGCTGGCCAGCCGGGTCACGTCGATTCACGAGACGCTGTCCGCGGCGCTGTCCGAGGCCGGCCCGTGCTGGGGTGGTGACGCCGTCGGGCAGAGCTTCGGCACCGCGCACGCCGGTCCGGCCGACTCGACGCTGTCTCGCCTGGGGTCGTTGCCCGAGCAGCTCGGCTCCGTCGGCACCCGGTTCACCGACACCGCGGCCCGGTACACCGCCGACGACGACCATGGGGTCGAGCGGCTGCGCGCCGCCGGTCCTGACGTCTCCGAGGCGTAGTCATGGGAATCGAACTGCCTCCCGAGCTCGCCGACGTGGCCGCGCAGGCCGGCGTCCAGTGGCCGGAGGCCGACGAGGAGGTCATGGGCCGGTCGGCGCAGGCGTGGCGCGAGGCGGCGACCAGCATGTCGACGGTGACGACCGAGGCGGACACGACCGTGCGGGGCGGGCTCGACTCGGTGCGCGGGGACACCGGGACCGCGGCGACGCAGCACTGGCAGACGTTCGTCGAGCCGGACTCGGGGCACCTGACGTCGACCGTGCGTGGGATGAACGACGCCGCCGACCGACTGGAGCACGCGAGCCAGCAGGTGGGCGCCGCGAAGGTCGAGATCGTGCGGAACCTGGTGTCGCTGGCCCAGAACTCCGACGCCGCGCACAACGCCGCCGCGGCCGGGCACCCGATGGCCCTGGCGGGCCTGGACACCGCGGTCCGAGGTACGTCGGCCAACGTGGCGAACATCGAGTCGAACCTGATCAGCGCCGTGCAGCCGGCGTCCGGAGTGGACATGTCGACGGTGCGGGACCCGGTCAACGCGAACCCCGGCACCCACGCCCCGAACCTGCTGAGCACGGTGACCGACGGCGTTGCCGACACCGTCACCGACACGGTCGCCGACACCGCCGCCGTGGCCGACGACACCACACGAGGTGCCACGGACTTGGTCTCCAACACCACACAGGGCGCCACCAACCTGGTGGGCGGTGGCGGACAAGGTGGGCAGGGCGGCCCCGGTCTGCTGGCCGACACCGCGCGCGGTGCGACCAACCTGGTCGCCGACACCGCCCAAGGCACCACGAGCCTGGTCGACAACACAGCCGGGAACGTGGTCGGTGACGGTGGTCGGGGTCCCGGCGGTCCCGGCCTGGTGCCCGACACCGTCCACGGCGCCACGAACCTGGTTGCCGACACCGCGCAGGGCGCCACGAACCTCGTGGGAGACGGCCGGCCCGGACCGGGTCACGACGGCCCCGGTCTCGTGCCTGGCGCCGTCGACGTCGTGGGTGACACCGCCCGCGGGACCGCCCACGTCGTGGGCGACACGGCGCACGGCGCGGCCAACGTCGTGCCAGGCGGCGACCCGGACATCACCGGCCCGGTGCCCATCGGCGGCGACGACCAGCCCACCCCGCCCACCGGCCAGACCGTGCAGGCAGGCCTCGCGGGCGTGGACGTCGCGCCCAGCGCAGCGGCGAACCTCCCGCCCAACGCTCCGGTCGTCGGTGGCCCGCCCGGCCCCGGCGGGGGCCCCAACGTCGGCGGCTCGCCGGTCGGCGGCGGTCCGAGCTTCGGTGGTGCCCCGCCCGCGCCCGGTGGCGCGGTCGGCGGCCCGGTTCCCGGC
>NZ_JBOHGA010000038.1:0-38111 GCF_050699915.1 Actinophytocola sp.
CCGCGGCGACGGTCAGCGCCGTGCGGCCGGCGTCGCCGAGCGAACCCGCACGCGAGGCGAACGCCCGCACCAGCGTGGCCGGCACCGGAACCGGCGCGGCCGGCGATTGGGGGGTCGCGCCGCCGTCGGCCAGCTCGATCAGCGCGAGCGGGTTGCCGGCGGTCGCCCGATGCAGCCGGGCCACCGCCTCGGGCGTGGCGTCGGCGTGCCGGGCCACCAGCTCCGCCGCGGCGGCCAGGTCGATTCCCGACAGCGGCAGCCGCGGCAGCCGGTGGGTGCTGTCCGGCTCCGGTACCCGCGAGGTGGCGAGCACGGCGATCGGGTCGGCCATCAGCCGCCGGGCGGCGAACGCGAGCGCCTCGATCGAGGGCTGGTCGAACAGGTGGATGTCGTCGAGCAGGACCGCGAGGGGTCGCTCCTCGGCGTAACGACAGAGCAGGCTGAGGGTCGCCGCGCCGATGGCGAACCGGTCGCCGGGGTCGCCGGGTGACAGCAGGAGCGCCGCCGACAGCGAGTCGGCCTGCGGCGCCGGGATCGTGTGGAGGTGGCCGAGTGCGGGACGCAGGACCTGGTGCAGCGCACCGAAGGGGATGCCCCGCTCCGGCTCGCTGCCCGAGCCGGAGAGCACGCCCATGTCGGCGGTGTGCCGGGCGGCGTCGTCCAGCAGCGCGGTCTTGCCCACGCCGGGCTCGCCGGTGACGACGAGCACGCCGCTCTGTCCGATCCGGGCGCCCGCCACGAGGCGCTCGATCACCCGTCGCTCGGTCTCGCGCCCGACTAGCACAGCCACAGACTAGGTGGGCCACCTGATGCCGCAAGGGGGTCCGGGTTCGTAGGTTCGGTTTCGCCAACCAACTGAGGCGAAAGGAAAATCGATGACCGTCACCGAGCCCGCGACCGAAGTGGACACCGACAAGGTCATGCAGTTCGTGTTCCGTGCCGTCGACGAGGCAGGCGCCACGTTGAACGCCGCGCTCGTCGTGCTGGGGGACAAGCTCGACTACTACCGCATCCTGGCCGCCGAGGGGGCGAGCACGGCCGCCGAGCTCGCCGAGCGCAGCGGCACCGCCGAGCCGTACGCCCGGGAATGGCTCAACGCTCAGGCAGCGGGTGGTTACGTGACGTACGACCCCGGCACCGCGAGATACACGCTGCCCCCCGAGCACGCGGTCGCGCTGACCGTCGAGGACAGCCCCGCGTTCCTGCCCGGCCTGTTCCAGATCGCGCTGGGCACCGTGACCGACTCGGCGCGGGTGCTGGACGCCGCCCGCAGCGGCTCGGGCGTGGGCTGGCACGAGCACAACGGTGACGTGCACGTCGGCTGCGAGCGCTTCTTCCGGCCGAGCTACAACGCCAACCTCGTCGCCGGCTGGCTGCCCGCGCTGGACGGTGTCGTGGCCAAGCTCGAGCGGGGCGCGCTGGTCGCGGATGTCGGATGTGGACACGGCGCGTCCACGATCCTGATGGCGCAAGCGTTTCCGGCCTCCGAGTTCATCGGGTCGGACTACCACGCCGAGTCGATCGAGACCGCACGGCAGCGCGCCGCGACGGCGGGTGTGGCCGACCGCGTCCGGTTCGAGGTGGCTCCCGCGAACGGGTTCACCGGCGCCGGCTTCGACCTCGTGACGATGTTCGACTGCCTGCACGACATGGGTGACCCGGTCGGCGCCGCGCGGCACGTGCGGTCGGCGCTGGACGCGGACGGCACGTGGATGGTCGTCGAGCCGATGGCCGGCGACCACGTCGAGGACAACCTCAACCCGGTGGGGCGGGCGTACTACGGGTTCTCGACGCTGCTCTGCACACCGGCGTCGCTGTCGCAGGACGTCGGGCTCGCGCTCGGCACGCAGGCCGGCCCGGCGCGGCTGCGCGACGTGGCCACCGCGGGCGGGTTCACCCGGTTCGCGCGCGTCGCCGAGACGCCGTTCAACCAGGTGCTGGAAGTCCGCCCGTAGGCTGACCACAGAGGACGAGGTGAGCACGATGACCGACGTTGGTTTCGCATCGCGCGCGGGCGTGCGCATCGCGTACAAGGTCTACGACAACCCGGGCAAGCCGACCGTGGTGCTCATGCCGACGTGGTCGATCGTCCCGTCTCGCTTCTGGAAGGCGCAGGTTCCCTATCTGGCGCGGCACTACCGCGTGGTGACCTTTGACGGCCGGGGCAGCGGGGATACCGACCGGCCGGTGGGTGCCGAGTCCTATGCGGACAGTGAGTACGCGGCCGACACGGTGGCCGTCATGGACGCCACCGGCACCGACCGGGCCGTGCTCGTGGGCTTGTCCTGCGGCGCGACCTGGTCGGTGCACGTGGCCGCCCGCCACCCCGACCGGGTGGCGGGGGTCGTGGCGATCGGGCCGGCCTGCGGGCTGCGGGTCACCGACCCCGAACGGGAGCAGTACGCGTGGGACGCGCGGCTCGACACGACCGAGGGCTGGGCGAAGTACAACCGGAACTATTGGTTGGAGGGCGGCTACGACGACTTCGTCGAGTTCTTCATGGGGCGGATGTTCACCGAGCCGCACTCGACGAAGCAGATCGAGGACAGCGTCGGCTGGGCGCACGAGATCACGCCCGAGACGCTCGCCGACACGACCGCCGGCCGCCTCGGCTGCGACGGCGTGGTGTGCGAGTCGATCGAGGAGCTGTGTCTGCGGGTGCGGTGTCCGGTGTTGGTGGTCCACGGGACCAACGACCGCATCCGAGCGTCCGCCATCGGCGAGCGGCTGGCCGAGCTGACCGGTGGTTCGCTGGTCCTGTTCGAGGACGGTGGGCACGGTCTGCCCGCGCGGTCGCCGGTCGAGATCAACCTGCTCCTGCGTGACTTCGTCGACCGGATCCACCCGCCCGTGGTGGTGTCGTCGCGCCGGCCACGCGCGCTGACTCGGCGGCCGCGGGCGCTGTACCTGAGCTCACCCATCGGCCTGGGCCACGCGCGGCGGGATGTCGCCATCGCCGCGGAGCTGCGTCGCCTGCATCCCTCGCTGGAGATCGGCTGGCTGGCGCAGCATCCTGTCACGGCGTTGCTGGACCCGGCGCAGGTGCATCCGGCGTCCGCGTGGCTGGCGAACGAGTCGTCCCATGTTGAGCACGAGGCCGGCGAGCACGACCTGCACGCGTTCGAGGCCATTCGGCGGATGGACGCGATCCTGGTGCAGAACTTCATGGTGTTCAACGAGGTGGTGGAGTCGGAACGCTACGACCTCGTTATCGCCGACGAGGCGTGGGATGTGGACTACTTCCTGCACGAGAACCCTCACCTGAAGCGCTTCGCGTTCGCCTGGCTGACTGATTTTGTTGGCTGGCTCCCGATGCCGGAAGGCGGCGCCCGCGAGGCCGCGCTGACGGCGGACTACAACAAGGAGATGCTGTCCCACCGCGCCAGGCTGCGCCGGGTGCGGGATGCCTCGATCTTCGTAGGCACTCCGGACGACGTCGTCCCCATGTCGTTCGGCCCAGATTTACCTGAGATTCGCGAGTGGACGGTGTCGAACTTCGACTTCGCCGGCTACGTAACGGGTTTCGTTCCGCCTTCGTCTGCCGAACGCCTTGCCACCCGCCACAAACTCGGCATCTCGGACGACGAGCTGCTGTGCGTGGTGACGGTGGGCGGTTCGGGCGTCGGCGAGCCCTTGCTGCGCCGCGTTCTCGATGCCATTCCCCTGGCCCGCCGCCAGGTCCCGGGCCTGCGCTTCCTGGTGGTGACCGGTCCCCGCATAGACCCGCGCTCCCTACCCCGCCGAGCCGGCACCACGGTCCGCGGCTATGTGCCGGACCTACACCGAGTCCTGGCATCCTGCGACCTGGCGGTAGTCCAAGGTGGACTGACCACGTGCATGGAGCTGACCGCGGCGGGCCGCCCGTTCATCTACGTGCCGCTGAGAAACCACTTCGAACAGAACTACCACGTCCGCCACCGCCTGGACCGCTACGGCGCCGGCGAGTGCCTGCAGTACGAGGAAGCCACCGACCCGGACCACCTGGCAACCACGATCGCCAAATCGATCGCCCGCCCAGTCACCTACGAACCGGTGGAGACGGACGGCGCCACCCGCGCGGCGAGCCTCCTTTCCAGCCTGCTCTAGAACGGCTCAGGCGCCGGGTCTGATGTTGCTGACCGCCGCCGAAGCGAGGGCGAGGAGACTGTTCCCGCGCTCGACCTGCTGCGTGGAGACGGCGACCAACGGGTCGAGGAAATCGGAGTACCTGTACTCGTGCAGTACCGACCTGGATTCGAACTCCTCGCCGTCTCCGGTGTCGTAGTTGTACATCCGCCCCGGCCGCTCGCGCCACACCCACGTGCCGCCGGTCGAGGACAACCGATCCACGTTCTCGCCCAGCCGGGGATGGTCCTTGAAGTTGTGTCCGGCCAGGTAGTCGCTGTAGCGGTCGTGACTGTCGGAGTCAGCGTGGTCCGGCGGCGCCATCGTCGAAAACGACCATGGTTGAGCTTGCCGGAGATCTGCTTGTTCAAGGCGTGGATCTGCGCGTAGAGGCCCGTGTAGGTCGCCAGAAGGTGCGGCGCCGCGCCCGCGGACGCGGCGCCCGTCCCGATCAGAACTGCAGGCTCCACGCCCTGATCATGCCGGTGTCGGCGCGGGCGGCGTCCCGCACCCGCAGCCGCCACGTGCCGTTCGCGGTCTCGCCGGCGGCGTTGACCGTGTAGGTGGAGACGAGGTTGTCGGCACTGCCACCGGCGCGGTTGTGAAGGTTGTAGACGCTGCCGTCCGGCGCGACGAGATCGACTACCAGGTCGCCGCGATAGGTGTGCTGGATGTCGACACCCACACCCAGGGCCGCGGGCGCGTTGCCGGACACACCGGTCACCGCGATCGGACTCTCCACGGTGGACAGATCAGGGATGGCGACGTCACCGGGGTTCTCGAACCGCGGGCCCGGCGGAGGCGTCGTGGCGGTGGACAGCGTCCAGATCGCGTAGGCGATCGCGTCGCTGTTGCGGTCGAGAGCGGTGACGTTGACGTTGCTGATGTTGTCGCAGGAGGCGTGGTAGCAGCGGTCGTAGGCCTGGCCGGCGGTGCCGCCCCACTTGGCGGCCTGAGCGCTGGTCTTGGTCCCCTCGGCACCGGTGAACAGGCCGCCGGTTGGGATGCCCGCGTTGGCGAAGGCGGCGTGGTCGGACCGACCGCCGACGGAGGTCAGCTCGGTCGGCACCCCCATGGTGGCGAAGGGCGCCTCGAGCACGTGCTGGAGGTCGGTGGACCCGGGTGGCTGGCCGCTGCTGGAGTAGACGAAGTACCCGGGGTTGGGCGAGCCGATCATGTCGAAGTTGATGTACCCCTCGACCTTCGCCCGCTCGGTGCCCGAGAGGCTGTTGACGTAGAACGTCGACCCGACGAGCCCGCGCTCCTCAGCGCCCCACCACCCGAAGCGAATCCGCTTGGTCGGCGTGAGGTTCTGCGCCGCGACGGTCAGCGCCACTTCGAGCAGCGCGGCGGACCCCGAGCCGTTGTCGTTGATCCCCGGTCCCGCGGTGACTCCGTCGAGGTGTCCGCGGCGCACTGAACTTCACATCCTCGTTCCGGTAGTTCACAAAGATATCGGGCACGCCTTACATGATGCCGTAACCACCTACTCGCCCCGTGGGCCGTTCTGGGTACGAGGACAGCGGGTGGTTTCGATAACTTCGATGATTTCGATCCCCATGCGATGTGTTCCATCCCGAGGCAACGGACTTGATCAACAGTGTCCCGGTACGACTCGCCTCGTTACCTAGCGGAAGGAAGATCATGGCTGACTCGCCGGACCTCGGCGTGGAGCGGACGTCCGTCCTGCTCAAGCCGGATGTCGTCGCTCGTGCATGAGCTCACACCCTTCCTGCGCTCGGGCCGTCACACGTCAGGGCCGCAGCGGCCAGTGAGGAGCCGTGAGGCAACCGTCCCGATGCCGTCCCAGCGGCGGGACAGCATGACATCCTCGTCGAGCTGCGACAACAGGTAAACGGACGGCTGGGGCGCATCACAGGGTGCCGTCCCAGCCGTCCCCAGGATGCCCTCAGCGGGCCACTCGGAACGCGCGCACCCGTGCCGTCCCAGATAGTGTCGTGAGTCGTTGATTCGGCTGCAGTAGGCGGCGAGGGTGTCGAGGATTTGGTCGGTGGTCTTGGTCCAGACGAATGGCTTGGGGTCGGTGTTCCATTCGTTGATCCATTTGCGGACGTCGGTTTCGAGTTCGGTGACGCTGCGGTGGGTGGAGCGGCGGAGTTTGCGGTTGGTGAGCTCGGCGAACCAGCGCTCCACGAGGTTGAGCCAGGAGCTGCTGGTTGGGGTGAAATGCAGGTGGAACCTGGGGTGGCGGATCAGCCACTCCTTGACCTTCGGGGTCTTGTGGGTGGCGTAGTTGTCCAGCACCAGGTGCAAATCGAGGTCTTTCGGGACTGCGGCATCGATCACTTTCAGGAAGCGCAGGAACTCTTGATGGCGATGCCGTCGGTAGTGGTGTGCGATCACCGAGCCGCTGCTCACATCGAAGGCGGCGAACAGGCTGGTGGTGCCATGGCGGACGTAGTCGTGGGTCATCCGCGCCGGCGTGGTGGGCATGATCGGCAGAATCGGGGCGGTGCGGTCAATTGCCTGCATCTGGGACTTCTCGTCGACCGCGAGCACCAGCGCGTTCTCCGGCGGAGCCATGGAGAGGCCGACGACGTCGCGAACCTTGTCCACGAACTGCGGATCGGTCGACAGGTTTCCACGTCTCGATCGCGTGTGGCTTCAATCCGAACGCCCGCCAGATCCGCGAGATCGCCGTCTGCGACATCCCGGTCGCATTGGCCATCGATCGGGTCGACCAGTGCGTGTCCTGCCCCGGTGTGTCCTCCAGGGTCTTGGTGATCACCTGCTCGACCCGGTCATCGGTGATCAGCCGCGGCCGCCCCGGACGTGGTTCGTCGGTCAGACCCTCCAGTCGGCGAACCAGGAATCGAGATCGCCACTTGGACACCATGTCCCGCGACACACCCAGATCCGCAGCGACCTGCCCGATCGAGCCACCTTCCGCGCACCGCAACACAATCCGCGCCCGCGCCGCCAACGCCTGCGACGTCTTACGCCGACGACTCCACGCCACCAACACCTGCTGCTCCTCAGCAGACAGCACCACCGGATCAACCTTCGGGCTCGGCATACCAAACCCTACCAACTGCCGGCGAACTAACGACTCAAGACACTAGCCGGTGACCTGACAGCTCCATCGCGTCGTGCGATTGAGGATTTCTTCAACGCGCAGCTGCGCGGGTCTGGCGGTGACCTGCCGTTCGCGGGTCGGTCCGCAGAGTTGGACGAACTCACTCGTTGGCTCGACGACCTCAACGGATCACCCGCCGGACTCAGTAGGCACTCGCATGACGGCGTTCATGCCCAGTTCTCCGTGCCCTGCCCCGGGTGGAGGGGACGTCGGAGGGTCGCTGCCCTTTGCTCACCCGAGGAGGTTTCTGGCGGCGACGAGATCGGCAATCGCACGTTGCGGCCAGCGACCCGTTAACCCGCGAGCCACAACCGACCCGCCCATGTGCCGACCTCGAGGTTGCCCTACTACAGTTTCCACACCTCGAAGTCCACGACCAAGCTGGCTGTGTCGTTCCCGACGACCCGGATTGCGGCGATGTTGCCCTGATCCGTGCTGACGCACAGCCAGGCTCCCTCGGTGAGGGCGGCAAGCTCGACGCTTCCCGTCGCGTCAGTCGGCGGCACGAGGCGATCTTGACATCTGTCGTACGACGCCTGTTGGCCGTTGGGCAGCGCGATGAGCCGCGGTTGGTAGTCCGGGGCGTGCAGGTATACGGACTCGATGATGAGATCGGCCAACTCCCCGCAGCGCGGCGGACCGATCCGCGGGTGCATCGGGCCCCAGCCCGGGCAGCCGGTGTCGAGGTCGACCTTGTCCCCGTAGTTGGACAACGGGTCGGACGACGCGCTTAGCTGGTATGCGGACTTCGCCTGGATGGTACGCGGCGCGTTCCGCTCTTCGTGGTTGATGGTGAAGGCCATGACAATCGCGGCGATGCCGACCATCGTGGCGGCCGCTACGCCGGCCGCGCGCCTGCGGCCGTGCCAGCGCCGGGTGGTGACGCCGACCAGTGCCGCGCCCCAGAACGAAACCCCGGCAAGCGCCGCGAGCGCTCCCACGAAAACACCCGCGAGCACACCCGAGACCACGCCCACCAACCCGACGGCGGCCACTCCGCTGAGCACCCAGGGCCGCCGGGCCATGGCCGGCCGGCTCCGCCCGAGCTCGGTGACCAACGCCATGGCGAACGCGGCCGCATGGGCGGCGGCTCGCGGTTGCCACCCCTGCGCGTCGGTGAGGTCCTTCTCCCCGCCGGCCGAGTCGCTGATGCCCCGAACGGTCAGCACGGGGGTCGCCGGGTTCAGGTGGCCGGCGCTGGCCACGCCGCCGCTCTCCATCTCGATCGCCAAGCTGTCCGCGTAGTACTGCTGGAGCTGGCGCGCGAGCGGGGCGTCCGGCGAGTTCAGGACCACCTCGCCGGCGGCAACCGATCCAAAGTAGAGGGAGGGTCTCGGGTTGATGGAGGATGCCCACGCGCCCGCCCGGTCCACGGAGTGTGCGCTCTGGATGAGCGCGTGTGGGGCCTCCCACATCCGTGGGTACGCACCAAACCCGCTGGGGTCCTCCCGGCCGCCGTGATAGGCGTAGACGCGCTCAGCCACCACGACATCGCCCAGACGGATGTCGTCCCGCAAGCCGCCGGCCACACCGACGAAGAGGACGGCGACCGGGCGGAACACCCTGATGGAGTGCTCGGTCAGCGCTGCGGCCACCAGGTTTCCCTTGCCGGTCAGGCCGAGCGCGATCCGGGTGCGGCTGCCGGGCAGCGTGCCGACGTCGTACCTCGTCGCGTTCTCGGTGGTGTACTCCCGCACGCCGGTCAGGTAGGCGCGGACCGCCGCGTACTCGACGTCCAGCGCGGTGAGGACCACCAGAGTCCGGTCGAACGTGTCGATGTCGTTCATGCTCAGCTCTCGCACCCCGACGCCCCGGTCGGCTCGCCGAACTTCACCGCGCTGAGCTGGATGGGGGCCAACTGCTCCGGCCGTGCCCCGGCGGCGGGCGACTGCCCGACGACCACCCAGTTCCGGTCCACCAACTGCTGCCGCCCCTGTCCAGTGGCGTCATCCGAGCCGAGGTTGTAGTACCCCGCCGCCTGCATGGCGTCCTGCGCGGCCTGCAGGTCCATGCAGACCACATCGGGTAGGGCGGCGGTGGTCCCGGGCCCTGCCGGGTCGGCGCCGTCGCCGGAATCTTCGGGTGCCGGGTTCGCCGGCGGCGTTTCCGCCGAGGTGCTCGCAGACTCGGCGACCGGGGGCAGCGGCTCCAGTGGTTCCTCGGTGGTGCAGGCTGTGACCGGCAGGCACAGACAGCAGAACAAGCCGAGGGCGGTAAGGCGGGTCGAACGCAACGGGCACTCCTGTTTCGGGTTGGGGTCAGCGGAAGGTGACGCGGAAGCCGAGCGAGGCGAACAGTCCGGTGAGCGTGTCGCGGGTGTTGGCCGTGGCACGTTCGGTGAGCCCGGCCTCGCGCGCGGCATCGCTGATCTTGTCGGCGGCCACCTGGTAGTACTCCTGCTGGGCGGGTGTCTCGAAGACCGCCTTGGTGCGGTTCCACAGGCCGCGCTGCTGGGTGACGAGGTAGGTCCGGTCGTTGTCCAGGCTCGGTTCGGCGAGCGCGGCCGCCGGCAGCCGCACCTCGACCGAGCGGGCGGTCCGGTCCACCCGCAGCGCCTCGGTTGGCAGCGTTGCGAGGTCGACGTAGGCGTTGACCGTTCCGGCGGCCACGAACAGGGTTCGTTCGCCGGCGATGAAGTCCGGCAGGGTCGGGACGTCGTGCTCGATGTCGACGACCACCTGGAAGTCCCCGACGGCGGCGTGGAACTGGGCGAGGTTCCGGACCGACTGGAGCAGCACCGGCTGGCTCCGGTCCGTGGTCCGGGTCGCGAACGGGTTCAGGCTGGGCAGCAGACTGGCCAACCAGAGCACCAGGACCACCGCGATCATCGCGACCACGCCGCGGGCCAGCCACCGTCGCGGCTTCACGAGGTCGTCCGCCGGCGGTCCGGTTCCGGCGCCTCCTGCAGGTGTCCGGACTGGATGGTGTGCACGACGAAGTCGGCCGCGTTGCGGGCCGCCGTCGACTGGTCGTCGATCGACCAGGTCATGTCCATCCCCCAGTCCGAGATGCCCTTCACCACGACCCAGTCGGTCTTCCACCGCGCGGCGGCGGCGTACACGGCCGCACTCTCCTTCTCGCCACAGCTGGCGTAGGGGTTCTCCTCCCGGATCCGCTGCCGCAGTTCCGGTGACCGGAAGCCCGTGTTCGACGCGAGCATCCGTCCGGGGTGGACTTTGGGAGCGCTTTCCGCGCGGTCGTGCGTGGCCGTGGTGAACCGGTTGAGGAGAGTGGGCGACGGGCTGACGACCTCGCCCTGGAGCAGGACTCCCTTGTCGGTCACCGTGCGGGGGTCCAGATCTTGTATCTGTTGCGGCACACAGATGTCGCCCAACTCCTGCTCGTCGTCCCAGAGCCCGTAACAAGTTCCGGTGAGGATCACGTAGTCGGGCTCGCACGTCCTGACGAGATCCTCAGCTGTCAGCATCATGCCGGTCGGTCCCGACGCTCCCTGGCTGCTGCTCTGGGCCAGCAGGACCGTCGCACCACCGAGCGACCCGAGCTCGAACACACTGTTCATACCGCGCGAACTGATCCGCGCGGGTTCGCCGTTGGCCTCGCGCACGGCCTTGATCACGGCACTGCGCTCGTTCTCGGTGACGACGAGGATCAGGATCTTGGGTTGTGACAAGGGTTCTTCCACTCCTCGGCGGAACGCTTCCTGTTCCTGCTCCTGCGCCTTTCGTGCCTGACGGATGGCGAAGTAGGCCACCGGGACGGTCATCACGCCGGCCGCACCGAGCAGCAGGCCCATCACCCAGGACGAGGTCGTCACCGGGGTGAAGCCCGGCAGGTCGGTGAAGAACAGCCGGCCGCCGAGCCACCGCAGGGCGTCGAGGTAGGCCACCCCCTCCCAGCCCGCCACGAGCATGGCGTTGAACGCGACGGCGAGCGCCAGCGCGACCAGGTACAGGAAGAGGAAGCCGCCCCGGTCCACCGGCCGCTTCGGCGGCCCCGTCGACGAGTCGGGCAAGGTCATGATCACCACCTCAGCGTTCGGGCCGTACGGGCGGAGCACTCCGGCCGCGTTCTCGATGGCCTCGCGCATCGGCGTTGTGGTGACCCCGCCGGTCAGCCAGACCAGTACCTCGTTGACCCGGACCCCGACCGGCCGCCCGCCGTGCTCGACGGCGTCGGCGTTAATCCGGGCCGTGACCAGCTGGACCAGCCGGGTCGGGGCCAGGCGCAGCAGCTCCTCGGCGCGCTTCGGCTCGCTCTGATGGCACAGCGAGACGTGCCAGTGCCGCCCGGGCAGCGACTCGGCCGCGATCGCCGCCACGCGCCTTTCCTTGGCTCCCAACCGGTGCAGCCACTGTCCGGACCAGAGCAGCTGCGCGACCATCAGCACGGTGACGTGGAGAAGGCTCAGCACTATGAGCAACAGCGCCACGGTGACCAGTGGGGTGAGGAGTGCCAGTGCGACCGCCGCCAGCAGCATCGTTGCGGCGGGCAGTATGTAGACGAGCCTCGCCCAGTGCCGGTCGACGACCCGCAGCAACGAGAGCCGTGCCCCACCGGCCAACAGCCGCCCACGCGCCGGCGTCCGCGGCTCCAGGACGGCGAAGCCGTTGACGTTGTGCCAGATCAGCCGTCCTTCCCGGGCCGCGATGTACAACACGACCGCCAGCGGTCCACGATCGCGCACGATCCCCAGCACGCTGCGGGGCCGCGCCACCCCGAGCGCTTGCCGGCCGAGCTCGGCCGCCCGGACCACCCTCGCGGCGGTCCTGCACTCCGCGAACGTCGGTGTGGTCACTGCTGCCTCCCGGTGAGCCGCCGGTTCAACAGAACGATCGCCGCCGCGGTGAAGGCGACCGTGAGCATGCCCAGCATGCTCAGGTCGAATGCCCATTGCGTCGTGCTGTGCTCCCACAACGGATCCGAGGTGGGACCCGGTGCCAGAGTCTGCAGGTCGACCGACGACGCGGTCGCCGCGAACCCCCACCGTGCCGGCAACAGCCACGACACGGCCTGGACGAACCAGGGTTTCGACGCGAGGTCGGACATGCCGCCGCTGAGCGCCACCTGCGCGATCGCGGCCGCGGTGGCCAGCGCGACGGCTTGCTCGAGTCGCTTGGCCAGCACCGAGATCAGCAACCCCGCCGACATTGCCGCCACGCTCATAGCGGCCAGGTTCACGAAGAGCTCCGTGGTCGGCCCCAGGGCGACCGAGCGCTCCGGGCCGGCGAGCACCAAGACGAACGTCGCGGTCACCAGCAACGCCTGGAGCGTCGCGACCGCGGCGAAGACCAGCCATTTCGCCAGGACGACCGCAGCCGTCGACGCACCCGTGCGGTGTTCCCGGTGGATCGTGTCGTACTCGGTGACGATGTCGCTGTAGGTCAAGGCCTGCCCGCCGAGCATGCTCAGCGTGATCAGCAGGCTGACCGCGGTGGCTGCCGCCGCCGACCCCGGGCCGCCCTCGGTGCCCCACCCCTCCTCACCGACGACCGGGCCCGCGAGCAGTGCGCCGGCGACCGAGATCACGAACGGCATGCCGATGACCGCGACAGCCTTGAGTCGCCTGTGGAGCTCCGGCACGTTCCGTAGCGGCGCCCGGGCCAGTATGAGTGCAAACTGGCGGTGCAACAACACCGGGAACTGGCGGAGGAATGCGGCGCCCGAGCCGCGGGGGCGGGTCGGGCCTTGTGCGGTGTCCACACGGCGCAGCTTCTCGGCGAGCGTCCTCGCCGTGCCGGCCAGCATGCCGGCCTGGTACCGCTTCGCCGCCGGTTCCGGGTCCGCGGTGAGTTGCTTCATCAGCTCCGCGTAGCTGCCGGCCCGCAGGTCGTCGATCACCGAGCCGGGTGGGCCGAGGTGCACCGGACGGCCTTCACCCGCGACCACCAGCACCTGGTCGACGGCCGCCAGGTGCTGAGTCGAGTGGGTCACGACGACGACAGTCCGCCCCTCGGCGGCCAGCGTCGCGAGCAGTTCCATGACCTCGAAGTCCATCGCGGGGTCCAGCCCGGACGTGGGTTCGTCGAGCATGAGCAGGCGTGGCCCGGCGAGGATCTCCAGCGCGATCGACACTCGTTTGCGCTGGCCGCCGGACAACTGCTCGACCCGGCGGTCCAGACGTTCCTCGAGCCCGAGCTTCGCGCACACCTCGACGACCCGGTCGTCGCGCCCGCGGGCCCGGTCCGGCGGCCTGCGCAGCCGGTCGGAGAACCGCAGCAGCTGGCGGACGGTCAGCGTGCGGTGCATGTCGTCGTTCTGCGGGACGAAGCCGAGCATGGTGCGGATCTGGGCGCGGTGCGTGCGCAGGTTCATCCTGCTGAAGTACATCGACCCCTTCGCGAGGTCCAGCTCGCCGAGGAGCGCGGCGAACAGGGAGCTCTTGCCCGCGCCAGACGGGCCGAGGATCGCGAGGACCGACCTGGCCCACTGGGTGAACGACATCCCGGTCAGCCGGGACCGGCCGCGGTCGTCCGTGGCGTGCAGGTCGGCCACCACCAGGTCGGGACGGTCGAGCCAGGTCTCCTCGATGATGTCCTCGGCGACCAGCCGGTACCGGCAGTCGCCGATCGCGAAGGTGTCGCCGAGCTTCAGGTCGGTCCAGCGCAGCGGCCGTCCCTCTTGGAACGTCCCGTCGCCTCGCCCGTGGTCGACGAGCCGGTGCCCGCCGCCTCGCCGGGTCAACGTGGCGTGTACGCCGGCCACGCCGTAGCCGTCCTCGATGAGCACGTCGACACTGCCCCCCTGGGAGCCGAACCGGGTCTCCTCTCCGATGGTGATCAGCCGGCTGCCCCGTGGCTTGGGTGGCACGGGTTCGGGAGCCGGCGGCGCCGGCCTCGGTCGGGGACCGTCCGGCAGCGGGTCGCCGGTCACCCCGCGCACGGCCCACCCCGGTACCTCCGGCGCGACGCTGTCCATCACCTCGTTGACCCAGGCGCCGGCGGCGTGGCTGCGTACCAGCCGGCGTCGGTAGGCGGTCAGCCGCCGGTGGGTGAACTCGTGGATCCGGCGCACGCGGGTCCGGGCCACCACGATCTCCCGGTTGGCAGCGTCCTGCTCGACCGCGAGCCGCTCGGTCGCGACGTCGAGGTCGTGCTGCGCGGCCTGGACGAGCCGGTCGACCCCGGCACGGCGCCGGGAGTGCTCACGGCTGCGCCGAAGCCGGACCATGACCGGGCTGCGCGTGTCCTCCAGGTACCGGCGCCGGCTGAGCTCGGGCTCGGTGAGCGTGCTGGGAATCTCGGCCAGCCGCTCCGTCGCCCGCGCCAGGGCGTTCCGGGCCGCGTCCGCCCGCTCGGTCGCGCGGGCGAGGCTTTTCATCACCTCGGCCCGGCGCGCCTCCAGCTCGGTCCGCTCGCGCTCGAACGAGTCCTGCGCGCGCCGGATCAGGTACTCCCGGTGCGGTGTGGTGGCCACGGCCCGGTCGGGGTCGGGCACGTGTGCCCGGCCATCGCGCCAGCCGTGGTACCAGTCGGAAACGCGGGCGAAGGGACCATAGGGAATCGGTTGGGCCATCAGTCCGCCGGACAGTTCAGTCGGACGGTGACCTTCCGGTTCTGGGCGGCGGGCCCGGGCAACAGCGTGCCGTCGGCGGCGTGGTCCCGGACGTAGCCGTCGAACTTGCTGCCCAGACCGACAGTCCGCAGCCGCGCGCCGTCGATGCCCATGTCCTCGAGCACCCGCCGGACGGCCTCGGCACGTTGCTTCGACAACCGGACCTGGCCGTCCAGGTCGCCGACGTTGGCGGTGGTACCGACGAGCTCACCCGACTGCCGGCCGTCGCGCATCACGTCGGCAACCCGTTGGATCGTCGCGCGCGCGGCACCCTCGTCGAGGAAGGCAGCCTCGTCCCGGACGAACCCGACGTCGTTGCGCTCGCCGAGAACGGTCTCGCCACAAGGCTTCGGGGGCGGCGGCGGTTCGGGCAGGCGGACGACCGCGACCGGAGGCGTGTCGGACACGGCCGTCTTGGTCCCGGGATCGTCGAGTACCTCGACGCACGCGGCGCCGCCGGCATCGGCGATGGCCCGCCAGATGGCGGCCACCTTCCGGAACTGCCGGGTGTTCAGCGTGGGTTGCGGTGGCGCGGTGTTGCCGAGCCCGACCAGCACGACCTTCCGGCCGGTCAGGTCCGGCAGCAGGTCCTGCTCCCTCAGGTGGTCGGCGACCTCGGCTGGGTCGGCGTCCAGCAAGTTGGCGGACTCGTCCTGGAACCGCAGCGGCGGCACCGTCTGCAGGCCGGAATCGACCAGCACGACGTTTCCGCCGGAGGGCACTGCCCGCGCGGCGAGGGTGAGTGCGGCGAGCGGGTCGGCCTCGCCCTTCGTCGCCTTCGTCGCCTCGGCGAAGGCCGTGCGAAGATCGGCGAGGAAGGGCTCGAAGTCCTCGTCCTCCGCGGGATCGTTGCGGGCGGACGAGACGAAGGTCTCCGCGTACGCGACGCTCGGGTCGCCGTCCGCCCGGACGAGCGTCACCTCCTGCTTGTTGCGGGCCGTGGCGGTCATCAGGCTGGCCAGGGAGTCCGGTAGTCGCGGGGTGTCGCTGTTCGCCCGGGCGCCGATCGCGGCTGCGAACGGGACGGACGACTCAGTGGCACACCGGGGCGGCGACGTCTCGCCCTCGGACGTGCCGGAGCAACCGGCGACGAGCGCGGTCAGCACGGCGACAAGCCAGGGGATCGAACCTCTCACTGCGAACTCCTGAGATCTGGGGTGGGCGTCGGGTCCGGCTCGGTCGAACCGTTGGTGGTGTGCGCCGTCGGCAGGGACCGCGGGTCCGGCTGGAACACCGCGTCGGTGAACGCCGCGTCTTGTGCCCGATAGGCCATCAACATCCGGGCGTACTGCTTGAGCTCCTCGGCCAGGCAGGTGCGTTCGGTGCGCTCGTCCCGCAGGGCCTGATCCGCGTCGTCGATCGCCTGCTGCTGCGCCTCACGCAGTGCGCAGACCTTCGCGAGCGCGGCGTCCGAGGCCCCCAGCCGGTCGGCGGCGCGGGTGTGCCGGCGGCGGAGCGCGCGGTGGGCGCCGGGAAGCGGGTTGTGGGTGAGGTAGGCGCCGACCAGGGCGACCACGCCGGAGCCCAGGTACAACGCGAGGAACACGAGCGCGGCCGGGAGCAGGGATTGTTCGTCCTCCGTGGCGGTCTCCTCCGGTGCCGCGCCCGCGGTGAAGTCCCCGGCCGGGACGCCGCTTGGACTGTCCTCCATGGATAGTCGGACCCAGAACGCCGCCAACCCGATCAGAGCCCAGACGACCAAACTCACCCAAGCCCACCTCGCACGGCCGGGCATCCTGGCGGCCCGTTCGCGGAATGTCACTCCGCTGAAGTGGGCAAGGCACAGCACGACCACGGTCAGGCCGATCACGACCGTGAATGCGACGAGCGCCGGCTGACCTGTCATGATCAGCTGGACGACTTGGGCGAAGGCACCGATGTCGGCCAGCGCCGCGATGACGAGCGCCACCACGTGGCGGTAGGCGCCGACCGGTCGCCCGCCGACCAGACCGGCGTCGTCGAACCCGCGACCGTCTCCGGGCGTCGTCAAGGCCTCGAACGTGGCCCCCCGCGCCTTCGTCAGCTCGGCGACGTCCGCCTCGTCGGCCTTGTGCACGGTGGTGAGCTGCTGGACCGCGGCCTCGGCCGAGCCGAGCCGGTGAGTCGCCCGGGCCAGGAACTTCCGGTGCTCCCGGTCGACCGAGGCGAGCCACTGGTTCCTACGCTCGTCGATGAGACGTTCCGGCGCGTGGGCCGTCGCCTCGTCCACGCCGTGCGGGAACAAGGGAGTGACGTCCTGTTCGACCTGTCGGCGCGCCGCGTCCCGGTCGACCGGCGTCGGCTCGAAGGTGAGCACCTCGGCCTCGTCGTAGGGCCAGCCGGCGGGCGCCGGGTGACCGCCGATCCGCGCGATGCGCTCGTAGCGCCGGGGACGTCTCAGACCCGGGAACGGTTTCGTCACGATGTCGTCTCCTGCACCGGGGTCAGGTCGGGATCCCGTGCCCAGTCCGGCAGGTCCGGGCCAACGGGCTTGAGCTGGTCGTTCAGCAGGTCGCCGTTCGTGTGCGAGCGAACGAGCTGTCGCCAGTAGACAGCGACCCGGCGCCAGGCGTGCTCGTGCACCCGCCGCGCGCGGATGCGGGCGACGGCACGCCTGGCCTCGGTGAGCCGCACGATCTCGGTCGCAGCCCCACGCGCCTCGCTCAGTGCCTTGCGCGCCGAGTCGTACTCGGCCTCGATCGCCTCGAGATTCCGCGCGTGGTCGGCGGAGCGGCGGACGCGGACGAGCGTCTCCGGGTGCTCTGCCTCGGCGAACCGCCGCACGGCGAGCGCAGCCTCCGCGGGCCGCGTCGCCGAGTCGGCGACCAGCTGGGCCAGCCGCGCGACCTGTTCCTCGGCGCGCTGGAGGCGCTCCCGGGTAGCAGCTTCGTCGCATGCGTCGACGATCGCGGCACAGTCCTCTTCCGACGCGAGCCGTTCGAGCTCCATCTGGGTCCGTGCGGTCCGCCGCAACTCCTCCAACTTGGGCGTGCCGACATGGAGCGGCTCACCCCAGGCGTACTCGTCGTCGGCGGGAGGCGCCACACGGGGCAGTCCTCGCCGGCCGTCCCGGTGGCCAGCCAACTGGTCGGACAGGCGGTGGTGCAAGGGAAAACGGCTCGGCCTGGCCGGCGGTGCCGTCCAGGCACTATGCCTGACATCGCTGGTTAACGGCCACACCGGCCTTACTCCTTGAAAGTGTGGGACGACTTTTCGCCGTCGACCGAGGACGTGGGGAACGAGGGGGTATGCGCGACACATCGCGTCAATGCGACAATCAGTTACCGAACGTCTGCAACGGCTGAGCGTGTCGGCCCGCACCTCCGGCGTCCCACAGATGATCCAACGCGTACGCGCTGTGTGTCTTGAAATGATTTGACCTACGTTCGCGATGAGGATGTCATCCAAACAGAGCAACGGTCTAGATCCAGATCCAGGCCAAAATTGACCACAAACTGACAACTTTCGCGAGAACGGTCCGAAGCTGGTCAGGAGGACACCGTGACGGCACCGGTGGAGCCGATCGAGGCCGATTTTCGACAGTTTCGAAGAGGTCGAGGCATCCGGGAGCCCAGGCCGCTGAAGAGCCTGTCCGCCGAGCTCAGGACGCTGTGCCGGATCGGCGAGCGGGACGATCCGGGGCACGCGTGGGCCACTTTGGTTCGAAAGGTCTCCGACCTCACCGCACGACTGCCTGCCGATCTCCGGATCGCGGCCGAAGCGGCGTTGGCGCTGCACTCCGAGACCGAGAACATGCGGTACCTCAACGATCGGATCGAGTGGCTGCGCATGCAGGAGGAGTGCTCGGAACGCACCGCCCGGCGCCGGATCGAGGACGCGGTGAAGAAGTTGGTCGTCGAGGCAAAACGTGATCTCTCGCAGCCGCCGGAGACTTTCACCAACCCGGACCAGGGTTGGTACGTGGAGATGTTGCGAACCCGCCTGCAGGTCGGCCGGGGGAGTCCGCGTGCGGTCGAGGAGCGTCGCATCGTGGTGACTACTGACGGGCTCGGTGAGATTATTCATCGCGCAAACATTCCTCCAGGCGATTACGACCGGACCCGGAAACGCGGCCTCGACATGGAGGTGGTGTACGGCGGGTCCATGCGCCCGATTTCCTCGTCGGGAAGTCACTTTCAGTGGGGAGTCAGGTTGCCGGTCCCGATGAACCTCGGCGACACGCACGACTACGGCGTCGTGATGCGGATACCCGAGGGACAGTCGATGGTTCCGCAGTACGTCTGCCTCCCATTGCGTCGCCATGATCTCTTCGAGTTGCGAATCGCGTTCGACCCCACCCGGCTGCCCGCCAGAATCTGGCGCCTGGCAGGCGTCGCACCGCGGGTGGTCGACGACTGGCAGGTCATCGAACCGCTACTCGTGCCGAATAAGGCGGGCGAGGTCAGCGCCATATTCCGCGACCTACGGGTCGGGTTTGGATACGGGATCCAGTGGGAGCCTTGATGGCCTCCGCCCGGCGCGGTACGCACCGGGCGGAGCTACAGTGGTGCACCAGTCACGCGCGTCGTGGTAGCGAGCGGCGGGAGCGCCGGCGGCCAACCTGAGCGCTCTCGCCCGCCCGGTCACAGAACCAACAGGATGAGCAGCAGGCCGACGATCGCGTTGACCTCCATCTGCAAACCTCCTCTCCAACTGTGTGCACTTATCGTCAGAACGACGTTAAGTGCACTCCGAGAGTAGGCTCACATCGACTTGATGTCAATCTGACGAAAAGGTAGCCTCGCGTGATGCCGAGTGAGAAGCCCTGGCGGATCCCCAAGGTGGCGGTGACTGTCGACCTGGCCGTCCTGACGGTGCGAGACGGCGCGCTGCAGATCCTGCTGGTGAAGCGAGGAATTGAGCCCTACCAAGGGATGCTCGCGCTGCCGGGCGGGTTCATCGCGTCCACGGAGGAAGACATCGAGGCCGCCGCAGAACGGGAGCTCGCCGAAGAGACCGGGCTGACCGCCGACCAGCTGCACCTGGAGCAGCTGCGCACCTACGGCACGCCGGAACGCGATCCACGGCAGCGGGTGATCACCGTCTGCTACCTGGCGCTGGTACCAGATCTGCCGATGCCAACCGCCGGCGGCGATGCCAGGGCGGCGAGCTGGGTGCCGGTCGCGCACGTGCTGAACGACGACGCGGAAATCGCGTTCGACCACCGGTCGATAATTGCCGACGCGGTCGAGCGCGCACGAAGCAAGCTCGAGTACACTACCCTGGCCGCCGCCTTCTGCCGCACCGAGTTCACCATGACCGAGCTACGCCGGGTTTACGAGATCGTCTGGGGCGTCGAGCTCGACCCGCGCAACTTTCACCGCAAGATCACGAGCGTCGACCGCTTCCTAATCCCGACCGGTCACCGAACCACACGGGACGGCGGCCGCCCCGCCGCGCTCTACCGACGCGGCACGGTAGCGGTCTTGCACCCACCGATCCTGCGCAACTCCGACCCCGTCACAGTCTCCTGACCCGTTCGCCACCTTTCGACCAGGAGTGCCTCGTTGTAGACGAGGTGGGTGGTCTCGGCGAGCTTGGGTTCGTTGGCGGCGCGCCGTCGATATGTGCCGTCTGGGCCGGTGTGGGATCAGCTGAAAGAAATTCTGCTAGGGAAACGAGACGATCTTAACCTCGAGCACGCAGGGCTAGAAGGACTGGCAGCCCAGTGAAGTATCGTTAGAAAGCGCACTAGTACCGCGCCGCCGTAGATGGCTTCGATGAGCTTCTTCTGCTTGGCCTGCAGTTCTCTCGACGCGATGCTCCACAAAAGAGCTTCTTGTCGCATCGGATTCTGCAGCGTCGCAGATCGGCGTAGAAACGCTCCAGCGCTCTCGTGTCGACCTTCCGCACGGCTACCGAACCCAAGGTCGATCGCATGTAGCGCTCGATGTAGTTCACATAGCCGTCGCAGGTGCTGACGATGACTTCGCTGTTCTGCATCCACTCATCTACGGCCTGGGCGAACGGAACAGCCGAGGCGACAGTGCGTTGCTTGAGAATCTGCGCACGGAACTCGGTGAGCTTGTTCTCGGCTTTCGCCACGCCGCATCGTCGGTGCCCTGGATTGTTTCGCGCAGATTGGTCTGCCGGCCGGTCACCGGGTCCGTGCCGGCGTAAGGCGGACACGCAGACCGCCATCGCGTTCCTCGATATTGCCCTTGGGTCGGACGCTGCCTGGGCGTGCTCAACTCATGCCCAATGATCAAGTTACACGGATCGACGAGCGATATCGTTCCTGGTCAATAGCGGTGGGGCCGAAGGGAGTCGAACCCTCACTGGCTGGAACCTAAATCGACTACACACCGTGGCATAGGTACGCGTCCAGGGCACGAGCGGATCCGGTGACGCCGTGTGGGGTGTCAGAGGCACCGTTGAACACAAGTATATGCCCACGTTCATGCCCACGCCGTGCCGTCTGCGTAGAGATGGGCGCTTGTGACGGCAAGCGGACACGTTCGGGCTGAGCATGCCGAGCGCGCTGTGGCGTCGGCGGAACATGTCATCGAACCCGGCCTGCCACCGGGCCGGACGATCATCACCTACAGTCCATGACGCGGCCAGCGCGTCTTCTTCGAGACCCAACACAGCTCCCCACCACCTGCTCGCGACCGGCGATAACCTGGACCCGCCGCCCGACAGCACTCAGATGGGCCGCGTAGTCGTTGGTGTCGCGCCGGACGTAGGGATCCCGCAGCAGCCCACGGGCGGCCTCGGGTCTTGACGTACTGGCGGTTCGCCGGTTCTCCTCAAGCGGCGTGCTTCGCGCGCTCCCCTCGAGGTGGCTACGCTGACGCCTCATGGCAAGGCGTGTTCCGAAGTCCGTGGTGCCGTTGACCGGTCGGTGGCGGATCGTGGAGATGAGCGGACGGGACCGCGATGCCATCGACCTGGTCGAGCCGGGTTTCATCGAGTTCGCCGGGGACGGGAGGGGCCAGTTCGGTTTTATCGCCGGTCGTGGTTGGCTGGACTGCCGTCCTGTCGAGCAGGATGGTCGTGTCGGTGTCGAGTTCACCTGGGAGGGCATCGATGATGGCGACCAGGTCAGCGGACGCGGCTGGGCGTCTCTTGTGGATGGCGAGACGATCGAGGGGCGCGTGTTCTTCCACCTGGGAGACGACTCGAGTTTCCGGGCAAAGCCACCTACTGCTGACGATCGCGTGGATGGATAGTGAGCGAGTACCAGTACTACGAATTCCTAGCGATCGACCATCCGCTGGATGATGACGAGCAGGCTGAGGTTCGGTCGCTGTCGACCCGGGCGAGGATCACCGCCAGCAGTTTCGTGAACGAGTACCATTGGGGAGATTTCAAGGGCAGTCCAAACCGGCTGATGGAGCGTTATTTCGATGCGCATCTGTATGTGGCCAACTGGGGTACGCATCGGGTGATGTTCCGCCTGCCGTGTGATCTGCTCGATCCCGATGTCGCCGAGGATTACCGCGTCGGCGAGCAGGTGGACGCCTGGGTCGCGGACGAGTTCGTCGTGCTTGGATTCATCAGCGAGGATCACGCTGGTGAGTTTGAATTCGATTATGACGCCGAGGCGTTGCTGTCGGCGATCGTCGGCGTGCGTGCCGAGCTCGCCACCGGTGATCTCCGGCCGCTCTACCTCGCCTGGCTGGCCGCCTACGGCGCCTGGGAGCGGGACGAGGACGTCTTCGACCGCGACGCCGACGACGATCTTGAGCCACCAGTGCCGCCCGGGTTGGGCACGCTCACCGCGGCGCAGCGGGCGCTGGCCGACTTCCTCCGTCTCGACGAGGGCCTGCTCATGATCGCCGCTCAGACAAGCCCGCGGCTCGAGGCGAACGCCGACGATCCCGGCGACCTCGCCGCCTGGGTGACTCACCTGCCGGCTGCCGAGAAGAACCGGCTTCTGCTGCGAATCGTCCATGGCGAGGCCACGCGGGTACGGATGGAGCTGCTGCGCCGTTTCCGCAGCGACACCGGCCCAACGAGGCCCGTCCCAGCCCGCCGGACCGTGGCCGATCTGCTCGACGACGCGGCGCGCCGACGAGCCGAGGGTCAGCGTCGCCTGGCCGCCCAGCGGGCCGAAGACGACACACGCCGGGAGCAGGCACGCGCCTTGGCCCGCGAACGACGACTCGACGAACTGGCGGACGAGGAAGACGCCGTGTGGTCGCGCGTCGACGCGCTAATCGCCGCCCGGAAACCGGCCGAGTACGAAGCCGCCGTCACGCTGCTCACCGATCTCCAAGCACTCGCCGAACGCGAGGGCCGCCACGACACCTTTACGTTGCGCACCATCGCACTGCGGCAAACGCATGCACGCAAGCCCACCCTCATCGAGCGCCTCAACCAGGCCGGCATCTGAGCACCAGATCTACGGTGGTTTCCGTGGAAGACGATCAGCCAGCGATTGTCGCGAGACTCGCGGAAGAACTCGCGGGACTACGTGTGTTGACCGCGCAGTTGCGTGCGGAGAACGCGCGACTATTGGGGCTGCTGGAGCTGACGCCGAAGCAGGCGGTGCCACCCGGCCCAACGCAGACCGGTTTTCTTTGAAGCACCTCCAGGCCCGGTCGACCGACAGTCGGCACCGGAAGTGAAGGTGGACTTCTTCGCGGCCTTGTTCGCCGCTCGCACCGACATCTACGCCACCCGATGGGAGAACGCGCGTGCCGGCAAGGCGGGTTGGTTGCCGGCGGTGCGTGGCGGGTGGCGCAAGGGCGTGCGCCACGAGGACCGCGACTACCTGCCACTGAGCAAGGACGTGCTGCGTGCGCATCTGACCGGTGGGGTGCATGTCGGGCTGTATCCGCTGCTGGACGGCGACCTGTGCTGGTGGCTGGCGGCCGACTTCGACGGGCCGATGGCGATGCTGGACGCGCTGGCCTACCTGAAAGCCGCCAGAACATGGTCGGTGCCGGCCGCGTTGGAAGTGTCGCGCTCGGGGATGGGTGCGCACACGTGGGTGTTCTTCACCGCGCCCGTCCCCCCCGAGACGACTCGCCGGCTCGGCACCGCCCTGTTGCGGGAAGCGATGGCGGTGCGCGGCCGCATGGACCTGGCCAGCTACGACCGGCTATTCCCGTCGCAAGACGTGCTGCCGTCAGGCGGCGTAGGGAATCTGCTCGCCGCACCGCTGCAGGGCAAGGCCCGCCACGACGGGGCGACGGTGTTCCTCGATCTCGCGACGATGGAACCCCACGACGACCAGTGGGCATACCTGTCCTCGCTCGGCCGGATGAGCCCAGCCGAGGTCACTCGGGTCGCGCGCCGCGCCGGCAGAGTCACGGTCGGCACCGGTGTCGACAAGATCGGCGCAGCGGTCTCGACCCGGATACGTGCCGCCGCGCCAGCCATCGTGCAAGCCCGGCTCAACTCAGGAATCCGTCTGGAATCAGGAGAGCTGACCCCGGCGTTGCACGCGACGCTGAAGCACGCGGCGTCGATGACGAACCCGCTGTTTACGAGCGCCAGCGACTCCGAATGTCCACCTGGGACACGCCGAGGTTCCTGCGCAGCTACGACGAAACTCTGGACGGTGGACTCGTCCTGCCTCGGGGCCTGCAGGACACAGTGGCCTCGCTGGTCGAGCAGGCAGGCAGCCGCCTCGAGGCCACCGACGAGCGACAGACCTGCAAGGCGCGGGAGCTCACATTCGCCGCCACACTGACCCGCGAGCAACAAGGCGCCGTGGACGAACTGCGCGAACACGACCTCGGGGTGCTGGTCGCGCCGCCAGGCGCCGGCAAGACCGTGATCGCCTGCGCGGTGATCGCCACCCACGCGACCTCCACGCTCGTGCTTGTCGACCGCAAGACACTGGCCGACCAGTGGCGCACCCGCATCAGCGACCTGCTAGGTGTCAAGGCCGGCCAGCTCGGCGGTGGTCGCCGCAAAACCCGTGGCGTGGTCGACGTCGCGATGCTGCAAACCCTGGCCCGCAAGCCCGACATCGAGCAACACACCAGCGGCTACGGGCTGGTCGTCGTAGACGAATGCCACCACATCCCCGCCGCGGCCTTCGAGCACGCCGTCAAGCAAATCCCGGCTCGCCGCTGGCTCGGGCTGACCGCCACCCCGTACCGCCGTGACAAGCTCGACGACCTGATTGCCCTCCAGTTGGGCCCGATCCGGCACACCATCACCCACTTCTCGCCACCGGCCGGGGACGGTACGCCCCAACTCGAGTTCGACCAGCCGATCCATCGCCCGACGCCCGTGCTCCACGTGCACGACACCGCCTACCGCTACATCGGTGACGCCGATCCGACGAAGCCCGGTGGCATGGCGGCGATCTACCGCGACCTCGTCGCCAACGACGCCCGTCTCACCCAGATCGTCGACGACGTGATCGCCGCGCTGACACGCGACCGGCACTGCCTACTGCTCACCCAGTGGACAGCCCATGTCGAACGGTTCGCTAACGAGCTCCGACATCGTTCTCTTGACCCGGTCGTGCTGCGCGGTGGAATGAACGCCACGGACCGCCGCGGCGCCCTCGCCCGACTCCACACCCCCACCGACGGCACACCACTGCTGGTCGTCGCTACCGGACCATTCGTCGGCGAAGGATTCGACTGCCCCATCCTGGACACCCTGTTCCTCGCCGCACCCATCGCATTCAAGGGACGCCTCGTCCAGTACGCGGGCCGGATCCTGCGTGCACATCCCGGCAAAACCACCGCTGAAGTCCACGACTACCACGACATCAACACCGGCGTCCTGGCCTCGTCACTGGCCAGACGCGCGCCCGGCTACGTCAATCTCGGCTTCCCAGACCCCCGTCGATCAGCATCGACCAGTTAACTCAAGCCGACGTGGGTGAACTGAAGAATAGATATTGATCATCATTCATGAGGGGCGGTAGCTGTGACCTGGAGGGCGGTGTGTTTATTGTGCGGGCACGCGTCGCCGCCGGCCTGAGCCAGCGCGCGCTCGCGGACGCGACGGGTATCTCGCAGCCCCTGTTGCGGATCATCTCCGGCGATCGGATCGTGAAGATGCCGGACGTGGTGGCGATCTCCCGGCAACCGGGCACACCGTCGCCCAGCTCACCGGCACTGGAACGGTGGCCGACCGAAGCGGCCGGGCACCTGCGGCCAGACGTTTCCTTTTGGCCCGGACGGATGCTCCGTCCAGGACCGCTCGGGACCAGTCGATCAAGCCCTGACTGACCAACGCGTCCAGCACCGCGCGGTGCAACCGCCGCCACAATCCGGCTTGGTCCATTCGGTGAACCGGCGGTGCACCGTGGGCACGGTGACACCGAACGACGGTGGCAACAACCACCACGGACACCCGCTGGTCAGCACATACACCACCGCCGTGAACACCGCCCGATCCGCCATCGGCGACCGGCCACCACCCTGCGGACGCGGCGAGAACGCCGACATCAACGGCTCGACCAGCACCCACAACTCATCCGGCACCAACCGCCGAGACAACGCATCAACCACAACCGATGATCATGCACCATCAAATTCACAAGATCCGTACGAGACACACTCTTAGTCGAGGCAGTCCCTGTGGTTAGTCGGATAATCGACCGTGCAGATCAGCGCGTCCCGGTGCGCACACATCTCAGTAGGTGTTTCCAGCCTACTTGTGCCGTGTCGAAATATGTCGTCTCGAAACATGATCAGTTGACCTGGCTGCAATTCCTGTTCCAGGACGATCTCGTCGCGGTATTTGTGCAGCAACTGCGTCCTACCACCTTTTGCCGTCTTCGCGACAACATATACAATCACATATTCCTCATCGTCGTGGTGTGGTTTCGTCACCACATCAGTGAACGTCCGGAACATGTTGATCCCAAACGTGCCCGTTGAATTGCGACGCTCTTCTGGGACCAGGTTCAACAAGGTCGTTACAAGTGCCACAAACTTCTCGTCCTTGAGCACTTTGGTCTGGTCGAACTGCCTTACCCGCGTGGGGTTGTCCCGGTCCGGCAGATCCACCGTGTCGTGCTCAGTCAGGTCGATGTCGTCGCCGAAACGTTGGTAGCGCACCACATCTCGCGCCCGCAGCCGGTCGATCGGCATGTCCCCATCATAGCGGCGCAAATGCTGACTAGTGAAGAAGTTGTCCGCGAGGTGCGCCCCGAACGGCACGCCGAGCTCGAAGTCGGTGGCGATGAGGTACCCGAGGCGGTCGAGTTGCTCCCGATATTCGGCGATCACGTCGTGATCGGCCGGCAGGCCATACGTCACACGAACTCCATCAGAGGAAGGTTCCAAGAGGCAAGAATGGTCAGGCAAACGTACCTTCGAGCACCGATCGGATCATCGATCTGGATTCGTCAGTCGACAACGAGAAATCGATCAGATTGTCGTGGTGACGGCGATACGCGTGAACTTGATCGGCCGTTTCTAGATGTCGGAAACCGGCGTGCGTCTCGATGTGAACGACGTCCCGATCGAGGTCGTCCGGGAATTCAAAATACGCGTACATGCAGGTGCTGGTGAATTGTGGCTGCGCGGTGAATGGCAGCACTCGAAACTCGATGTTGGCCCGGGTCGACCGGTCGAGCAGGTGAGCCAACTGGGCTCGCATCGTCTCGCGCGTGCCGACCCACTGATGCACGGCACACTCGTGCGAGACGGCGATCAACCGGAGGGAGTCATCACCTTCGAGGGCTTCCTTGCGCTGCATGCGGAGCCGGACAAGTCGTTCGATTTGTTCGGCCGGGCGCCACGGTTCCATAGCGCGGTACTGGGCGCGGGCATAGTCCTCGGTCTGGAGCAGGACTGGCAGGACCGGGATCGTGTAGACGCGGGCGACCGAGGCCTCAGTCTCGTAGGCAATGTAGCCGTCGAGACCGCGATCCATCGCGCTGGCGTAGTCGGCCCACCACCCTTGCTTGCGCGCGCTGCTGACCCACCGAGTGAGGCGGGCGGCGAGCGCACTGTCCTCGACGCGGTAGAGCCTGATTAGGTCTCGGACATCGCGCTGTTGCGGGCTGCCCTGGCCGTTCTCCAGCCGTGACAGCTTGGAAGTCGAGATCAGCAGTTCCTCGGCAACGTTCTCGAGAGTGCGGCCGGACACCTGTCGCAGCCGTCTTAGCTCTGCACCGAGACGTCGCCTCGGCATCACCGGCCCCGTGGAGGAGGTCATCTTGACACCTTCGGTCGGCGTTGCCAGGCGGGAAGGCATGATGGGATTCCCAGCACGCGCGAAGAGTACACCTCTACGCTGGAAGATCAAATGAGGCGTCACTGGCCCGAACAGGGTAATGAGACTGCGCCAGTCGCCCTAGCGCATGGGAACCGTTACATGGGACTCCCATTTCGGGATTGCGCTACGGGTTCCTATCAGGGACGCTGGAGTACGGGTCACCCTAGCGCGACTGTGCTCGCGTTGATGGTAGTGACCCGGCCGTAAGCCTCCGTTCCCGGCAGGCTTACTCCTCGGGGTAACGGGTGGTGGGGCCACCCGGGACCAGAGTTGCCCCGGGTCGTCGAACGGTCACGCAGTCCAGGCAAAGCTGAGCGATCTGCCGCGGAGAGCGTTTCGGGTTCGTCTGCTGGCCCGCGAACCTGGGATTGGCGTCCTCCGTGTGGCCCTTCTTCGACGCACACCCGACGGTGTTCGTCATCTGCTTCGCTCTCTCTCTGGTCGCGGCTCTCGGCGTGCTCGGCTTGGTCGTGGGCGTACTCAAGCTGCTCATCAGGCATGCCAAGTGGTTCCGGCTCGGCCTCACCGGCCTAGAAGCCAGCCGCGATGGAGCGCCGATCGAAATCCCGCCTGGGCGGCTCGAGCGTCTTTGGGCGGCCATGTGGCGCCGCAAGGGCGGGCGCTGACGTACAGGTGAAGCTTGACGAGAAGCCAACACCGGCCGCCGCACAGAAGCAGATATGACCGACCGCAAACCCGGATCGGCCTGCTGGCCCAGGTAGAAGTAACCCCGTTACTTGCCAGAAGGGCGTCAGTGTCCTGCCTGCTTGGCCCACAGCCAGCTACGGGTGAACCAGCGGTACGCGGAAGGGTGAGCCCATGCCCAGTGCCTACTCCGGTGAGCCGGGTGAGCTCATAAGGTGCCGGGAGGCGTCAGCTATCCGGTAACACTGCTCGAACTCCCGACGATCTCGACAGTGCCGGGTGGGACCGTGGGTGACCCGAACCATTTCCACTAGCGTAAACACCTTCGATGGCGGAGCACTATCCGCAGCGTGACAGGCTGTCCGGCGCGGGCCCGCGCTGTATTCGCCGTTCCGCTCCGTAACGCAGCCGTCACCGTTCGGATGAAGGACCAACATGAACGCCGCAGCCATATTGCAGCGTGCCCACGAACACGACACGATCGAGCGCGCGCCCATTTGAGTGGCACTGCCGGCGGAGGCCAATATGTCCGAGACGTCACCGTACGAGCGGAGCCTTCTCGAGGCTCTGAAGACCGGCCTTCCCGAGCGCTATGGCATGACCAATTGTACCCAGCTTGGGCGAGGCGCCTTTGGTCTTGTGTATGAGGCTTTCGATAGAGAAGCCAACGAGTACGTAGCCGTCAAAGTGTTAAATACGCCGGGCCGAACAGGCTTTCATGCAAGCATCCATGAAGAAGCGAAACGGCTTCACAGCTTAGTGCATATCCATATTATCGGCGTGCGTTGGAATGGAGTTGTCAGGAACTTCTACATTGATGAGCGCGGACAACCCGTTGCCGAGAACGTCCCCTATTTTATTATGGAGAAGGCCGACAGCAGCGTTCAGGATGAGATCGACAATGAAAGAATACGAGCCCACCTGGCCGCGAGCTATCTCGAGCAAGCCATGCAGGGGAGTTGCCTTTGCGCACCGTGACGGCAGAGAACCGGGCAACAGGATTGTGCATCGCGACCTCAAACCAGGCAACCTACTCCTAATAAATGGCGCCATCAAAGTCGCAGACTTCGGGGTTGCCGACGCCAGTCGTTCACAAAATTTTCGACGGCACTACAAACTTGCAAGTACCGGCTGGCACTCCCGCCTACATGGCTCCGGAGCAGTTTGAAGGAATGGTTACTCGCGCTGGAGATATCTACTCCATGGCGTAGTTGGCTACTATATGCTGGACGGCAGACTCCCGCTCTCTGCAAAACAGTGATATTAAGAAGTGGATCAGCGCGCATCGAGAACACACAGTCCTACCAATGGAAACGTGCGGCAAAACTGTCTCGGATGCTCGGCTGATTGACGAACTTCAGACAGCGTTTATGACCGCGCTCGCAAAACGCCCAGCGGACCGCTTCGGTACGATGACTGAGTTTCGTGAAGCCGTCCTCGCTGCCGTCGCACGTGCCATCAATTTGGATCGACGAGATCCAACGCACATTTTTCTTTATCCGCGTGGTCGTTCACAGTCCGAAGTTTCCCCATTCACCAAATTGTACACACCATACCATCCTGGTCAGTCCGTCCCAGGAAATCCGGGCCGGCCACCTACCTCGTCGCCTGTCACACCCAGACCAACGCGCCCACCACACTCTCATTCATGGCGGCCACCACTTCCCACACAGGGAGATGGTTCCGCCGAGACGTCATCGCATCCAGTTTTTCGTAGACAAAGTAGCAAAAGTGAGCGGCAGCTAACTAGACGTACCTTTTCGGGACTTCTGGAGCAGCCGCGTTGGCTGGAGCACTATGGGGAGTTGACCGCATAATTGAAGCACAAGAACCACCGCCGCCAATTAACGCCGCTACGCCTGAGCAAGCCGCAGTCGACAAGATTGCCAAAGAAGTCTTGGGGCTCTTGGCAGATCTCGATGGCAAGCGCCCTGGACCCATCATGCGCGAGCTAATTCAACTCAACCCTGATTGGGCGCTCGAAAAGGCTCACGACTTAGGTTTAAGCTACGATGGCCGGGAAGAATTTAACCGCCGACTCTTCGTCGATAACCCCGAGGTGGCGATGCAAGAGTGCCTTCGCCTTTGGACGGAAGAGCACTCTGATTGGAACGCCGTACAGTTGATGGCCGCAATTGCTGCCGGATACACGCCCATGAATCCGCCGGGCACAAGAGATGCTGAAATTATCCGGCTACAAAAGCATAGCCGACTTGGAGACCGTCAGCAAAATATGCAGTTCTTCTTGATGCTGCAGTATTGCCGTGAGCAAGGGGCAGACTATGACAACTGGAGCAGCATGCTCTCCGCATCGATGTACCCAGATGATCCTTTTAATGTTGACAAGATGAACGGCTCACCAGAAGAACGACACGCAGGCGATGTGATCTCATCAGATGATGTGATGGCAACACTTTTCAGTAAAGACGACCTGTCAGCTGCCGAGACGCTGGCCGCGGTGGCCGCGGCAAAGCGCCCTGCGCTCTCGACGACCACATTGAGCAAACTAGTCAGGCTAGCACTGCAGGAGTCGGCGGAAATGTACAAATACTTTGTTACGTCTCTTAGTGACGCGATGGCACCATACGCTGCCAGTGCCGTTGCTAGTCAATTAGAGGCAATTGATGACCAAGCAAGTCAAGATCCAATCACAACCGAAACGACCAATCGCATGGCCGTTAGTATCGCCCCATTCAATCCGAAAGCTGTCGCCCGGTACGTCACTGCAAATCTTGGTTGTTCCGAAACCCATCTTGCAGTATTGGCGTTGGGCCACTCGATGCCGAATGTCGTTCGTGAGCTTAGAGCAGAAACCGCTCTCGAAAATCGAGATCTGGCTGGACGTGACGCTAAATCCGACCGACGCGAAGATGGTCGAGAATGCTCTTGATACGCTAGAAGGCGATGAGGAGATGCTCCGAACCCACGGCGCTACGATAGGTAGCGCTCTCGTCGCTGGACGTCGGTTTGTGAACAATCAATAGTCATCTCCACACGTAACATCCCAGTCCGCAGGTCGCTACAACCGTTGCATCGACGCCGTCGCCACGACGCTCCCAGTTAGCTTGACGGCTCCGGCTCAATGCAACCCTGCGCATGCATCGACATTGAGCAGATCAATCGTCACTGCCCTCCCCAGTTCGCTGCGGTAACACGGGCGCACCGTCCGTACGGGTCAAGGTTAGTTCATATTGCCGTCGCGGGTGCTATCGGTGACCTCGCTGTTCTGCGTTCACTCATCCAAGGCCTGAGCAAACGGAGACAGCCGACGTCACGGTGCGTTGATTGAGGATCTGCTCGCAGAACTCGGTGAGCTTGTCCTCGACCTTTCGCCACGCTTTCAGGTCGTGGCCACGTAGCGAGCACATGATGCTGGCGAAGGCGCGGACGTGTCCGGCCAGGGCGGTCAGGTGGGGCTGGCGGTTGTCGACATCGGCCCTGCGCGCTCAGGACGGCGCCGCTGCGACTGGCCTACCTCGACCTGACCAACACCGTCACCCCGCTCCGCCCCCAACCAGGTGACACAAGGCCGCGGTTTGCGCCGCTGATCGGGCCTTGCTCGCCGCGCTGCTGCTCCGCCTACATGAGCCCGCCGGAGAGCAATGACGTCGCAACAGTCGCTCTGCATGTCTGTAGTTGCTATCTCATGCCCAAGGCGATCCCCTACATACTAACCGTCGCCTTATATTCCCTGTTCAGGCATGGTGGGGCCGAAGGGAGTCGAACCCTCACTGGCTGGAACCTAAATCCAGTGCCTCTGCCGTTGGGCTACGGCCCCTAGCGCCCGAGGCGCCACCACTAGCCTATCCACCCCTGATCAGCCGGGAGCCACGACATCGGCGCCGTAGTTCGTTAGCATCCAACGAACGCCTAGTCGGGGGTGAGTGGGATGCGGGTCGGGGTTCTGGCCGGAGTCGTGGCGCTCGCTGCGGCCATCGTCGTCGTGCCGGTCGCGGTGGGAGAGCAGGCAGGAGAGCAGGCGGCACCACAGGCCATCTACCCAGGTGGGGCCACCTATCCGCGGGTCATACACACCGCTGACGGGCGCGTCATGGCCTCCGTCGGCAGCATGGACGGCGACGACAGCATCGGGGTCATCCTCGAGAGCACCGACGACGGCGCCACCTTCCAGCATGTCGGCACCATCCGGGACCCGGAGGGCGCTCAGCTGCGCGGGATGTGTTGCGGGACCCTGTTCGAGCTTCCGACGAGCATCGGGGACATGCCCGCCGGGACGCTGCTGTGGGCCACGACCGCCGGGTACAACCTGCCGGCCGCCGAGCGGCACACCAAACAACGCCTCTGGGAGAGCCGCGACCACGGCCGCACCTGGACCTTCAAGTCCGACATCGCCACGAATCCCACGCGGTTCAACGCCTGGGAGCCCGAGCTGTCCGTCTCCAAGGACGGACACCTCGTCGCACACTGGGCCGACGAGACCGACAAGCCCAACCACGACCAGAAGATCGTCCAGGCCCGCTCGACCGACGGGGTCACCTGGACCGACCGCCAAGACACCGTCAAGAACACCGACTTCTACGTCCGGCCGGGCATGCCTGGCGTCCGTCAGCTGAAAGACGGCACCTACTTCATGGTCTACGAGGTCTGCAACCTCGACGAACCCCTCTGCAGCACCTACTACCGCACCTCGCCGGACGGCTGGGACTACGGCGACCCCTTCAACCTCGGCACCGGCATCCGGACCGCGGACGGCAAGTACCCGCGGCACACTCCGACGATCAGCGTCGGGCCGAGCGGGCAGATCGTCTTCGTCGCGGAGATGCTCGTCAACGCGGACGGCAGCCACGCGCCGGGCAACGGGACCACCCTCCTCGTCAACGACGACAACGGCGCCGGCCCCTGGCGCGAGATCCCGGCACCGGTCCCCGTCCCGAACCCGAACAACGAGGGCTGCCGCAACTTCAGCCCAGCCCTCCTCGCCGAGGCGGACACCGTCCTGCAGCTCGCCTCCGACAACCACGAGGGATTCTGCAAGGTCTACTACGCCCGAGGCCCGATCCCGCCGGTCGGCTGATCACGTGTCACCATTGACGGCGTGCGCGTACGCCGTCTCCTCGACTCACTCGTCGACCGGTTCGAGGCCGGCGGTATCTACGTCCCGGGCGAGGACAACAAGGCGATCTCCCCGTGGCGTGACTATGGCTGGCTCATCGCCCTGTGGCTGATCACCGTGGCGGTGTTCGTGCTGTTCTTCGCCATGGCGGCCTGAGAGCCCGTCGACATCAAGTCGCAACAATGATCACGTTCGGTGTCCTTGTGGTCACAGCTCGGCCACGGCACGACACCAGCTCCGCTTCAACGGCCCTGCGGTTCGAGCCGCACCGGAATAGTGCGTTCAGACGTACACAACCTCCCCATCGGAAGGGGCCCTCGTGCCGATCGCCAGACTCGCGGTCGCGGCCTGTGCGCTGCTGGTCCTGGCCGGATGCGGGGTCGGCCACACGTCGGAAGCCGAGCAGGCCGCGATGACCGCCCCTGCCGCGGCCCCCGCCTCAGCGAGCCCGACCGCGGCGGCCGAGCGCTCGGAGTACCCGGCCCCCGAGGGCGTGCGCACCTCGATCGGGGAGGGCGTCGTACTCACCACCTCGACGCCGAAGTCCTTCACCCCCACCGACACCGCCTACCCGCGGGTCAGCCGCGCGGTGGCCATCGACATGGACCTCGACAACGGCGGCACCATCGCCTTCCGGCCCTCGCAGCTTGGCTTCACCGCGCTCGTGGACGGCGCGCCGGCCGAGCAGGTGATCGACTCGACCCAGGGTTACAACGGGGTCTCGGGGACCACCGACGAGGTCGCGCCCAACCAGACCCTGCGCTTCACGGTAGCGTTCGCCGTGCCGGAGCAGACCTGCTCGCTCCAGGTCTCGGTGCGCACTGATCCACCCGGCATCGCGACCGTCGAACTCTTCGACGGCACTGTCTGACGGGCAGGCTAACGTCGGCATCATGAGTGACCAGAAACGACTTTCCGAGGGCGACCCCGCCCCCGACTTCCGTCTCCCGGACAGCACCGGCACCGAGGTCTCGCTGGCCGACTTCCGCGGCCGGCACGTCGTCGTCTACTTCTACCCGGCGGCCAGCACGCCCGGCTGCACCACGCAGGCCTGCGACTTCCGCGACAACCTGGCCGAGCTCAACGACGCCGGCTTCACCGTGCTCGGCGTCTCCCCCGACAAGCCGGCCAAGCTCGCCAAGTTCGTCGCCGACGAGGGGCTCACCTTCCCGCTGCTGGCCGACGAGAGCCGCGAGGTGCTGACCGAGTGGGGCGCCTACGGCGAGAAGCAGAACTACGGCCGGACGATCACCGGCGTGATCCGTTCGACGTTCGTCGTCGACCCGGAAGGCCGGATCGCGAAGGCGATGTACAACGTGCGAGCGACCGGACACGTGGCGAAGCTGCGCAGGGACCTGGGCGTCTGAAAATAACGAAAAGGACCCGAACAATTCGGGGAGACAACGTAAAGAGGACTTGAACCGTACGCCACAGGCGTGCGAGAAGTTGCCGTTTCACCTGGTCAACTTCTTGAATCGCGGCCGCGTATTGACGGCATGCGAAACAATCCGCTCCGTGGAATTCGCCGGCTCGTCGTCGTCGCGCCGCTGGGGTTGATCGCCGCCTGTGGCGGTCAGCCGACGCTGGATCTGGGCAGCGCGCCCGATCCGTCCGTCGCCGTGGCGTCACCGGAGACCAGCGCGCCACCCCAGCCGATGCCGAAGAACCCGGAACGGTCCGATGCGCCGCAGCCGGAGCCGCGCCAGGAGCCGGCACCGCCGGCGCTGGAGGGCGAGCTACTCGCCGAGGCGGCCGGCGGCGTGGAGCCCGGCACGACCCTCGGCGCGGTCGTCTACGACCGGCAGACCGGCACGTCCCCGCTCGAGTACAACGCCGACCGGCCGTTCCGCTCCGCCTCGCTGGTCAAGCTGCTGATCGCGATCGAGACCCTCGAGAGCGGCGCCGGCGGCGAGGACCGCGACCGGATCTACCGCATGCTCTCGATGTCCGACGACGACCTCGCGAGCATGCTCTGGGTCCGCGAAGGCGGCTCCGACCTCGTCACCAGGACCAGCGCCGAGCTCGGCCTCACCGGCGTGCGGCCGCCGGAGGTGCCCGGTCAGTGGGGCGAGGTGGTGGTGACGCCGCGAGACGTGGCGGCGATCTACCGGTACGTCCTGACGATGCCGCCCGCGGACCGCAAGCTGATCGTCAACGCGCTGGGACAGGCGCCGCGGCACGCCGCCGACGGGTTCGACCAGTACTTCGGCATCCCGGACGGCCTCGACGCGACGTGGGCGGTCAAGCAGGGCTGGGGCAACAACAGCGAGGCGATGGTCCTGCACAGCACCGGCCTCGTCGGGCCCGACTTCCGGTACGTGGTGGTGCTGCTCAGCGAGCACCCGCTCGACTCGGGCTGGTCCACTTCGGCCCAGTCGGTAACCGCCGCCGCGGCGGCGGTACACGGCAACCTGCCAGGCGTCTAGGCGGACAGTGCGTGCAGGTGCGGCAGCAGCTGGGCCAGCGCGCGGCCGCGGTGGGAGATCGCGTCCTTCTCCGACGACGTCAGCTCCGCGGAGGTGCGCGTCTCCCCTGCCGGCACGAAGATCGGGTCGTAGCCGAAACCGTTGGTGCCCCTGGGTTTGCGCACGAGCGTGCCCGGCCACTCGCCGCGCACGACGACCTCCACGCCGGAGGGGTGCACCAGGGCCGCCGCGCACACGAACGCCGCGGTCAGCCGCTCGTCGGGCACGTCGGCCACCTGCTCCAGGACCAGCGCGAGGTTCGCCGCGTCGGACTTGGTGCCGCCGGCCCAGCGCGCGGACAGCACGCCGGGCATGCCGTTGAGCGCATCGATCGCGATGCCCGAGTCGTCGGCGACCGTGGGCAGTCCGGTGGCGGCGACCGCGTCGCGGGCCTTCGCCAGTGCGTTCTCCTCGAACGTCGCGCCGGTCTCCGGCGCCTCGGGGAACGGCGGCACGTCCGAGAGGCCGACGACCTCCAGGCCCGCGCCGTCGAGGATCCGACGCAGCTCCTCGAGCTTCGAGGAGTTGCGGCTCGCCACCAGCAACCGGGTCACGAGCGGGCCGGTTTGCCCTCGGGGAGCGTGCCAGGGTAGGGCTCGGCCAGCACCGCGGACTGCTTGGCGTTGATCTCCGCGCAGCCGGCCAGCGCCAGGTCCAGCATCTTGTCCAAAGTAGACCGGGTGAACGTGGCGCCCTCGCCGGTGCCCTGCACCTCGATGATCGTGCCGGCGTCGGTGGCGACCACGTTCATGTCCACCTCGGCGCGAGCATCCTCCTCGTAGGGCAGGTCCAGCCGGACCCGACCGTCGACGACACCGACGCTGATCGCGGACACCGCGCACGACAGCGGCTGCGGGTCGGCGAGCCGGCCGGCCGCGCCGAGCCAGGTCACCGCGTCCGCCAGCGCCACGTAGCCGCCGGTGATCGCGGTGGTGCGGGTACCACCGTCGGCCTGGATGACGTCGCAGTCGATCACGATCGTGTTCTCACCGAGTGCGGCGAGGTCGATGCAGGCGCGCAGCGACCGGCCGATGAGCCGGCTGATCTCGTGCGTGCGCCCGCCGATCCGGCCCTTCACCGACTCGCGGTCGCCTCGGGTGTTGGTCGCGGACGGCAGCATCGAGTACTCCGCGGTGACCCAGCCGAGACCGGAACCCTTGCGCCAGCGCGGAACCCCCTCGGTCACGCTCGCCGCGCACAGCACCCTGGTCAACCCGAACTCGACCAGCACCGAGCCGGCCGGCCATTGCTGGTACCCGCGGGTAAGGCTGATGTTCCTGAGCTGGTCGTCATTTCTGCCATCGCTACGTGCCACCGGGCAACCCTACGACTGTGGCGGAGGTCTCCGGGCGGCCACCCGCGAGAGCACGAAACCGGATTGACCGACGCGCTTTCGAAGAGGAGAGTTCATCATGTGATGAAATGGTGGAGGGGGCCATGTCAGGGAAGGTCACGCGGCGTAGAACACTGACGCTGCTACGTGTTGCCGCCGTACTCGCGGTGCTCGGGGTCGCCGTGTGGACGTTGCGCGACAAGCTGCCGAGCACGGCCGACGTCACCGCCGCGCTCCGCGACGCCGACCCGGGCTGGCTCGCCGCCGCCGTCGCCGCCGAGCTCGTCTCCCTGGCCATGTTCGCCCGCCAGCAGCGCCGCCTGCTCATCGCGTTCGACGTCCTCATGCCGCGCCACCGCGCACTCGCGCTCGCCTACAGTCGCTCGGCCATCGCGATCAGCCTGCCTGCCGGCTCGGCGCTCTCCGCCGCGTTCGCGTTCAAACAGTTCCGCGCGGACGGTGCGGGCCGGCGAACCGCGGCGACCGTGATGGTCCTCAGCGGACTCCTCTCGTTCGCCGCGCTGGTCCTGCTCTACGTCACCGGCGCGCTCGCGACCGTCGCGGTGCGGCTGGGCGAAGCCTGGCAGCAGCACCCCGCACTGACCCAGGTCTCCGCGGTCGTCACGCTCGGCCTGCTGATCTTCGTCGGCCTGCTCGCCTGGCAGTCCAGCTGGCAGCTCTACCCGGCCCACCCGCGCCCGCGGTCCGGCCGGATCGCCCGGATCGCACCGCGCCGGCCGCGCCTGGCCGCCGCGC
>NZ_JBOHGA010000039.1:0-37111 GCF_050699915.1 Actinophytocola sp.
GGGCACGTCCGGCCGCGCCGTGCTGGCGAACGCCGCCTCGACGCCCGCCCAGCCCAGCGATGTCCCCGACGCCGCCCAGGTCGCAGCCACCGCGGACACCGCGCGGTTGGCCGGTGCGTGCGACGACCCGGCGGCGGCGAGGATCACGCCCAGCTCGGGGTCGCCCGGCCGCACACCGGTCGCGAGCAGCCGGCGCAGCGCGACGGCCGGCAGCCGGTCGTCGGGGCCGAGCACGTCGGCCATCGAGACCGACAGGTGCGGCAGCCGCCCGGTCGCCTCGGCGATCATCGCCGGCAGGTCGACCCGCGCGTGGAAGGCCTTGCCCAGCAACAGGGGTACGACGACGACGTCCCGGTGGCCGGCGCCGTGCAGCGCGGCCAGCACGTCGGGCAGCCTGGGTGCGGACAGGTCGAGGAACGCCGTCCGCACCTCCAGCGACGGCGCCTGCGCGCGCACGACGTCGACCAGCGCCGCGACTGTGGCCGCGGACCGCGGGTCCCTGCTGCCGTGCGCGACGGCGACGAGCGGCGGTGCCATCGATCGCTAACCCTTGTTCGGCAGTTTGTTCGGTAGCGGAAGTGGCGCACCGACGAGGCCGGCTGCGAGCGTGGTGCCGTCGGCCGGGTCGATGACCAGGAACGCGCCGGTGCGCCCGTGGGTCGCGTAGTCGTCCACCGGGATCCGTTCGGACGTGCGCAGCGAGACCTGGCCGATCTCGTTGAGCGACAACGACTCCGGACCCTCGACAGTGGACAGCTTCTGCTCGTCGAACCGGGTGCGCAGCTCGCCGACCAGCGCCTGCACGGTCCGCGCGCCGTGCTTGACGAGCACCCGCGCGCCCGCCCGCAGCGGCTTGTCCGCGAGCCACGCCAGCGTCGCATCCAGCTCGTCGGTGATCTTCGGCGGCTTGCCCTGGCCGACGATGAGGTCGCCGCGCGAGACGTCGATGTCGTCGGCCAGCAGCAGTGTGACCGAGCGGCCCGCGGTGGCCTCGGGCAGCGCGCCGTCCGGGGTGTCGACGCGGGTGACCTTGGTGAGCCGACCGGCGGGCAGCACAACGACCTCGTCGCCCGGTCGCACGCTGCCGGTGGCGACCAGGCCCGCGTACCCGCGGTAGTCGGGGTGCTCGGGCGTGCGCGGGCGGATCACGTACTGCACCGGGAAGCGCAGCGGCGCCTCGTGCGGGTCCGGCTCGACCGGCACGGACTCCAGGTGCTCGAGCAGCGTCGGGCCGGTGTACCAGGGCGTGCTCGCCGAGTTCTCCACCACGTTGTCGCCCTGCAGTGCGGAGACCGGGATCGCCAGCACCGCGCCGGCCGGGTAGCCCAGCGCGCCGGCATGCACGGCGAACTCCTTGGCGATCACCTCGAACGTCTCCCGGTCGTAGTCGACCAGGTCGATCTTGTTCACCGCCAGCACGAGGCGCGGCACGCCCAGCAGCGCGAGGACCGCGGCGTGCCGGCGGGTCTGGTCCACCACCCCCTTGCGCGCGTCCACCAGCAGTATCGCGAGCTGCGCGGTCGATGCGCCGGTCACCGTGTTGCGGGTGTACTGCACGTGCCCCGGGGTGTCCGCGAGCACGAACGTGCGCCGCGGAGTGGCGAAGTACCGGTACGCCACGTCGATCGTGATGCCCTGCTCCCGCTCCGAGCGCAGTCCGTCCACGAGCAGCGACAGGTCCGGCGTGGACAGTCCCTTGTCGACGCTCGCGCGGCGCACGGCGTCGAGCTGGTCGGCCAGCACCGACTTGGTGTCGTACAGCAACCGGCCCACCAGCGTCGACTTGCCGTCGTCGACCGAACCCGCGGTCGCGAGCCGGAGTAGGTCGGTCATCAGAAGTAGCCCTCGCGCTTGCGATCCTCCATCGCCGCCTCGGAGAGCCGGTCGTCCGCGCGGGTGGCGCCGCGCTCGGTGAGCCGGCTCGCGGACACCTCGGCGATCACGTCGTCCAGTGTGGCCGCCCGGGACTCCACGGCGCCGGTACACGAGCCGTCGCCGACCGTGCGGTAGCGGACCGTCTTGCGCACCACGGTCTCGCCGTCTCGCGGCCCGCCCCAGGGGCCTGCCGTGAGCCACATGCCGTCGCGCTGGAAGACGTCGCGCTCGTGAGCGAAGTAGATCGACGGCAGCTCGATGCCCTCGCGCGCGATGTAGCGCCACACGTCCAGCTCGGTCCAGTTGGACAGCGGGAACACCCGGACGTGCTCGCCCGGGCGGTGCCGGCCGTTGTAGAGGTTCCACAGCTCCGGGCGCTGCCGGCGCGGCTCCCACTGGCCGAACGCGTTGCGCAGGCTGAAGATCCGCTCCTTCGCGCGGGCGCGCTCCTCGTCGCGCCGGCCGCCGCCGAACACCGCGTCGAACCGGTGCTCGGTGATCGAGTCGAGCAGCGGGACGGTCTGCAGCGGGTTGCGGGTGCCGTCCGACCGCTCGGCCAGCCGGCCGTCGTCGAGCCAGTCCTGCACGTGCGCGACCTCCAGACGCAGCCCGTAGTTCTTCACCACGCGGTCCCGGAACTCGAGCACCTCGACGAGGTTGTGTCCGGTGTCCACGTGCAACAGCGGGAACGGCACGGGCGCCGGCCAGAACGCCTTGACCGCGAGGTGCAGCAGGACGGTGGAGTCCTTGCCGCCGGAGAACAGGATCACCGGGCGGTCGAACTCGCCGGCCACCTCACGCAGGATGTGGATCGCCTCGGACTCCAGTCGCCCCAGCGCATCGAGGGGCGGGGCACCGGTCGGCCTTGCGACAGTCGCGGTCATCCGTGCAACCCACATTCGGTCTTGGCGAGGCCGGCCCAGCGGCCGCTGCGCGGGTCGGCCCCGGCCAGCGGCTTCGCCGTGCACGGCGCACAGCCGATCGACAGGTATCCTTCGCTCACCAGCGGGTTCTCCAGGATCCCGTTGGTCGTGACGTAGTCGTTGAACTCCTCGTCGGACCAGGCCGCGATCGGGTTGACCTTGACCAGCCCGTTGCGGTCGTCCCAAACCACGATCGGGGTGTTCGCCCGGGTCGGCGCGTCGACCCGGCGCACGCCGGTCACCCATGCGTCGTAGTTCGCGAGGGTCCGTTGCAGCGGCACGACCTTGCGCAGGAAGCAGCACTGGCTCGGATCGGTCTTGTTCAGCAGGCCGAACCGCGCCTCCTGGTCGGCGACCGACTGTTCGGCCGCCGCGTCGACGATCCGGATGTCCGGGTAGGTCAGCGCGACCGCGTCGCGGGTGCCGATCGTCTCGGCGAAGTGGTAGCCGGTCTCCAGGAACAGAACGTCCACATCGGACTTCGCCTGGACGGCCAGGTCGATGAGGACCGCGTCCTGCATGTTCGAAGCGACGATGAACTGGTCGCCGAACGTCTTCGCGGTCCAGGCGAGTGCCTCGGCCGCGGTGGCGTCGGCGAGCTCCTCGCCCGCGTGCTCGGCGAGTGCCCGCAGGTCGGTGGTGGTGGTCATCCGCTTGCCCCTCTTGTAGCCGCGGTGTGCTCGGTGGCCAGATTCAGTCCGACGAACTTGACGGTGAACACCCGCCGGCAGCCGGTGCACAGCCACGCGGCGTGCGGCTCCTCCTGCGGGCGCAGATCCTCGTCCCCGCAGTACGGGCAGTAGAACGGGGTGGCTCGTTCGGTCATCCGAGGTCCGCCTCCTCCGCGCGGGCGACCCACTGGGCGAACCGCTCGTCGGGCTCGCGGCCGGCGACGAACTTGCGGACCACGCGCTCGACGTACCCAGTCAGCTCGGTGCCGGTGACCTTGTGGCCGCGCAGCTTGCGCCCGAACCCGGCGTCGAGGCCGAGCCCGCCGCCGAGGTGCACCTGGAAGCCCTCGACCTGGTTGCCGTCGGCGTCGGTGACGATCTGGCCCTTGAGCCCGATGTCCGCGGTCTGGATGCGGGCGCAGGAGTTCGGGCAGCCGTTGATGTGCACGCTGATCGGAGTGGTCACCTCGCCCGTGATGTCGGCGAGCCGCTCCTCCAGGTTCGCCACGAGGTCGGCGGCGCGCGCCTTGGTCTCGACGATCGCGAGCTTGCAGAACTCGATGCCGGTGCAGGCCATCACGCCGCGCCGCCAGGGCGACGGGTCGGCGTGCAGGCCGAGCTTCGCCAGCTCTTCGCGCAGGCTGTCCACTTCGGACTTGTCGACGTCCAGCACGATCAGCTTCTGCTGCGGGGTGAACCGGACTCGATGCGAGCCGACCCGCTCGGCCGCCTTCGCGACCGCGACCAGTGCGGAGCCGGACACCCGGCCCGCGATGGGCGCGGCCCCGACGTAGAACTTGCCGTCCCGCTGCGGGTGCACGCCGACGTGGTCGTACGGCCGGTCGGGCACCTCGGGGGCGGGGCCGTCGAGCAGCGGGCGCTTCAGGTACTCGGTCTCCAGCACCTCGCGGAACTTCGCCGCGCCCCAGTCCTTGACGAGGAACTTGATCCGCGCGCGGTGGCGCAGCCGGCGGTAGCCGTAGTCGCGGAAGACGCCGATCACGCCGGCCCACACGTCGGCGACCTCGTCGCGCGGCACCCAGGCGCCGAGGCGCTGGCCGATCATCGGGTTGGTGGACAGGCCGCCGCCGACCCAGACGTCGAAACCCGGCCCGTGCTCGGGGTGGTGCACCCCGACGAACGCGACGTCGTGCACCTCGTGCGCGACGTCGGGCAGGCCCGAGACGGCGGTCTTGAACTTGCGCGGCAGGTTCGAGAACTCCGGGGCCCCGACGTAGCGCCGCTTGATCTCCTCGATGGCCGGGGTCGCGTCGATGACCTCGTCCTCGGCGATGCCGGCGACCGGGGAGCCGAGGATCACCCGCGGGCTGTCTCCGCAGGCCTCCATCGTGGTGAGGCCGGCGCCCTCGAGCTTGGCCCAGACCGCGGGCATGTCCTCGACGCGGATCCAGTGGTACTGGATGTTCTGCCGGTCGGTGATGTCGGCGGTGTCGCGCGCGTAGGTCTGCGAGACCTCGCCGAGGACCGCGAGCTGTTCGGTGGTGACGGCGCCGCCGTCGATGCGGACGCGGAGCATGAAGTACTCGTCGTCGAGCTCCTCGGGCTCGAGGGTGGCCGTGCGGCCGCCGTCGATGCCCGGCTTGCGCTGGGTGTAGAGGCCGTACCAGCGGAAACGCCCCCGCAGGTCGCCGGGGTCGATGCCGGCGAACCCGGTGTGGGCGTAGATGTTCTCGATGCGGTCGCGGACGTTGAGCGGGTTGTCGTCCTTCTTGCTCCGCTCGTTGGGGTTGAGGGGCTCGCGGTAGCCGAGTCCCCACTGCCCCTCACCGCGTCGCTTGGTGGGAGTTGGCACCCCTGGTCCTCCGGGCTCTCATGGCACTCGCGCGCACCGGAGACCCCTCGTGGACGGGGTGTGAACAGCCGGCGCACCCAGCGCCGGCTGGCAAGGTCAAAACACGCGGCGGCGGGCTATCGGGAAGGCCGGCACATCGCGCTGGACACGCGAACGAGGTCCACGTGGCGGCGGGCCACGAGGAGGACTTCGGTCGCTGCTTGCATGTGGTTCAGCGTGCCACGCGTCCACTGGTCGGTCCAACGCCATCCGCATCGTGAGACGACGTGACGAGCCTCATGCGGGTTCGGGCGTGCCATCGGGCCACACGCAGGGCGAGCTGGCAATCAAGATCAGCTTGCCGCCCTTGGAGGCGGTGACACGCATGCGGAACCCGTCCCTGTTGTTCTCGACCCAGATCGACTCTCGTTCGGGCCGTTCGTCGTCCAGGATGCGGAAGTCGTGGTCGAGCCACCAGCGTTCGATCCGACTGATGTACTCGGGATAGTCGGCCTGCGGCAAGTCGTGAATTTGGTAGTCGACGGACGCGATCTTTCGCCCTTTCGGACCGTTGTCGGTGGGGTCGTCGCATTCGTAGGTGTCGATAAGGCCGGGCACCGGCCGGGCTTGGGCGGGGAGTACAGCGAGGGCTTGGCGGAAGTATTCCTCGACCCGTTGCTCAGCCTGCTCGACAGTGACAGTCGGACGCATTTCCGGCTCCGTTCCGCAGCTCGTGAGGAGCACGACCGCCAGTGACAGCAGCCCGCTCACAGTTGATCCGGTCCTGCTCATGTCGTCTGTTCCCCGGCGATGATCAGTCCCAGGTTCTCCAACGCCTTGTTTCCGTGGTCCCAGTACTGGCTGTGTGCCTCGCTGCTCAGACCGCCCTGGTAGTCCGGGCCCTTGGTGCCCGGGTCGGACTCGAACACATCGGCGCCGAAATCTCTGCCGGTGGGATCCGGGCCGTGCACGTCGGTGTCAATCCCTGGAATGACCTCGAATCCGATGTTCGACGCGCGGATCATGTCGTGCCCGGCGACTGTGGCGTGGACATGCTCGGCGGGCATGTCCAGGTCGGCTGCGTTGTCGACCCCGACGCCGGGACTGCCGACGAACACCACATCGTCGGCGTCGAGTCCCTCGGTCGCGGCTGTGTGGCCGATGACCGTAGAGCCGTAGCTGTGACCGATCATCGTGTTGTGCGACGGTGCGCCCTCGTGGGTAGCTCGGAGGCCGTCCTGGAACTGGTCCAGGTCGTGCTTCGCATGCTCCGCGTAGCTGGTGTCCGCGGCCTTGGCGAGGTCTTGCGGCGCGGTGTAGCCGACCCAGGTGATCACCGACGTAGACGGTGAGTCGGCGTTACTGGCGGCCTGGGCCATCCGGTCCGCTCGGTTCATGTCGGTGTTGATGCTGTCCAGGCCTGAGCCGGTGCCGGGGACGAAGGTGGCCACGTTGGTGGCCGTGTCCGGGTTGCCCATCGCGACGATGGCCTGGCCGGTTCCGCTTTCGATGCCGAGCAGGTAGGCGTCGAGCTGGCCGTCGGTCGGGTTCTCGAGTCGGTTTCCGATGTCGTCGAGGCCGCGGAGCTTGCCCTCCAGCGCGCTCATCTGGTCCCGCAGCTCGACGGCCTCCATCGGGTTGGCACGGACGCGGGCCTTGAGCGTGTCGAGCTGGCTGGTGAGGTCCGCTCGCTGGTCGGCGAGGACCTGGCGGTTGGCGGTGTCGCGGTCCGCGGCCGGAATGCCGTCCGTCGAGCCGACCCAGGCCGGGCGGGTCGCGATCAGCTCGGCGCGCTCCGCCGACGACAGGCCCAGCCACCAGTCGTTGATCTCGGCCGGCGTCCCGCCCGGCGGCGGGTTCAGCCGGGACTCGTCGCCGTGCGCATCGGGGTACCTGGCCGGGAACGTGGCACGGCGCAGGGCGGCGGCCAGCTCGTCGTCGACGATTCGGGCCTGCGTCAGGATCCGGTCCATCTCGTCGCGGAGGTCCTGGGAGATCCGACGGCGTTCCGCGGCCTCGGCCGACCCCGGCATCGGCCCGTGGCCGGTCTCGGTCAGGAGGTCGCCGGCGTCCGTGATGAACATGTCGTTGTGCAGGGCCGTGTACTCGGCGTCGTCCTGGTCTCGGCGGAGGGTCTCGATCGCGTCGGCCGCGGCTCGCAGGGCTCGCTTCAGCGGGTCGGTCTCCTGCTCGAGCTCGTCGAACTTCCCGACGAGGCGCACCCGCTCCACGCGCGCCCCATCGGACGCCTCACCGTGCCAGCCGGTCGGATGCCGCCAGTTCAACGTGTCGGCCAGGTGCCCCAGCTCGTCGACGCGAACCCTGACCCGCCGCGCAACGTCCTCCACGGCGTCGGTATCCCACTTCCGGAGCTCGCTCCACGCGATGTTCACGCGAACCTCCGGTACCGCGGGTCGACGGCGCCCAGGCCCGCACGAGCGGCGGCGTCGTCCCGCGTGTACCGGTCGGCGGCGGCCCCGAGGTCCGTCCCGAGCCGGACTACGTCGTCACCCAGGAACCGCAGCCGGCTGTCCCACATCGAGCTCAGCCCGCGCGCGGCGACGGCGGACGCGCTGCCTGGCAACGCCGGCTCGACGCCGGCCGCGGCGCCGGGAAGATCGACCTGTCTCGTGTCCTCGCCGGCGGCGGTCGCGGCGCGGCCGCATGAGTGGATCTCCTCGACGATGACGCCGTAGCCGTCCATGTCTCGCCTCCCCAGTAGTCGCGAATTGGGACACTGGGCGAGACGCCGGGGTTTCCGGAGTCACTCGAAAGGGGTCAGAGATCCGGGTCGCGGACGGCACCCATCGACGCGTCGGTGGCCAGGCGGGCGTACGCGCGCAGCGCGGCCGTGACCGGACGTCGGCGATCCTTCGGCTGCCAGGGACGCTCGCTCGACTCCATCTTCGCTCGGCGGTCGGCCAGCTCCGTCGGGTCGACCAGCAGCTCCAGACGCCGCTCGTGCACGTCGATGAGAATCCGGTCGCCGTCCTCCACCAGGGCGATCGTGCCGCCGCCGGCCGCCTCGGGGGAGATGTGGCCGATCGACAAACCCGACGTGCCGCCCGAGAACCGGCCATCGGTGATCAGGGCGCACTTCTGGCCAAGGCCCGCCCCCTTCAGGAACGCCGTCGGATGCAGCATCTCCTGCATGCCCGGCCCGCCCGAGGGTCCCTCGTACCGCACGACCAGCACCTCGCCCGGCTGGATCTCCCGCGACAGGATCGCCGACACCGCCTGTTCCTGGCTCTCGACCACGCGCGCGGGACCTTCGAAGCGGAACAGCTCCTCCTCGATCCCCGCCGACTTGATCACCGCCCCGCGCTCGGCCAGGTTGCCGTGCAGCACGGCGAGTCCACCCTCGGCGGTGTAGGCGTGCGCCGCGTCTCGGATGCAGCCGCCCGCCGCGTCGGTGTCCAGCGACGACCAGCGGTTCGACGTGGAGAACGCCTTCGTGGTCCGCACCCCGCCCGGCGCCGCGTGGTACAGCTCGATCGCCTCGGCAGACGGTGACGTGGAACGGATGTCCCAGGCCGACAGCCACGAGGACAGCGAGGCGCTGTGCACGGAGAGCACGTCCTGCGCCAGCAGTCCGGCCCGCCACAGCTCGCCCAGGATCGCCGGGATGCCGCCGGCCCGGTGCACGTCCTCCATGTGGTAGCTCGAGTTCGGCGACACCTTCGACAGACACGGCACCCGCCGGCTGATCGCGTCGATGTCGGCGAGCGTGAAGTCGACCTCGCCCTCGCGCGCGGCCGCGAGGATGTGCAGCACCGTGTTGGTCGACCCGCCCATCGCCATGTCCAACGCCATCGCGTTGACGAACGCGTCCCGGGTGGCGATCGAGCGGGGCAGCGCGGCGGAGTCGTCTGCGCCGTACCAGCGGCGGCACAGCTCCATCACGGTCGTGCCGGCGCGGGCGAACAGGTCGCGGCGCGCGGCGTGCGTGGCCAGCGTCGAGCCGTTGCCCGGCAGCGCGAGACCCAACGCCTCGGTCAGGCAGTTCATCGAGTTCGCGGTGAACATCCCCGAGCACGACCCGCAGGTCGGGCACGCGGACCGCTCGATCTCGGACAGCCCGGCCTCGTCCACGTTGTCGTTCGCGGACGCGGAGATCGTCGTGATCAGGTCCGACGACGCGTGCGTGACGCCGTCCAGCACGACCGCCTTGCCGGCCTCCATCGGCCCGCCGGACACGAACACGGTGGGGATGTTCAGCCGCATCGTGGCGTTCAGCATCCCGGGGGTGATCTTGTCGCAGTTGGAGATGCAGACAAGCGCGTCGGCCGCGTGCGCGTTGACCATGTACTCGACGCTGTCCGCGATGATCTCCCGCGACGGCAGCGAGTAGAGCATGCCGCCGTGGCCCATCGCGATGCCGTCGTCGACCGCGATCGTATGGAACTCGCGGGCCACGCCGCCGGCCTCGCGCACCGCCTCGGCCACGATGTCGCCGAGGTCGCGCAGGTGCACGTGGCCCGGCACGAACTGCGTGTAGGAGTTGGCGATCGCCACGATCGGCTTGCCGAAGTCGCCGTCGGTCATCCCGGTGGCCCGCCACAGCGAGCGCGCGCCCGCCGCGTTGCGGCCGTGGGTGGTGACGCGGGAACGGAGCTCTGGCACGGCTCCTCCAGTCATTTTTTCTTGTAGATCGGGTCTTGGACCAACCGACGCAACCTCAGGGGAAGGTGACGGTACTCAGCCACAATCAACCTCCGGTCCGCACCATCGGCTGGAAGGCCAACACTTTTAATCCCGGGGAGGCGGCTCTGTGGGATCGTCCAGCCGGCCGCCGCTGATCAGCGCCAACGCGGGCAGGTGTCGCGTGCGGACGGTCGGCAGGGTTTGCTCCGACCCGTCGTCCAGCACCGCGCGCACCCAGGACCGCTCGGAAACCCGCAGCGCGCGGATGTCGCTCCACGCCAGCTTGCGGCGGCTCAACGCGGTCCGCGCCACCAGGCCGTCGGCGTCGGCGGTGGTGCGCAGCCGCAACACCAGCACGATGGCACCGATCGGCACCAGGTACACCAGGAACAGCCAGGGCGCCGCGAACGCGAACGGGGTCGCGGTCACGGCCAGCAGCAGCGCGCCGAGCACCGCCGTCGCCGGGGTGCGGAACACCAGGCGGCCGGGCAGCTGCTGCCGAGGGGTGGTCACCTGGCAATCCTGCCATGTCCATCATTCGGGAGCACAATCCCGCAGAGTTGACGCCGCTACTCTGAACGCACTAGCGTCACGTGCGTGCCCCAGCAGACCGGTCTCGTACTTCCCAGGCGCGTTCGACGCTGAGGAAGTCAGGCTGCGTCGAACGCGCGACCCTCGTACGGCCATCAGGCCGGCGGGGGTTTTTTCATGCGTGAGAGCCTGACGCCGCGAGCCACTGCAACCCGACCACACCAGAGGCTGAAGCCGATGACCAGTGCGACACACCGGCCCAACCCGGTCGCCGCGACCCAGGGGTCCGCACGGACCCCCAGACCGAAGCCGACGCCCCCGACGGGAACCCCCGTTCGGCTCACCGGCGCCCAGTCGCTCGTCCGGTCCCTCGAGGCGGTGGGCGTCGAGGTGGTGTTCGGCATCCCCGGCGGCACGATCCTGCCCGCCTACGACCCGCTGCTCGACTCGACCAAGGTCCGGCACGTCCTGGTCCGCCACGAGCAGGGCGCCGGCCACGCGGCCACCGGCTACGCGCAAGCCACCGGCAAGGTCGGGGTCTGCATGGCCACCTCCGGTCCGGGCGCGACGAACCTGGTCACCCCGCTCGCCGACGCCAACATGGACTCCGTCCCGGTCGTCGCGATCACCGGCCAGCAGACCCGCGCGCTCATCGGCACCGACGCGTTCCAGGAAGCCGACATCTGCGGCATCACCCTGCCGATCACCAAGCACAACTTCCTCGTCACCGACTCCGCGGAGATCCCGCGGACGATCGCCGAGGCGTTCCACCTGGCCAAGACCGGCCGGCCGGGACCCGTGCTCGTCGACATCCCCAAGGACGTCCTGCAGGAGAACACGTCGTTCTCCTGGCCGCCGGAGCTGCGGCTGCCCGGCTACAAGCCGACCACGCGCCCGCACGGCAAGCAGGTCCGCGAGGCGGCGAAGCTCATCACGAGCGCCCGGCGGCCGGTGTTCTACGTCGGCGGCGGCGTGATCAAGGCGGAGGCGTCCGCCGAGCTCGCGGCGCTGGCCGAGCTGACCGGGATCCCGGTGGTCACGACGTTGATGGCGCGCGGCGCGTTCCCGGACTCGCACCGCCAGCACCTCGGCATGCCCGGCATGCACGGCTCGGTGGCGGCGGTCGCCGCCATGCAGAAGGCCGACCTGCTGATCGCGCTGGGCGCCCGCTTCGACGACAGGGTGACCGGGCAGCTGGCGACGTTCGCGCCGGACGCGCAGATCGTGCACGCCGACATCGACCCCGCGGAGATCTCCAAGAACCGGCGTGCGGACGTGCCGATCGTGGGCGACTGCAAGGAGATCATCACCGAGCTGACCAACGCGGTGCGCTCCGAGTACGGCCCGAAGGGCGGCCCGGCGGACCTGTCTTCGTGGTGGGACCAGCTCGACAAGCTGCGCGACACGTTCCCGCTGGGTTACGAGTGGCCGACCGACGGCTCGCTGTCCCCGCAGTACGTCATCGAGCGGATCGGCCAGATCGCCGGGCCCGACGCGATCTACACCGCCGGCGTGGGCCAGCACCAGATGTGGGCGGCACAGTTCATCTCCTACGAGAAGCCGGCCACCTGGATCAACTCCGGCGGCCTCGGCACGATGGGCTTCGCCGTGCCCGCCGCGATGGGCGCCAAGTTCGGCCACCCCGACAAGGTGGTGTGGGCCATCGACGGCGACGGCTGCTTCCAGATGACCAACCAGGAGCTGGCCACCTGCGCGATAGAGGGCGCGCCGATCAAGGTCGCGGTCATCAACAACGGCAACCTGGGCATGGTCCGCCAGTGGCAGAACCTCTTCTACTCGGAGCGGTACTCGCAGACCGACCTCGGCACGCACAAGCACCGCATCCCGGACTTCACCCTGCTGGCGGAGTCGCTCGGCTGCGCCGGACTGCGCTGCGAGTCCAAAGAGGACGTCGACCGGGTGATCAACCGGGCGATGGCGATCACCGACCGGCCGGTGGTGATCGACTTCGTGGTCGGCAAGGACGCCCAGGTGTGGCCGATGGTCGCCGCGGGCAAGGGCAACGACCAGATCATGGCCGCGCAGGGCATCCGCCCGCTTTTCGACGAGGACTGAGAAGATGAGCAAAAGCAGCCTGCTCGACGAGGTGCCGCGAGAACTGCACGAACCGAGTGCTCGCCAACCGTGCCCAAGGGGAACGGGACGCAACTCAGCCACCAACCACCTGGGCAACTGGACCTTCCGTCGGAACGCAACCGACACCTTGAATTCCGGGGAGGCGGAGTGAGCACGCATACACTTTCGGTTCTGGTCGAGAACAAGCCCGGTGTCCTCGCTCGCGTCGCGGGTCTGTTCTCCCGGCGTGGCTTCAACATCGAGTCGCTCGCGGTCGGACCGACCGAGCACGCCGATGTGTCCCGGATGACGATCGTGGTCGCGGTCGAAGAGCTACCCCTCGAGCAGGTGACCAAGCAGCTCAACAAGCTGGTGAACGTCATCAAGATCGTGGAGCTGGACTCGGGTGTCTCGGTCCAGCGCGAGCTGCTCCTGGTCAAGGTCCGGGCCGACGCCACCGTGCGGACCCAGGTCCTGGAGACCGTGCAGCTGTTCCGGGCCAAGGTGGTCGACGTGTCGCCGGAGGCACTGACCGTCGAGGCCACCGGCACCGCCGACAAGCTCGAGGCGCTGCTGCGCATGCTCGAGCCCTACGGCGTGCGCGAGATGGTGCAGTCCGGAATGGTCGCCATCGGCCGCGGCCCGCGCTCGATCACGGCAACCGGCGTGAGATAGGTCTTTTCACACTTCAGGAAGGAAGTTATGGCAGTCGAGATCTTCTATGACGACGATGCGGACCTCTCGGTCATCCAGGGTCGCAAGGTCGCGGTCATCGGGTACGGCAGCCAGGGGCACGCACACGCGTTGTCGCTGCGGGACTCCGGTGTGGACGTCCGGATCGGACTGCCCGAGTCGTCGAAGTCGCGTGCCAAGGCCGAGGAGGAGGGCCTCACGGTCGGCACACCCGCGGAGGTCTCCGCGTGGGCCGACCTGATCATGATTCTCGCGCCGGACACCAAGCAGCGCTCGATCTACGCCGAGGACATCGCGCCCAACCTGAACGACGGCGACGCGCTGTTCTTCGGGCACGGCTTCAACATCCGCTACGGCCTGATCACCCCGCCGTCCAACGTGGACGTCGCGATGGTGGCGCCGAAGGGCCCGGGCCACCTCGTGCGCCGGCAGTTCGTCGACGGCAAGGGCGTGCCCTGTCTCATCGCGGTGGAGCAGGACGCGTCCGGCGGCGCGCAGTCCTTGGCGCTGGCCTACGCCAAGGGCATCGGCGGCTCGCGCGCCGGCGTCATCAGGACCTCCTTCAAGGAGGAGACCGAGACGGACCTGTTCGGCGAGCAGGTCGTGCTGTGCGGCGGCACGACCGCGTTGGTACAGGCCGGTTTCGAGACGCTGGTGAACGCCGGCTACGCGCCCGAGGTGGCCTACTTCGAGTGCCTGCACGAGCTGAAGCTGATCGTCGACCTCATGTACGAGGGCGGCATCGCGCGGATGCGGTACTCCATCTCGGACACAGCGGAGTACGGCGACGTGACCCGCGGCCCGCGGCTGATCACCGACTCGGTGCGCGAGGAGATGCGCAAGATCCTCGCCGAGATCCAGAACGGCGACTTCGCCGCGGAGTGGGTGGGCGAGGACGAGGCCGGCCGGCCCAACTTCCGCAAGCTCGTCGACGCCGGCGAGCAGCACCCGATCGAGGATGTCGGCCGCAAGCTGCGCGGGCTGATGTCCTGGGTCGACCGCCCGATCACCGAGACCGCCTGAGGAGACCGGGGCACGCCCGACGCCGGGCGTGCCCCGGGTATAACGTGCTGCCATGAGTGACGAGGGGACCCGCACCAGCGCACCGATCTACGACGACAAGGCCCACGTGCGCGGCAAGCTCGACCTGACCGACGCGGAGTGGCAGCGCGCGGCGGAGCCCGACGCCGACCCGGACGGCGAGTACGTGGAGATCGCGTTCGTGCCCCACACCGACGACAAGACCTACATCGCCATGCGCAACTCGAAGCACACCGGACCGGACGACACGGTGCTGGTGTTCACGGAGTCCGAGTGGGACGCCTTCGTGGCCGGCGCCAAGGCCGGCGAGTTCGACGAACCCTGGTGACACCGTCCCGGTTGTCCACAGCCGGGCGAGCTGTCCACAGCTGGCCCGGCCAGCCCCCATCCGCCGGCCGACCCCGATAGAATTGACCCAATCGGGGTGCCCCCGGAGAGGGTGGGGGCCGCCATCCACGGGGCGGTTGATGGGATTCACCCGATCGGGTGGAATGCCTGGTGGCTGGCTCTCTCGTTGGTCGCGGATGGCTCACCGCGTCGTGGAACCACTCGGGCGACCTCCTAGACTGCCTGGGGTCGGTTACAGCGTCGTAACCTCGCCCCCGACAACCGCGCACATCCTGGAGCTCGCGTCGTGACGCAGTCTGCCCGTCCCGTGGTCCTGATCGCCGAGAAGCTCGCCCCGTCCGTCATCGACGTGTTCGGCGAAGAGGTGGAGGTGCGGCACGTCGACGGCACCGACCGGTCGGCCCTGCTGTCCGCCGTCGCGGAGGCCGACGCGCTGCTCGTCCGCTCCGCCACGAAGGTCGACGCCGAGGTGCTCGCGGCGACCACCCGGCTCAAGGTCGTCGCCCGGGCGGGGGTGGGCCTGGACAACGTCGAGGTGCCCGCGGCCACCGCGCGCGGCGTGCTGGTCGTCAACGCTCCCACCTCGAACATCGTCTCCGCCGCCGAGCACGCGGTGGCCCTGCTGCTCTCCCTGGCCCGTCGGGTGCCGGCCGCGGACGCGAGCCTGCGCGGCGGCCAGTGGAAGCGCAGCTCGTTCGCCGGCGTGGAGATCTCCGGCAAGATCGTCGGCGTGGTCGGCCTCGGCAAGATCGGCCAGCTGTTCGCCCAGCGCCTCGCCGCCTTCGGTACCGAGCTGATCGCCTACGACCCCTACGTCTCGCCTGCCCGCGCCGCGCAGCTCGGCATCGAGCTGGTCAGCCTCGACGAGCTGCTGGCCAGGGCCGACATCATCTCGATCCACCTGCCCAAGACGCCGGAGACCAAGGGTCTGATCGGCGCCGACGAGCTCGCCAGGACCAAGCAGGGCGTGCTGATCGTCAACGCCGCCCGCGGCGGGCTGATCGACGAGCAGGCGCTGGCCGACTCGGTGCGCGACGGCCACGTCGGCGGCGCCGGCATCGACGTCTACGCCGAGGAGCCCACGACGACGAGCCCGCTCTTCGAGCTGCCCAACGTGGTCGTCACGCCGCACCTCGGCGCGTCCACCGCCGAGGCGCAGGACCGTGCGGGCACCGACGTGGCCCGCTCGGTGATCCTGGCGCTGCGCGGCGACTTCGTGCCGGACGCGGTGAACGTGGCCTCCGGCGGCGCGGTCGGCGAGGAGGTGCGGCCGTACCTGCCGCTCACCCAGAAGCTCGGCACCGTGCTCTCGGCGCTGTCGCCGCACCCGCCCACCTCGATCGGCATCGAGGTGCGCGGTGAACTGTCCAATGAGGACGTCGGCATCCTGCCGCTGGCCGCCATGCGCGGGGTGTTCAAGGGCGTGGTCGAGGACCAGGTCACGTTCGTCAACGCGCCGCGGCTGGCCGAGGAGCTCGGCGTCGAGGCGACGTTGCGCAAGGAGTCGGAGAGCGCCAACCACCGCAGCCTGGTGACGCTGCGGGCGGTCTACCCGGACGGCGAGACCCAGAGCGTGTCCGGCACGCTGACCGGCCTGGACCAGGTCGAGAAGCTCGTGGAGGTGAACGGCCGGCACTTCGACCTGCGGGCCGAGGGCGTGCTGCTGATGCTCGAGTACACCGATCGGCCCGGCGTCATGGGCACGGTCGGCACGCTGCTCGGCGGCGTCGGCATCAACATCGAAGCCGCCCAGATCAGCCAGACGACGGACAAGGCGGACGCGGTGATGCTGTTGCGCGTGGACCGGCCGGTGGACCAGTCGGTACTCGAGTCGATCGGCACGGCGGCACGGGCGACGATCATCCGGGCGATCGACTTCACGTAACCCGGATGGCCCGCGACACCACCTAGTCGGGTGGCCGTGGGCGGAGATCGGGGCGCATCCCGGTAATCTTCGCTGGAACTACTGGTCCGTTATTCCGGGAGGTGTGTGCATGCGGCTCGCGGTGATCCCCGGTGACGGGATCGGGCCGGAAGTGATCGCCGAGGCGCTCAAGGTGCTTGGCGAGGTCGTGCCAGATGTCGAGGTCACCCGTTACGACCTCGGTGCCGCCAGATGGCACTCGACCGGCGAGTTGTTGCCCGAGTCCGTCCTTGGTGAGCTGCGTCAGCACGACGCGATCCTCCTGGGCGCGGTCGGCGATCCATCGGTGCCGAGTGGCATCCTCGAGCGCGGGCTGCTGCTGCGGCTGCGGTTCGAGCTCGACCATCACGTGAACCTGCGTCCGGCGCGGCTCTACCCGGGCGTGCAGAGTCCTCTGTCGAACCCCGGTGACATCGACATGGTCGTCATTCGGGAGGGCACGGAGGGGCTGTACGCCGGCAACGGTGGACTGTTGCGAAAGGACACTCCACACGAGATCGCCACCGAGGTGAGCGTCAACACCTCCTACGGTGTCGAGCGCGTGGTGCGGGACGCCTTCGCTCGTGCGGTTGGCCGGCCACGCAAGCACCTCACGCTGGTGCACAAGACGAACGTGCTGACCCACGCCGGTTCGCTGTGGTCGCGGGTGGTCGAGGAGGTGTCGCTCCAGCACCCCGACGTGACGGTGGCATACCAGCACGTCGACGCCGCCACTATCCACATGGTGACCGACCCGGGCCGGTTCGACGTGATCGTCACCGACAACCTGTTCGGCGACATCCTGACCGACCTGGTCGCGGCCGTCACCGGCGGTATCGGCCTCGCGGCGAGCGGCAACATCGACATCACCCGCCGCAACCCGTCGATGTTCGAGCCGGTGCACGGCAGCGCGCCGGACATCGCCGGCCAGGGCGTCGCCGACCCGACCGCCGCCGTGCTGTCGGTGGCGATGCTGCTCGACCACCTGGGCGAGCGTGAGGCCGCGCGCCGGATCGAGGCGTCTGTGGCCTTCGACCTGGCGACGCGGGACCACCCGTCGCCGGGCAGCACGTTCGCGGTCGGCGACCGCTTGGCGGCACTCGTGTCGTCGAACAACCCCACCACCGGCGTCGAGCTCTAGGTCCGGTTCCTGGGCGCCCGCCGCACGGGCCGGGACTCACTGTCCCTGCAGGTCCTCGCGGCAGGCGTCCAGGAACCGGTTGCCCTGGGCACCCAGCCGGTTACGGGCGCCCTCCAGTCGTTCCGTGAGTTCCGTGCGGTTGCCGGCGACGTCCGGTGCGGACACGATGTCGCCGAGGACGTCGTTGCCGGCGTCCCGCCCGGTTCGCCAGAACTCCAGGGCGGCCGTGCGCGCCTGCTCCGCGCCGAGGAGCTGGACCTGGTTGTAGGCCTTCCGGAACTCGGTGCGCAGGTTCCCCCAGCGGGCCTGCGCTGCGGCGCTCGCGTGGGCGCCGCCCTCGCCGAGCAGTGCCGGCAGGTCGGCCCGCAGGAACTGCAGCACCTCCTCCCCGGCCAGCGAGAAGCTCGCGTACGCCTTCGTTCGCTCGTCGCGCAGCCACTTCCGGTGCTCCGCGGTCAGTCGCAGGGACTCGAGCCGGTGGGCCTCGCGCGCCCGGCGCCGTTCGAGCAGCGCGTTGGCGAACAAGGTGAGCACGACACCACTGAGCGTCGCCGCGACGGCCACTATCTGAGTCGTGATCGTGGACTCCACGGTGCTCTCCTTCGCTCGGTCGCGTCCCGGTATTCGGGACGACACGTTCAGAAGCTGGTACGGGCACGGGGTCGTGTGGCAGCATGCGACCGTGACCACCTACTTCGTGATCATTATCGACGAGCGCGCCGGGTAGCAGAGCTACACACTCGGCGCGCTGACCTCTCGCATCATGCGGGAGGTTTTTTTGTTGCCTCATCCCGGACGAAAGGCACGCTCGTGACCCGCACCGCCCCCGCCGCCACGCCGCTCGGCGACGCCTTCCACGTCTACGACACGACCTTGCGCGACGGGGCGCAGCGCGAGGGGATCTCCTACTCCGTGACCGACAAGCTGGCCGTCGCGCGGTTGCTCGACGAGGTCGGGGTCGGGTTCATCGAGGGCGGCTGGCCGGGCGCGTTGCCCAAGGACACCGAGTTCTTCGCCAGAGCGGCCGATCTGCCGCTGCGCCACGCGGCACTCGTCGCGTTCGGTGCGACCAGGAAGGCCGGCGTCCGGGCCGACCAGGACCCGCAGGTCCGCGCGCTGCTCGAATCAGGCGCACCGGTCGTCACCCTCGTCGCCAAGTCCGACCTGCGGCACATCCAGCGGGCGCTGCGCACCGACGTCACCGAGGCGTGCGCGATGGTCGGCGACACCGTGGCGTTCCTCGTCGGGGAGGGGCGCCGGGTGTTCCTCGACGCGGAGCACTTCTTCGACGGGTTCGCCCACGACCCGGACACCGCGCTGCGCGTCCTCGGCGCCGCGATGGAGGCCGGGGCGGACGTCGCCGTGCTGTGCGACACCAACGGCGGCCAGCTCCCGCTGCGGCTGGCCGACACCGTCGGCGAGGTGGTCGCCCGCACCGGGTTCCGGGTCGGCATCCACTGCCAGGACGACACCGGCTGCGCGGTCGCGAACACGATCGCCGCCGTCGAGGCGGGCGCCACGCACGTGCAGTGCACGGCCAACGGCTACGGCGAGCGGGCAGGCAACGCCGACCTGTTCGCCGTTGTCGGCAACCTCGTCACCAAGCTCGGCAGGCCGGTGCTACCCACCGAGTGCCTGCCGGAGCTGTCCAGAGTCTCGCATGCCCTGGCCGAGATCGCGAACATCGCACCCGACACCCACCAGGCCTACGTCGGGTCGTCGGCCTTCGCCCACAAGGCGGGGCTGCACGCGAGCGCGATCAAGGTGGATCCGTTGCTGTACAACCACATCGACCCCGAGGTGGTCGGCAACGACATGCGGGTGCTGGTCACCGAGATGGCCGGCCGGGCGAGCCTCGAGCTGAAGGGACGCGAGCTCGGGGTGGACCTGGCCGGCCGGCCGGACGCGGTGTCGGCGGCCGTGCGCACGGTGAAGGAGCTCGAGTCGCGCGGCTGGTCGTTCGAGGCCGCCGACGCCTCGCTGGAGCTGCTGCTACGCCGGGAGCTGGCCGAGCTCGCCGGCCCGCCGTTCACGCTGGAGTCCTACCGGGTCATCCTCGACCACCGGCCCGGCGGCGACGTCGTCTCCGAGGCCACGGTCAAGGTGCACGTCGCGGGCGCGCGCGTGATCGCCACCGCGGAGGGCAACGGCCCGGTGCACGCGCTGGACGCGGCACTGCGCCGGGCCCTCTCGCCGCACCTGCCGTGGCTCGACGAGGTGACGCTCACCGACTACAAGGTCCGCATCCTCACCGAGTCGCCGGGCACCGACGCGGTCACCCGCGTCCTGGTCGAGTCGACGGACCGGGAACGCGAGTGGACCACGGTCGGCGTGCACGGCAACATCGTCGAGGCGAGCTGGCTCGCGCTCTGCGATGCGTTGGTGCACAAGGCGATGCGGCTGGACCGGCAGGCTCAGCCGGTGAGCAGCGTCAGCCCGTAGGTGGAGAGGATTCGGTTGACCGGCATGAAGTAGCTGACGCCACCGGACGAGCAGTTCCCGGAACCGCCGAACGGGACGCCCTGGGCCTGGTCGCCGCTGACGAAGGCGACCGCGCCGCCGCCGGGCTCCGGGCAGACGCTGGTCCGGGTCAGGCCGCTGACCGGGCCGGTCGGGAAGTTGATCGTCTGGTTCAGGGCGGTCACGGTGCCGCAGCGGGTGCCGACGCGCACGTCGACGAGGCACACGGACCCGCCGACGGGAGCCGGCGTCGAGCCCGCGATCGGGGCGGTGCCGGGGCCGGTGTCGATCCAGGGCACCAGGGTCCAGGCGGCCGTGTTGGTCACCTGGACGATCGAGTACGTGGGCTCGCCGGCCACGACCGGGCCGACGAGGACGTCGGCGCCGCTGTAGAGCTGGCCCGCGGGGCAGTTCGCCCCGGCGATGAGGTAGCCGGTCGAACCGGCGGTGGCGGCGAAGGCGGCGTTGCAGCGTGCGCCGCCGAGGGTGAACAGGGGACTGCCGCCGCCCAGCGGTGCGGGAGCGGCGTGTGCCACGGCCGGTAGGCCGAACAGGCAGGCAACCAGGACGGTGAGGGTGGCCAGTATTCGTCGCATGGAAACACTCCGTTTTGCAGGGAGGAAACGGATATCTACAAACAAGCAGGCTGGAGCGGCGGTGCCAAGCCCCCTTCCGGGGGAGGTCGATAGGGTGGACGGGTGCGTATCGCTCGTGTTGCTCACCCGGCCGGAGTCGCGTTCGTCACCGTCGAGGGCGAGGGGGAGGACCTCGTCGCGCGCGAGGTGGCCGACCATCCCTTCGGCGAACCGACGTTCACCGGCAAGAGCTGGCCCTGGGCCGACATCCGGCCGCTGGCGCCGATCCTGCCGTCCAAGGTCATCTGCATCGGCCGCAACTACGCCGACCACGCCCGGGAGATGGGCGTCGAGCCGCCGGCCGAGCCGGTGATGTTCCTGAAGCCGTCCACCTCCGTGATCGGCCCGGGCGCGGAGATCAAGCTGCCGCGGGACTCGAACCGGGTGGACTTCGAGGGTGAGCTGGCCGCCGTGATCGGCCGCCCGTGCCGCGACGTGCCGGCCGCCCAGGCCAGGTCGGTCGTCCTTGGCTACACGGTGGGCAACGACGTCACCGCCCGCGACCAGCAGAAGTCCGACGGCCAGTGGTCGCGGGCCAAGAGCCACGACACGTTCTGCCCGCTCGGCCCGTGGATCGACACCTCGGTGGACCCGGCCGACCTGGCCATCTCGACCACATTGGACGGAGACACCAAACAGTCGTCGCGGACGTCGTTCATGATGAACGACGTCTACCAGCTCATCGAGTGGGCGTCCCGCGTGATGACCCTGCTCCCCGGCGACGTGCTGCTCACCGGCACCCCGGAGGGCGTCGGCCCGATGGTCGCCGGCCAGACGGTCGAGGTGACGGTGGAGGGCATCGGCACACTGTCCAACCCGGCCACCCCGCGCTAGGTCGTCAGTATCGAGACCGCACGACCTTGATGAGGTCGGGTAGGCCGGAGGTCCTCAGCACCGCCTCGTCGCGATCCTTGCTGTCCCGAACGGCGCACAGGTCGTTGCGAATCTCGACGCAGGAGCCTCCCTGTCCGCTGTAGCTCGAAACACGCCACGAAACGGGCCGATCCGCCATGTGTCCCTCAAATCAGTCTGGTGATGAAGTCGACGCTGTCTGTCGTGCTGAGGGCTCGCTTGCTCAGCGAGTCGTGCACTTCGGACAGTCGCGAGACGATGCGTCGATCATGCTCGAGCTGTCCGCCGCCAGCGTATTCCAAGAACGCGGCGGGCGTCGACAGCCCGTGCGGAAATGAGAGCAGGACGTGGCTTCCGGCCATGCTCTCGTGAAATCCGGCCGAGAAGGGTAGGACCTGGACAGTGACATTAGGACGCTCGGCCATGGCGATGAGGTGGCGGTACTGCTCACCCGCGATGTCCGTCCTGGTGCCGTGTAGACGGTAGAACGCCGCCTCCGAGATGATCGACTTGTAGGTCACGGCACGTGGCTCGTGGAGCAGTTCCTGGCGTTTGAGGCGCGCCGCCACGTGTCGGTCGACCTCGTCCGGATCGAGGACCCTGGGGCCGACCGAGTTGATCATCCGCGCGTAGGCCTCAGTCTGCAGCAGTCCGGGGATGAGCTCGAGATCGAAGTTCCGGATCACCGACGCGTCCGTCTCGAGCCCGATGAACCCCTGCAGCCAGGTCGGCAGCCGATACGGCGACCACCACCCGCGATGGTTGGCCGCCTGGCGCAGCTCTTCGAGCTCCTCGTGCACGTTCGGCGGCGCGCCGTACATCCCGATCATCACGGTCAGGTCCGGCTTGCTGGGTACGTTGCGCCCGTTCTCCAGGTGTCGGACCTTCGCCTCGCTGCTGCCGAGTTCGGCCGCGGTCTGGGCCACCGTGACGTCCGCGGCGAGTCGCAGCCGGCGCAGCTCCTCGCCCAGACGGCGTTTGAGCAAGGCAGGCCCGGGGTTCGGTGTCTCAGCCACCAGGGGATCGTATCGAGTATCAACCGATCGCAACACCCAAACGTAGCTCTGATGTTGTATCGTACAAGTTAAGAGTAATCTTGTACCGAGCGCTGTTACTGGGGAGATGGCAATGTACAACGACGACATGACCATCGGTTCGTGGGCCGCTCTTCGGGGCCGGTGCACCGCTCGGCACACGGTCAACGACGAGGACTGCGTCGAGTTCTCCTTTCGGAGCGGCGCGCAGACCCTCGAGCTCGCGTTCGACGCCGAGACGCTGGAGACCTTCGTGCGACTCGGCGCGACCGCGCTCCGGGAGATGCGGGAGCTGCGCGCCGAACCGGACTGACGCCTGGTCAGCCGGGTATCACGCAGGTCGGCGAGCCGGTCGCGAACCGGGTCGGCTCGCCGCCGGCGAGCGGGAACGACACGATCGCGTCGTCGAGCTGAGCCGCCACCCGGCAGACGCCGTCCACGATCGAGAAGTGCCGCGGGAAGGCGCCGCAGGGGTGGTCGGCGACCGCCGCGGGTGCGAGGTCGAACTCGGTGAGGACGTCCGGTCCGCGGTTGGACAGGTACAGCCGCTCGCCCACGAACTCCAGGTGTGCCGGGTAGTTCCGGTCGCCGTCGTAGGGCGTCTTCGTGGCCTGCTCGACGCCGAGCGGGGTGAACGTGCCGATCGGGTCCTCGCGCACGGTGACCAGGGTGGCCGCCAGCTCGCCGGCCACGTAGGCGACGTCGGTGCCCGGCCGGCGGACCAGCTGCCGCGGTCCGGTGCCGGGCGGCAGCGCCGAGACCGCGAGCCGCTCCAGCTCGCCGGTCTCCGCCAGCCGGTAGGTGTGGATCTCGTCGGTACCGAGGTCCACCGCGGACACGAGCGTCCCCTGTGGACTGTCCAGCGGCACGGCCATGTGCACGTGCGCGGCCTCCTGGCGCTCCGGGTCGGGCCCGCTGCCCTCGTGCGTCACGAGGTCGGTGCGGCCGGTGATCCGCCCGTCCGCGGCCAGTCCGAACACCGCCAGGCTGCCGCTGATGTAGTTGGCGCACAACAGGAACCGCAGGTCGGGCGTGATCGCGAGGTGGCACGGATCGGCCCCGCCGGTGGACACGGTGTCCACCGCGGTGAAGGTGGTGAGGTCGACCGTGGTGATCGCGCCGTCGGCGGCCTCGTTGGTGGCGTAGAGGACCGGCTCGGTCGGATGCCGCGTCAGCCACGACGGCGACGTCATCGCCAGCTCGCCGACCTGGGTGAGGCCACCGGCGTCCGGCCGCAGCGCGGTCAGGCCCACGCCGTTGCCGCCCTTGTCCGACGTGTAGCTGCCGACGTAGAACATGCGACCCACCCTAGACAGGGTTGACGCAGCGAGACGTGACTTCGAGACTGTTGCGTATTGCTCCGCGGGTTGTGGAGGAGGAAACGATGGCGCAGCCGCGAGTGGTCGTTGTCGGGGCCGGGATCGTCGGTTGCGCGCTTGCCGACGAGCTGACCGCGCGGGGGTGGACCGACGTCACCGTGCTCGAGCAGGGGCCGCTGTTCGCCGCGGGCGGGTCCAGCTCGCACGCGCCGGGGCTCGTCTTCCAGACCAACCCGTCGAAGACGATGACCGAGTTCGCCCGCTACACGGTCGACAAGTACACCGCGCTGGGCGTCTTCGGCCAGGTCGGCGGTCTCGAGGTGGCGACGACGCCGGAGCGCTGGGCCGACCTGCACCGCAAGCGCGGCTGGGCCACGTCCTGGGGCCTCGACGCGCACCTGCGGACCCCCGAGGAGTGCGTCGAGCTCCAGCCGCTGCTCGACCGGGACCGGATACTCGGCGGCTACCACGTCCCGACCGACGGGCTGTGCCCCGCGGTCGCGGCCGGCGAGGCGCAGGCCCGCCGGGCGATCGCGCGGGGCGCCCGGTTCCTGGCGCACCAGGAGGTGGTCGACGTCCGCGTCGAGAGCGGTCGGGTGACCGGCGTCGTCACCGACTCGGACACGTTCGGCGCGGACATCGTCGTCTGCTGCGCCGGGTTCTGGGGCCCGAAGGTCGGCCGGCTCGTCGGGCTCACGGTGCCGTTGCAGCCGCTCGCCCACCAGTACGCCACCACGACCCCGGTCGCCGGCCTGCGCGGCGGGCCGATCCTGCGCCACCAGGACGCCGACCTCTACTTCCGCGAGCTCGGCGACCGGATCGGCATCGGCTCCTACGCCCACCGGCCCATGCCGGTCGAGGAGTTCGCGCGGCACGCGGACGCGGCGGTCATGCCCTCGATGCTGCCGTTCACCGAGGAGGACTTCGCGCCGTCCTGGCGGGACTCGGTCGACCTGCTGCCCGCGCTGGGCGAGGCGAAGGTGGAGGAGGCGTTCAACGGGATCTTCTCGTTCACCCCGGACGGCTTCCCGCTGGTCGGCGAGTCCCGCGAAGCCAAGGGTTTCTGGCTCTGCGAGGCGGTGTGGGTCACCCACTCCGCCGGCGTGGCGCGGGCGACCGCGGAGTCGCTGGTGGCCGGTCGGTCCGATGTGGACACCCACGAGTGTGACCTGCACCGGTTCGAGGAGATCCAGCTCTCGCCGGCCTTCGTCGCCCGGCGCGGCGCGCAGAACTTCGTCGAGGTGTACGACGTCGTGCACCCGCTGCAGCCGATGGCGGACCCGCGGCCGCTGCGGGTCAGCCCGTTCTACCCGCGCCAGCAGGAGCTCGGCGCGGTCTTCCTGGAGGCCGCCGGCTGGGAGCGGCCGCACTGGTTCGAGACCAACCCGGCCGAGGAGACGCCCGAGCGTGGCGAGTGGGCTGGCCGGTACTGGTCGCCGATCGCGGCCGCCGAGTCGCGGGCCACCCGCGAGCGGGTGGCGCTCTTCGACATGACGCCGCTCAAGCGGCTCGAGGTCACCGGGCCCGGCGCGCTGGACTTCCTGCAGCGGATGACCACGAACAACCTCGCCAAGAAGGTCGGCGCGGTGACCTACACGCTGCTGCTCGACGACGCCGGCGGCGTCCGCAGCGACCTGACAGTCGCGCGGCTGGGCGAGCGGCAATTCCAGCTCGGCGCCAACGGCAACCTCGACCTGGACTGGCTGCTGCGCCACGCCCCGGACGGGGTGTCGGTGCGCGACATCACCGGCGGCACGTGCTGTGTCGGCGTGTGGGGACCGCTCGCCCGCGACCTCGTGCAACCGTTGTCCCAGCAGGACTTCGGGCACAAGGCGCTGGGCTACTTCCGCGCGATGCGGGCGTACGTCGGGCACGTGCCGGTCACCGCGCTGCGCGTGTCCTACGTCGGCGAGCTGGGCTGGGAGCTCTACACCACCGCCGACCACGGGCTGAAGCTGTGGGACACGCTGTGGGAGGCGGGACAGACGCTCGGCGTGATCGCCGGCGGTCGGGCGGCGTTCAACAGCCTGCGGCTGGAGAAGGGCTACCGGCTGTGGGGCGTGGACATGACCACCGAGCACGACCCGTACGAGGCGGGCGTGGGTTTCGCGGTGCGGATGGACAAGGGCGACTTCGTCGGCCGCGCCGCGCTCGAGGCCCGCGGCGAGCCGGCGCGGAAGCTGACGTGCCTCACGATGGACCGGCCGGAGTCGGTGGTGCTGGGCAAGGAACCGGTGTACCTCGACGGCCGGCCCGCCGGGTACGTCACCAGCGCGGCGTTCGGCCACACGATCGGCAAGCCGATCGCCTACGCCTGGCTGCCGGCCGGCCTGGAGCCGGGCCGGCCGGTCGAGGTCGAGTACTTCGGCGAGCGGCTCGCGGCCACGGTCGCCGCCGAGCCGCTGGTCGACCCGGAGATGGCGCGAATCCGTCGCTAGACCCTGTTTTGAAGGTGCCAGAGGGTTCGTTCGAGCGGTGGGTCGAGCTTCGAAACAGGGTCTACTAGTCCTGCTCGGCCCACTCTCCGGAGCCGCCGATCCGGTCGATCGCGACGCGGAGGACGAAGCCCGGCGGCGGGTCGGGCATCGGCGGGAACTTCGTGCCGGGGCCGATGTAGTTCTGCGCGAGCCGCTGCAGCAGCTCGGGCGCGCCGCCCTCGGTGACGCGAGCCGTGCCGTGCACCACGAGGTAGTCGCGCATGCCGATCGGGTTCGCCGTGTCCGCCTCGAAGGAGATCACGACCCGCGGGTCGCGCCGCACGTTGCGCAGCTTCTGCTGGCTCGCCATCAGGTGCCCGGAGACGAGCTCGTCGCCGTCGCAGCCCATCCAGACGATGGCCACCTGCGGGGCGCCGTCGGCGTTGAGGGTGACCAGGTGGGCGAGCGCGCCGGACCCGACGAGGTCCCGGGCCGCCTTGTTCAGCCGTGGCATGGAGAAACTCTAGCCGCGCGACGCCGAGTTGCTGCGAGACTGGCGCCATGAACCCGCCCGCGCTGCTGAGGGCGGCGGTCCTCGCGCTGACCCTCGGTCTGATGGCGGCGTGCGCCGAGGGTCGGGCCTGCACGCTGATCGCCGCCGTGCCCGGGGTCGTCGTGGAGGTGGATCCCGCGGTCGCGGCGAAAGTCAGCGCCGGCACTCTGGAGCTGTGCTGGGCCGGCCACTGCCGGACCGAGCGGGTCGAGCTGGGTTCGGGCGGGGGCGCCTTCGTGCAGGTGCTCGACCTGCCGGAGACCGAGGTGACCGCGACGGTGCGGCTCAACGGACCCTCCGGGAACGTCGTCGACCAGACCCTGACCGTGGCGGCCGAGCCGACCTACCCGAACGGTCCCGACTGCGGTGGCAGCGCCGCGCAGGGGCGGCTCCTGGTCGACGCGGACGGGACCGTGCGCTGAGCCCTACACCGTCCGATCGGGCAGCGGCAGCGGGATGGCCGGCAGGCCGTCGATGCTGGTGCCGTTGTGTGGCTTGCGCTCGCAGTACGCGGCGAACTCGGGATCGGACTTGCGGCCGAAGTACTCGGCGTGCTGCGTGCGCTCGGCGCGGTAGTCCATGAACGGCACCGCGAACCCGCAGCTGTCGCTCACCATGACCGCGTGTACGAGGACGATCGCGCGGGCGCCGGGACCGTCGCTGGCGGCGAAGTGGCCGATCAACTCGGGCCAGCAGGGGTCGTCGCGGAAGACTGGCTCGCCGCGGCCGTGTACGCGCAGCACCTTGGGCGGGCCGGAGAAGGCGCACCACATCAGCGTGATGCGGCCGTTCTCCCGCAGGTGCGCCACGGTCTCCGCGTGGCTGCCGCCGAAGTCGAGGTACGCCAGCGTCTCCTCGTCGAGGACCGCGAGGGTGCCTTCGCGGCCCTTGGGCGAGAGGTTGACGTGCCCGTCGTCGGCCAGCGGCGCGCTGGCGACGAAGAACACCGGTTGCTCCTCGATGAACCGTCGCAGCCGCGGCTCGATCCGTTCGTACACAGTGCCCATGGTTCGCTCCGCTTACGAGACCCCTTGTACCCGAAGCTACCCGGCCACTCCGGTCAACTCGGCGGACATGGTCCACAGCCGGCGGGCGGAGTCGGGGTCGATGGCGTACGGGCGGACGCCGCGGCCGCTCTGGTCGTCCGCGACCTCGGCGATGTCGCAGTCCTTGAGGTAGACCCCGCCCAGGTCCGCCAGCTGTGGCGAGGTGGCCGCCCACACCTGCGTGGCCGCGCCCTGCTCCGGGGTCTTCGCGTCGAACAGCGGGTTGCCGTCCGCGTCGAACCACCCCTGCTCGACCATCTCCCCGTCCGCCAGATGACGCTGCAACGGGGTCAGGATGCCGCCCGGGTGCAGCGCGAACGCGCGTACGCCCGAGCCTTCGCCCCGCCGGTCCAGCTCCACGGCGAACAGCACGTTCGCCGTCTTCGACTGGCCGTAGGCGGCCCACTTGTCGTAGCCGCGCTCGAACCACGGGTCGTCCCAGCGGATGTCCGAGCGGCGGTGGCCGGCCGAGGACACCGAGACCACCCGCGCGCCGCCGCCGGTCACCAGTCTCGGCCAGAGGCGGTTGGCGAGCGCGAAGTGGCCGAGATGGTTGGTGGCGAACTGCGCCTCCCAGCCCGGGCCGACCCGGGTCTCGGGGCAGGCCATGATGCCCGCGTTGTTGACCAGGATGTCGATGTCGCGGCCGGTCGCCAGGAAGCGGTCGGCGAACTCGTGGACGCTGTCCAGGTCGGCCAGGTCCAGCCCGGCCACCTCGGCGATGTCGCCGAGGGCCGAACGGGCGGCATCGACCCGCCGGGCCGGCACCACGACGTGGGCGCCCGCCCGGACGAGCGCGCGCGTGGTCTCGAGGCCGATGCCCGAGTAGCCCCCGGTGACGATCGCGAGCTTGCCGGCCAGCTCGAGGCCGGCGAGGACCTCGTCCGCCGTGCTCGTGGCGCCGAAACCGGAACCGATCTTGTGCTGTGGAGTCGTCATGGCACCGAAGCTACGAGTTGGTGCGCGCTCCAGGTCAAATCACTTCGGCTTGTAGCCCGCCCGCTTGAGCGCGTCGGCCATCGCGCCGCCGGCACCGGAGTCCTGCCGCTGCTGGCGACGCTGCCCGCCACCACCCTGCTGGCCGCCGCGCTGGCCGCGCCGGTCCCGGTCGCCGCCGCCCCGCTGGCCGCCGCGTGGGGGAGCGGTCTCCTCCTCCAGCCGCAGCGTCAGCGAGATCCGCTTGCGCGGGATGTCGACCTCGAGCACCTTGGCGCGCACGATCTCGCCGGACTTCACCACCTCGTGCGGGTCCTTGACGAAGTTGCGGGACAGCTGCGAGACGTGCGCGAGCCCGTCGCAGTGCACGCCGATGTCGATGAAGGCGCCGAACGCGGCCACGTTCGTGACCACGCCCTCCAGCACCATGCCCACCTTCAGGTCGTTCAGCGTGTGCACCGCGTCGTTGAACGTCGCCGTCTTGAACGCCGGCCGCGGGTCGCGGCCTGGCTTGTCCAGCTCGGACAGGATGTCGGTGACCGTCGGCAGGCCGAACTTGTCGTCGACGAAGTCCTTGGGCGACAACGCCTTCAGCGTCTTCGTGTTGCCGATCAGCTCGCCCAGCCCGCCACCGGTGGACTGCACGATCCGGCGCACCACCGGATAGGCCTCCGGGTGCACGGCCGACGCGTCCAGCGGGTCGTCGCCGCTGGGGATGCGCAGGAAGCCCGCGCACTGCTCGAACGCCTTCGGCCCGAGCTTCGGCACGCTCTTCAAGGCGGTGCGCGAGCGGAACGGGCCGTTGGCGTCCCGGTGCGACACGATGTTCGACGCCAGCGAGGAGCCGATGCCGGACACCCGGGTGAGCAGCGGCACCGACGCGGTGTTGAGGTCGACGCCGACGCCGTTCACGCAGTCCTCCACGACCGCGTCGAGCGAGCGGGACAGCTTCGTCTCGGAGATGTCGTGCTGGTACTGCCCGACGCCGATGGACTTGGGGTCGATCTTCACCAGCTCGGCCAGCGGGTCCTGCAGCCGGCGGGCGATCGACACCGCACCGCGCAGCGACACGTCCAGCTCCGGCAGCTCCTGGGAGGCGTAGGCCGACGCCGAGTACACCGACGCGCCCGCCTCGGACACCATGACCTTGGTCAGCTTCAGGTCCGGCGCCTTGGCGAGCAGCTCGGCTGCGAGCTTGTCGGTCTCCCGCGACGCGGTGCCGTTGCCGATCGCGATCAGGTCCACGTCGAAAGCCGTGGCGAGCTGGTGCAGCTTCACCAGCGACTCGTCCCAGCGCCTCGCGGGCGCGTGCGGGTAGATCGTGTCGGTGGCGACGACCTTGCCGGTGGCGTCCACGATCGCGACCTTCACGCCGGTGCGCAGGCCCGGGTCGAGGCCCATCGTGGCGCGGGTGCCGGCGGGCGCGGCGAGCAGCAGGTCACGCAGGTTCGTGGCGAACACGCGGACCGCCTCGTCCTCGGCGGCGGCCCGCAGCCTGGCGCGCAGGTCGATGCCGAGGTGCACGAGGATGCGGGTGCGCCAGGCCCAGCGGACCGTGTCGCCGAGCCACTTGTCGGCCGGCCGGCCCCGGTCGTCGACGCCGAAGCGGCCGGCGATCATGACCTCGTAGTCGGACGGGCCCGGCGGCTGCTCGTCGGAGTCGTGCGGCTCGAGGGTCAGCTCGAGCATCTCCTCCTTCTCGCCGCGGAACATGGCGAGGATCCGGTGGCTCGGCAGCTTCGTGTACGGCTCGGAGAAGTCGAAGTAGTCGGCGAACTTCGAGCCCGCCTCCTGCTTGCCGTCGCGGACCTTCGCGACCAGCCGGCCCTTGTTCCACATCCGCTCGCGCAGCGTGCCGATGAGGTCGGCGTCCTCGCCGAAGCGCTCGACGAGGATGGCGCGGGCACCGTCGAGCGCGGCCTGCGCGTCGGCCACGCCCTTGTCGGCGTCGACGAAGACCGCCGCGGCGGCCTGCGGGTCGGTGTCGGGGTTGCCGATCAGCCCGTCGGCCAGCGGCTCGAGCCCGGCCTCGCGGGCGATCTGGGCCTTGGTGCGCCGCTTCGGCTTGTAGGGCAGGTAGATGTCCTCGAGGCGCGCCTTGGAGTCGGCGGCCAGGATCTGCGTGGACAGCTCGTCGGTGAGCTTGCCCTGGGACTTGACCGAGTCCAGGACGGCGGCCCGGCGCTCCTCCAGCTCGCGCAGGTAGCGCAGCCGCTCCTCGAGCGTGCGCAGCTGGGCGTCGTCGAGCGCGCCGGTTACCTCCTTGCGGTACCGCGCGATGAACGGGACGGTCGACCCGCCGTCGAGCAGGTCCACGGCCGAACGCACCTGGCGTTCGGCGACGTCGAGCTCCTCGGCGATGCGCAGGAACACTGATGCGGGGGTGGCGGTCGCGGTCACGGCTCCGCATTCTGCCGCGCCCCGCCGACGGCGCCGCGCCCCGGTGAGGGTTTCACCAGGGCTACTCACGGGTAGCCTAGCGTGGAGGAGGCGAGCGTCGTGGCTGAGCAACCGAAGGTGTCGGAGGAAGAAGCACGAGCCGTCGCGGAAGAGGCCCGGGAGAGCGGCTGGGACAAGCCCTCCTTCGGCAAGGAGCTGTTCCTCGGTCGGCTCCAGCTCGACCTGATCCACCCGCACCCCACGCCCGACCGAGCGGCCGACGCGAAGGCCCAGGCGTTCCTGGCCGGGCTGCGCAGGTTCTGCGAGGGACTGGACGGCGCGGTGGTCGAGCGTGAGGCGCGCATCCCCGACGAGTGGGTCGAGGGCTTCGCCGAGCTCGGCTGTTTCGGCATCAAGATCGACGAGGAGTACGGCGGGCTCGGCCTGACCCAGGTCGCCTACAACCGCGCGCTGATGCTGGTCGGCAGCGTGCACCCGAGCATCGGCGCGCTGCTTTCCGCACACCAGTCGATCGGCGTGCCCGAGCCGTTGAAGCTCGCCGGCACCGAGGAGCAGAAGCGCGAGTTCCTGCCCCGCTGCGCGAAGGGCGCGGTGTCGGCGTTCCTGCTGACCGAGCCCGACGTCGGCTCCGACCCCGCGCGGCTCGCCACCACGGCCACCCCGACCGAGGACGGCTACGTGCTCGACGGGGTCAAGCTGTGGACCACGAACGGCGTCGTGGCCGAGCTGCTCGTCGTCATGGCCCGGGTGCCGAAGTCGGACGGACGCCGCGGCGGCATCTCCGCGTTCGTCGTCGAGGCCGACTCGCCGGGCGTCACGGTCGAGCGGCGCAACGCCTTCATGGGCCTGCGCGGCATCGAGAACGGCGTCACGCGGCTGCACCAGGTGCACGTGCCGAAGCGGAACCTGATCGGCCGCGAGGGCGACGGCCTCAAGATCGCGCTGACCACGCTGAACGCCGGCCGGCTCGCGATCCCCGCGTCCTGCGCCGCCGCCGCGAAGTGGTCGCTCAAGATCGCCCGCGAGTGGTCGGCGGAACGGGTGCAGTGGGGCAGGCCGGTCGGCCGGCACGGCGCGGTGGCCGGCAAGCTGTCGTTCCTCGCCGCCACGACGTTCGCGCTCGAGTCGGTGCTGGAGCTCTCCGGCCAGCTCGCCGACCAGGGCCGGCACGACATCCGGATCGAGGCGGCGCTCGCGAAGCTGTGGGCCAGCGAGATGACCTGCCTGATCGCCGACGAACTGGTGCAGATCCGCGGTGGCCGCGGCTACGAGACCGCCGAGTCGCTGGCCGCGCGCGGCGAGCGAGCGGTTCCGGCCGAGCAGTCGGTGCGGGACATGCGGATCAACCGGATCTTCGAGGGCTCCAGCGAGATCATGCGGCTGCTGGTCGCGCGCGAGGCGGTCGACGCGCACCTCGCGGTCGCCGGCGACCTCGCCGACCCCAAGGCCGACGCCGGTCGCAAGGCGAAGGCGGCCGCCAAGGCGAGCGGGTTCTACGCGAGGTGGCTGCCCAAGCTCGTCGCCGGGAAGGGCCAGCTGCCGACCGCGTTCCGCGACTTCGGTCCACTCGCGACACACCTGCGCTACGTCGAGCGCGCCTCGCGCAAGCTCGCCCGGTCCACCTTCTACGGCATGGCCCGCTGGCAGGCCGGGCTGGAGAAGCGGCAGGGCTTCCTCGGCCGGATCGTCGACATCGGCGCGGAGCTGTTCGCGATGTCCGCCGCGTGCGTGCGGGCGGAGCTGCTGGGTGACTCGGCACGCGAGCTGGCCGCCGTGTTCTGCGAACACGCGCGGCTGCGCGTCGATCGGCTCTTCGACGCGCTGTGGACGAACACCGACGACGTCGACCAACGGGTCGCCGAGGCCACGCTCGACGGCCGGTACACCTGGCTGGAGGCGGGCGTGCTGGACCAGAGCGAGGGGACCGGGCCGTGGATCGCGGACTGGCGAGCGAGCGCGTCGGGTGACCAGAACGTCGCTCGTCGCTATCTGTCAGCTACGCGGACATAGTTTTCGCTGCTGGAGAACTGAGACCCCGGCCACAGTCACTTGCAGTTAGTTTCACCGGTGAGATGATTGCGCGCGTGAAACAAACCTCGGCTACCTCGGTCGACAGCTCTGTCGACGCTGTCACCGAGGACGTGGTGAGTTTCCTGTCGAATCTGAAGAAGAGCGGCGAGGCCCACATATTGGGTGTCGCGGCCGGACTCGACCTGACATTCTCCCAACTACGTGCCATGTTCGTGCTCGCCGACTGCCAGGAGGAACTGGCCGTCCACGAGCTCGCCGCGCGGCTCGGGTCGTCGATGGCGACCTCGGGGCGGGTCGTGCAGGCGCTCTCCCGGGCGGAGATGGTCACGCGCAGGGAGGACGAGCAGGACCGTAGGGTCAAGCGGGTCAGGCTGACCGAGCAGGGTCGCGTGTTGGTGGCCGGGTTCGTGCACGCCCACCGCGAGGCCGTGCGCGAGTGTGTCGAGTCGCTCAGTGACCGCGAGCGGGAGCAACTTTCCAAGGCTCTGTCGCCGATTCTCGCTCGGGGGGACCAGCAGAACGCAGCCGACGGCTGTTGAGGCAAGAAAAAGGCAAAGGGGAAGGGCCTTGATGGAACCAATGAGTCCGGCACCCGCCGCGGGGGCGGCACCCGGGTCGGACAAGCTCGACCGCAGAGTTCTCGCGATCGGCGGCGTGGTCGTGCTCGGCGCGATCATGGCGATGCTCGACATCACGGTGGTCAACGTCGCGCTCGACCGGCTGATCATCGAGTTCGACACCACGCTGGACCAGATGCAGTGGGTGGTCACGGGTTACACCCTGGCGCTCGCGACCGTCATCCCGCTGTCCGGCTGGGCCGCGGACCGGTTCGGCACCAAGCGGATCTACCTCACCGCGATCTTCCTGTTCATGGTCGGCTCGGCGCTGGCCGGCCTGGCCTGGTCGGCGGAGTCGCTGATCCTGTTCCGGGTCCTGCAGGGCCTGGGCGGCGGCATGCTGATGCCGGTCGGCATGACGATCCTGACCAAGGCGGCCGGGCCCGATCGGGTCGGCCGCGTGATGGCCGTGCTCGGCGTGCCGATGCTGCTCGGCCCGATCGTGGGCCCGATCCTCGGCGGCTACCTCGTTGACGACGTGTCGTGGCGGTGGATCTTCTTCATCAACGTGCCGGTCGGCATCGTGTCGCTGATCCTCGGGTCGCGGATCCTCGACCAGGACGAGCCGCGGCCGACGGAGAAGTTCGACGCGCTCGGCCTGCTGTTGCTCTCGCCGGGTCTCGCCGCGCTGATCTATGGCCTGGCGCAGGTGCCCTCGCACGAGGGCGTCGGGCACCCCGAGGTCTACGTGCCGGCGCTGGCCGGGGCGGCGCTGGTGGCCGGGTTCATCTGGCACGCCGCGCGCACGCCGCACGCGCTGATCGACCTGAAGCTGTTCCGCGACCGCGGGTTCACCCTCTCGATGCTGACGATGGTGCTGTTCGTGATCGCGTTCTTCGGCGCCATGCTGATGCTGCCGCTGTACTTCCAACAGGTGCGGGCCGAGGACGCGCTGACGGCCGGTCTGCTGCTGGCCCCGCAGGGCTTCGGCGCGATGATCATGATGCCGATCTCCGGCCAGCTCGTGGACCGCGGCTACGCGGCTCGGATGGTGCAGTTCGGCCTGGTGATCATCGTGGCCACGATGCTGATGTTCACCCAGCTCAGCGACACCACGTCGTACTGGACGATCGGTGCCGCGCTGTTCGTGATGGGGCTGGGCATGGGCATGACGATGATGCCGGTCATGTCGATCGCGCTGAAGTCGTTGCGGCAGCAGGATGTCGCGCGTGCGTCGACGAGCCTGAACATCATCCAGCAGGTGGCCGCCTCGATCGGTACGGCGATGCTGTCGGTGCTGCTGTTCAACGAGATCAAGGACCGGCTCACCCCGGTCCTCGCGCAGCTGCCGCCGGCCCCGCCGGGGGCCGAGGCGCCGAACGCGACGTCGATCCGGGACCTGCCCGAGCCGGTGCGCGACCTGCTGGCCCCGCCGATGGCCGACGCGTACTCGGCCACGTTCGTCTGGGCCGTGGTGTTCCTGGCGCTGGCGTTCATCCCGGCGCTGTTCCTGCCGCGCGGCAGGACCGCTCCGGCGGAGCCGGTCGCCGGCTCGGCGGAGCCGCTCGACCCGGCGACGAACGAGCCGCCGGTGATCGTCGACGAGGAGCCCGAGCCGGTGGGTGACGCCGACCGACGCTGAGCTCTTTCCCTGTCCGGCCCCGGAACCACGAGGTTCCGGGGCCGGACTTCGTTCTATGATCGGCCGACGAACCAGGCCCGGATCGAGGAGTCCCTGTCGGACGCCGGCATCGAGTCCGTGTCGGTCACCGCCAGCGAGGACTGGAACCTCGGGGACGACTCGACGAAACGTCACGGTCGTCTTCACCACCCCCCAACCCGAGCCCTCGGAGATGGACCTCTCGACCGTCCGTCGCGTCGTGTGGGAGCAGTACCCGCACCGACTCGAGTACCTCGTCGTCGATGTCGCCACGACGGGTGGTCGGGAGTCGGTCGACTACTCCCGCGAGCAGCTGGAGGCCGAGCTCGGCGAGCAGGACCTCCGGGAGGACGACTCGAAGCCGCCGCTGTCGACGGGCATGATCGCCGCGCTCGTCACCGGCGTCGTCATCGGGCTCGGGTTCATCACCTACGGCGTGGTGCAGAGCAGGTCCGCTCGCAGGCGGTCGCCCGAGCCGGCCTTGCCCCTGCCATGGCCGGTGCCGGAACCGGCGCCGCCACCTCGCGCGGAAGTCCCTGCCGCACCGCGCATCGAGCCGCCAGAGCCGCCGGCCGCGACCTCGCAGGAGCCGGCCACGCCACCGCCGGTGTGGCACGAACCCGGGCGGCCCAATCAGCGGCGCAGCTTCGAGGAGGCCCAGAGTGCGCTGAACAACGGGTGGCAGTGGCTGGTCGACCAGGTGCCCGCCCCCGACTCATCGACGAGGTCGCCGAGCGGATCCACGGTAGGCCCGACACCGGCTGACGGTCACTCCCGGGTGGTGTAGGTGTCCAGCGCGGTCAGGCGGACGTCCGGGTCGGCGTGGTCGCGCAGGCCGGTGACGAATGCTCGCCAGTGCGTCGGCCAGCCGGCCTCCGGGCCCGCCTGGCTCGCGATCGCCAGGCCCAGCAACGGGTCCGCAGCCGTGGCGAGGTCGTACAGGTGCGCCTGCGGCAGCTTCGCCACCCGGCCGCTCAGCCGCCACAGCACCGCCCGGTGCGCCCGCCAGGCCCACCGCGGCTCGTCGGCCAGCGCGGCCACCCGGCGCAGCGCCGCCACGCCGTCGCCGTCCGGCTCGAACGGGATCGCGGTCACCGCCAGGTCGATCATCGAACCGCGCAGGGTCTCCTCGGCCGCCAGCGCGTCGGCCAGCGCGGACGCCGCCGCCCGCAGGCTCGGCGCCTCGTAGGCACTGCGCCCGACGAGGTCGGCGATGGCCTGGATGCGTTGGCGCGCCGGCAGGTCACGGTCGGCCGCGGCAGTCCAGTCCGGAGTGGACAGCAGGCGGGTGACCGCGTCGACCAGCGGCGCAGGGTCCTCGGTGGCGGTGGCGCCCGCGATGAGCGCGGTGAGCGCCTCCCGCCAGCTCGCGGTGTTCGCGAGGTCGGCCACCCGTCCCACGAGCAGCTCCGTGCCGGCCTCGTCCCACCGGGCCCAGCTCGCCAGCGTCGCGAGGCCCAGCCGCGCGGTGTCCTGCTCGGCGGCGCCCGCGACGGTGTGGATCAGCGACGCGTACCGCGCCCGGTGCTGCGGGGCCAGCGTGTACGGGTCCAGGTCGAGCACGGCCGTGGCC